>JAKSSJ010000048.1 GCA_024403215.1 Clostridia bacterium
GACAGAACTACCTGTCTGAGTTAGGGGCGGCACGCTCCGCCTCCTCGGTCGCTGTCTGTATAGAGGCACCCTGCGCGGCTATTGAAGGGCCCCCTTCAAGGGCCGTACCGCTGCGCGAGCACTTTGAGCGTCAGCCCTTAGGAAGAGGAGTCAGGGCGCTCAGGGCCTCACGAGTGAAAGTTCTTTTCTGAGTAGAGGCTGGAGAAGACTTTGGCTATCTTAACGCAGACGTACCAATGGAAATTTTAAGAGCGATGGATATTCCATTCGTTGTTAACCAGTGGTGGGCTGCTATTTGTGGTGCAAAGAGAATGACTCCAAAATATTTTGGTCTTCTTGATAAGGCTGGATATAGAGATGATCTTTGCTCATATTGCGCAACAGCATTTGCTGAAAGCTTAGATCCAGATGATCACAAAATCGGAGAAGACGGAAAACCACTTGGACCATGGGGAGGACTTCCAAATCCAACACTCGCAATTACAAGACTTACTTGCGATTGCCAGAGCAAGATTTTCGAGCTCTTTGCTAAAAACCATGGAGCAGATTTCTATGCAATGGAAAATACTCAGGCTAGAAATTTCCCAATCGAGTGGTGGGAGCTTGGACCAGAACATTGGGATAAGCTTTATGATGAAGATAGACTTGATGCAGCTGTTGAAGAACTCAAAGAGCTCATCAGATTCCTTGAGGAGAAGACAGGAAAGATGTTCGACATTAATAAGCTCGAGCATGTAATGAATCTTATCAACGAACAGGAATTATATTATAGAAAGATAAGAGATTTAATTGCAGAATGCCATCCGGTTCCAGTAACTGTTGTTGATACTGTAAATGCTGTAATGCAGGCACAGTGGCAGAGAGGAACACAGTGGGCAACTGATCATGCAAAGGGACTTTATGAAGAGATTAAGGCTCTTGCAGATAAGAAGGAAGCTGCTGTTCCAAATGAGAAGTACAGACTCATGTGGATTGGAAGAGGTATCTGGGCAGACTTTGCTTTCTATCAGAGATTTGAACAAAAGTATGGCGCAGTATTCATTTGGACTATGTATCTTGCAATGGGTGCTGATGCTTATCTTAGATATCATGTTGAAGACGATCCACTTAGAGCGCTTGCTGCAAGATATATTGGAATGGAAGATTTCCTTCACATGCCACCTTGGAACTCAAGCTGGTATGTACAGCAGGCAAAGCAAAACGATATTGATGGTGTAGTATATATGGTTCCAGAAAACTGCATGCAGGCAGTTGAGGGAAGCTACTTCATCAAGAAGGCATTAGAGGATGCTGGCTATCCAGTTCTCACATTTAATGCAGACCCTGTTGATGCTCGTAAGTGGAACGCTGATACTATGGGTGGTCTTGTAGAAGACTTTATTGAAAACAAAGTAATTCCAAACAAGGCATCAAAGGAAAAGAAATAATGAGCAAGCAAACATTAATATTTGGCGGAGACTTTACACTTGGTAAGGATCCTGAAAAATATATGGAAGGCGTTAATGAACTTTTAGATACAGCTGATTTTAGAATGCTCCAGATGGAGGAACCATTCCTTGATAAGCTTGTTGAAAGAAGTACAGAAGAGCGTCTTACAAAAACACTTGATTGCTGCAAGGGTAAATTTGATCTTGTTACACTGTCTGGAAATCACTTCTATGATTTTGCTGAGGACGGTGTATCTGGAACTCTTAGATGGCTCGATGAAAATAACGTGGCTCACACAGGTGGTGGTCATAATATTGAAGAAGCATCAAAGCCTGCCTATGTAGAAAAGGGTGGAACAAAGATTGGCGTCATTGGTTTTAATGCAATTGGTGGTAAACAGCAATTTGCATCAGAGGATAGAGGCGGCACATCCTTTGTTAATTTCATCAGGGGATATATTCCAGTTGATGAGATTGATCAGGTTCATAAAAAGCTTGAAAATGATATTTGGTCTTTAAAAGAGCCAATTCATATTGATAAGGACTGCATGGGCTACAACTTTATTGACCCAGATTCCTATATGGAATATGCAGAAAGAATTTACGAAGCAAAGAAAAATTGTGATATACTTCTTGTGTACCTTCACAAGGGCTATGTTCACAAGCAGGTAATGGTTGATAGCTGGGAGAGATTCCTTTCCCATATTGCTATTGATAATGGAGCCGATGCTGTTGTTTCTTCTCACAGCCACATCGCACATGGTGTTGAGATGTACAAGGGCAAGGCAATTTACCATGGCCTCAATAATTTTGTTATGTATACACCTCAGCTAGCTCCAGGGTTTACTGGTAAGGTTCATGGTGATGCACATAATGAAGAATGGGTAAAGCAAAGAGTTAAAAGATTTGGTTTTGTTCCAGATCCTGAGTATCCTACTTATCCATTCCATCCAGATTCAGTTTATTGCCCAGTGGCAAAGTTTATAATAGAGGATAAGAAAATTGTTTCCAACCGCATGGTGCTCATGAAGGTTGAAAAAAGTGGTATCCCTTATGTCCATGGTCATACTAAAACTGGAGAAGAGATTTTTAACTTCATGGATAAGATTACAAAGGAAGCTGGTCTTAATGCAAAGCTTTCTTGGGTCGGAGATGAAGTTGAAATCACAGAATAGTTTATAAATATATTTTGAAATAGAAGAGGAGATTAATTATGGGACACGGACCATTATCAGGTTATAAGGTTCTTGATATGACTCAGTTTGAATCAGGAACAGTATGTACTGAAACTCTGGCTTGGCTCGGCGCTGAGGTTATTAAGGTTGAAAGACCTGGCCTTGGAGAACTCGGAAGACCAGATCCAGTTGAAAAGGGTAAAGATACCTATGGATTCCTTGTTATGAATATGAACAAGAGATCTATCACATGCAATGCAAAAGATCCAGATGGCTTAGCACTTCTTAAGAAGCTTGTTGCTGAAGTTGATGTATTTGTTGAAAACATGGGACCTGGCTCTTGCGATAGACTTGGCCTTTCATATGAGGATTGCAAGGCAATCAATCCAAAGATTATTTATGCTTCACTTAAGGGCTTCTCACAGGAAGGTCCATTTAAGGATTATCCAGCATTTGACCCAGTTGCAACACACACTGGTGTTATGGCATCTGTAACAGGACTTCCAGATCAGCCAATTAAAGCTGGTATTTCTGTAGCAGACTCTGGTACAGGAACTCAGCTTGCACTTTCTATAATTGCTGCTCTTCTCCAAAGAGAAAGAGAAGGAATTGGTCAAAGAGTTGATGTTGCAATGCAAGACTTTATGATCTGCTTCTCAAGATCTCAGTGGGAACCATATTACGCAAATGGCGGAAAGCCAAACAGACGTGTAGGAAACGGAATGCCTCTTGAAGATGTAGCACCTTCTGGAACCTATCCTTGCAAGCCTTTTGGCGTAAACGATTATGTTCATATCTATTGCCAGAGAAGACCTTCTTCTCCAAACTGGGATGATCTTTGTGATCTTATGGGTCACCCAGAACTTAAGCAGGCAGTTTGCGAAAGGATGTCTACACCAAGAAAGAGATTCCTTGTTAAGGATGAAGTAGATGCTCTTATCACAGAATTCTGCGCAAAGCATACTAAGTATGAAGTAATGGATATGTGTGCTAAGGCAGACGTTCCATGCGGAGCTATCTTAGACGTTGACGATATTACAAAGGATCCTCAGTATGTTGAAAGAGGATTGCTTGTTGACATTGATCACCCACAACGTGGTAAGGTAAGACTTCCAGGCTTTGCATCTAAGATGAGCGAAGTAACTATTGACTATAAGCCATCCCCAGCTCTTGGTGAAGCAAACCAAGATGTATACGGCGGAATGCTTGGTCTTTCTGAAGATGAAATTAAAAAATTAAAAGATAAAGGTGCAATTTAGGAGGAACACTATGACTAAGAGAGATAACTTTTTTGCTTTCTTCCAGGGAAAAGAATATGATCATATTCCAATTCTTTCTGAAGACGTATTAAGTTTTCAACCAAGAGAACTTCATGACTATGTAGCAAGAGGATTTGTATCCGATGCTTTCCCATTTGATAGAGATCACGCATCCGGCGGTAAGGGCTGGTTCGGCGTTGAATGGGAATATGAACCATCTGCAGGTGGATCAATTGATAAGGGCAGAACATTCGATGACATTACAGAGTGGAAAGACAAAGTTGTTTTCCCAGATCTTGATGCTGTTGATTGGGAAGGAATCAAAAAGAAAAATGAAGAATTCTTAAAGACAGACAAGATTATTGCTTGCACAATCTTCTCTGGATTCTTTGAAAGAACAATTGCTTTCATGGACTTCCAGGATGCTGCAATGGCACTTGCTATGGCAGGAGCAGATCCAGATTATGAAGAAGCAGTAAAGGGACTTTATGATAAGCTTTCTGATCTTTATTGCGACTATATTGAAAGAATGCACAAGTATTTCAATGTAGAATTTGTAGAGCTCCACGATGACTGGGGAACACAGAAGTCTTCCATGATGTCACCAGATGCTCACAAGGAATTCCTTATGCCTTATGTAAAGAAGGTTATTGATAAGTGCCACAGCCTCGGAATGCTCTTCATGATGCACTCCTGCGGTAACATCACATCAGTATTTGATAACCTTGTTGATGCAGGTTGCAACACATGGTTCGGACAGGAAACAGTAGGAATCAAGGAAACTATCGTTAAGAAATATGACGGCAGATTTATCTGCGGCGTTTCAATTGAACCAACAGATCTTTCCAGCATGGAAGCAGTTAGAGCTTATGCACAGAACGAAATCAACAAGTATAAGAACTACAAGGTTTGGTACAGAGTACCAAAGAAGGGTGTAACACCTGAGCAGACTGCTGAAATCATCAAGATGATCCAGGAATCTAAGTAGCAATAAAAGCCGCGCCTACCGCGCGGTTTTTTATTGCCATGATTCTGTGCCCGGCTTGCCCGGCGCGTCGCCGTTTCTTCATTTCTCTCCGTCTCAGCCGTTACTTTCCGCTGCCTTCGGCAGGATAGGCGGGCAACGGCTGCCGAAAGTCTACGAGGTTCCGCCTTCGGCGGGGGCTCCTTAAGGGGCACCATCCCTTCTTTTTCCGCTGCCCGGCACTCCACACCCGCCGCGTGGATCATTTTCACCATTTCAGCCAGCAGTCTTTGCCTCTACAGCGCGTATTCACTACTGTTACATCAGGAAACCTTGCCACTTCCGCTGATTTTGTGCAATGTGGCAAGGTTTTGCTGCTATAATCTTGCGCCTACCTTGCCACATCCTTAGTTTTCTTTAAAAGTGGCAAGGTTTTTCATGTACTTTTTTACATCCACCTTGCCACTTTACTCATTTTTTTAAATAGTGGCAAGGTGGGCAGCATTTATGGGCACCAAAACCTGTGCTGTTTTCTGTTGATATTTGACGAAAGGTCTATATATTTCAAAATCGTCTAACTTTTTAAAGGGAAATTAGGCGGCTAAGTGCCGGTTTGGGTTAATTTAAGCAAATCGTCTACTTATTCAAGGCTGTTTTGTACCTGGTTGTTAAATACTGTGAATTTCAGTAGACGAAACATAATATATTTTAAGAATCGTCACTTGGAGCATAAAAACAGGGCCAAAAGGTTAGACGATTCCGAGGGAAAAACGTGTTTCGTCAAATTGTTGGCTTTTGGAGAACTGTATATAGGCAAAGCTTGTTTGAAGAAGCGGGAAGGAGCACCGTGGCGGCTATAGAGTGGCGGGGCGGTGTAAGAATGAGGAGTGCATCCCTTAAGGAGCCACCGCCGAAGGCGGAATTCGTAGCCATGCGGCAGCCGGAGCCCGGCAGAACGCGCTGTCAAGGAAAAACCTTGACAGCTTTAAGGCAATCTGGTAAAATAACAGCATGTTAGAGGACAGCTTTGAAATTTCAATACTTTACAGCTTTTACGGCCCACTGCTTTCTGAAAAACAGCAACGCATAGTGGACCTGTATCATAATGATAATTGTTCGCTGACTGAAATTGCAGATCTTGTTGGAGTCAGTAAGCAGGCAGTTTCAGAAGGATTGAAAAGAGCAGAGAAATCTCTAATTGGTTATGAAAATAAACTTGGTTTAGTTGCAAGATGGAAGAACGAGCATGGCATTTGAATCATTATCTGAAAAATTAAATGGTGTTTTCAAAAAACTCAAAGGCAAAGGTGTTTTATCTGAGAATGATATCACTGAAGCTCTTAGAGAAATTAGACTTGCACTTCTTGAAGCAGACGTTAACTATAAAGTTGTAAAAGATTTTATAGAAACAATTAAGACCAAAGCTCTTGGAGAAGAAATTCTTAAAAGCCTAACACCAGGACAGCAGGTTATTAAAATTGTAAATGACGAGCTTGTTGCACTTCTTGGAAGCACGAGCAGCAAACTGACTTATGCGTCATCAGGATTTACAACCATCATGCTTGTTGGTCTTCAGGGAACAGGTAAAACAACAACTGCAGCAAAGCTTGCAGCTTACCTTACCAAGGAAGGTAAAAAGCCAATGCTTGCAGCCTGCGATATATATAGACCAGCAGCTATCGATCAGCTTGAAGTTGTAGGTGCACAGGTTGGAGTTCCAGTTTATACAGAAAGAGATAATAAAGACGCTGCACAAATTGCAAAGAATGCAGCAAAGGAAGCAGAAAGAAAAGGGCTTAATGCTTTAATCATAGATACAGCGGGCCGTCTTCACATTGATGAAGAGCTTATGGAAGAACTCAAAAGAGTTAAGAAAGAAGTAAAGCCGCATGAGATACTTCTTGTTGTAGATGCTATGACAGGACAAGATGCAGTAAATGTTGCAGATTCATTCCATAAAGCACTTGGTATTGACGGCATAGTAATGACCAAGCTTGATGGCGATACAAGAGGCGGTGCTGCACTTTCAGTAAAAGCAGTAACAGGAAGACCAATTAAGTTCATCGGTATGGGCGAGAAGCTCGATGCCTTAGAAGTATTCTATCCTGATAGAATGGCCGGAAGAATTCTTGGCATGGGCGATGTCTTGGGCTTTATTGAAAAAGCCACAGAGGCAGCAGACCTAACAAAGGCCGCAGAACTAGAAAAAAGACTTTCGAAGAATCAATTCACTTTAGAAGACTTCCTTGATCAGATGGGACAAGTTAGAAAAATGGGAGGTCTCTCAAAAGTATTAGATATGATGCCTGGTGGTGGAAAGGTTACAGAAGACCAAATAGATAAAGGCGAGCAAGAATTCAGAAGAATGGAAGCGGTTATCTATTCAATGACACCGCAGGAGAGAAAAGAACCAAGTCTTCTTAATGCTTCAAGAAGAAAGAGAATTGCCGCAGGTGCTGGAGTTACAGTAACAGCAGTAAATTCATTAATAAAAAAATATGAAGACACAAAGAAGATGATGAAACAGCTTAATAATGCAAAGACTGCCAAGAAGTTTGGCAAGCGCTTTGGTTTTTAATAAGAAATTAATTAGTTATTTTTAGGAGGAAATTATTATGGTTAAGATTAGACTCAAGAGAATGGGTGGACACAAGAATCCTTTCTACAGAGTAGTAGTTGCTGACGAAAGAAGAGCAAGAGACGGAAGAAACATCGAAGAAATCGGAACATTTGATCCACTTGCGGATCAGATTAAGATCGACGCAGAAGCAGCAAAGAAATGGCTTGCAAATGGTGCACAACCAACAGATACAGCAAGAGCACTTCTTAAGAAAGCTGGAGTAATCGAAAAATAATTGGAGGCTGAAATGGTAGAATTGGTTAAGACCATCGCCACTTCTTTGGTCGATCACCCTGAGCTTGTTGAAGTTACAGAAAAAGAAAACAAGGGTTATACTATTGTAATTCAGCTGAAGGTTGCAGAGGATGATATGGGCAAGGTAATTGGCCGTCAGGGCAGAATTGCTAAAGCTCTTAGAGCAGTTGTAAAGGCTGCCTCTGTTCGTGTAAACAAAAAAGTTATTGTGGAGATTGTTTCATAATGAGTTTGTTTAAGCTGGGACAAATTACGTCACCGGTAGGTATTAAAGGTGAAGTACGCGTATATCCTTATTTTAGTGATATAACGCGCTTTTCTGATATTAAAACAGTCCTTCTTGATGAAAAAGAATGTCAGGTTCTTTCATATAGAATTGATAAGAACATGCTTGTTGTAAAGCTTGATGGCATTACGGATAGAAATGCGGCTGAAACTCTAAGAAACAAATTTCTTTACGTTCCTAAAGAAAATTTCAAAAACCCAGAGGGTACATATTTTGTAGAAGATTTAATCGGTGTCAAAGTCTATGATGAAAATGATCCTTTGATTTACTACAATAGTTACAGTAATGATAATGATTATCGATATAATAATATTTATATCAAAAAAGAGAAACTAAAATTAATTTATATATTGCTATTTTTTTACATTACGATTTTTTGGCAGAATATTATTTCAAGGGGATTTATTTTTTTATATGAGAATT
>JAKSSJ010000049.1 GCA_024403215.1 Clostridia bacterium
TTTCACAAAGATACAATGAAGTCTTAAGAAAAGGTCCTAAGATTTACTTTGTTGGAAACGGCATGTCCGGAGAAGATATCAAAGAGGTGCTTAGCCTTGTTGGCGCCAAGAATACTTATGTAAATGTAATTTCTAAATCAGGAACAACACTTGAATGTGCTGCTGCATTTAGAATTTTCAAAAAATATTTAGAGGAAACCTACGGAAAAGATGGTGCAAGGGAAAGAATTATCTGCACCACAGATAAATCCAAAGGCGTACTAAAAAAGCTTGCAGATGAAGAAGGCTACGAATGCTTTGTAGTTCCAGATAATATTGGCGGAAGATTCTCTGTTCTAACAAGCGTTGGACTTCTTCCAATAGCAGCCGCTGGAATTGATATAGATAAGATTATGGAAGGCGCAGCTTCTATGATGAGCGTTTGCTCTAAAGCTGATGATAATAACCCTGCCCTTCTTTATGCTGCAACAAGGCAAACACTTTATAAGAACGGAAAGAAAATTGAAATTCTTTCTTGTCCAAATGAATCAACAAGATTCTTTGCAGAATGGTGGAAGCAGCTATTTGGAGAGTCAGAGGGTAAGGATAAGAAAGGAATCTTCCCTGCTTCTTGCGTGTTTACTGCAGACCTTCATTCTATGGGTCAGTACATCCAAGATGGAGAAAGAATTCTTATGGAAAGCTTTCTCTCGTTTGAAAAACCAAAGTCAGCTTTTGCTATTCCAGCTGCAGATGATAACAAGGATGGCCTTTCCTATCTTGAAGGAAAAGATTATAGAGATTTATATAGAGCTGCAGAAGAAGGAACAAAAAAGGCTCATAAAGATGGCCAGGTTCCTTGCATGACAATAACTGCAGAAAAGCAGGATGAAAAAACTCTTGGTGAGCTTATATACTTCTTTGAAATTGCTTGCGCAATTTCTGCATATATGGAAGGCGTTAACCCATTCAATCAACCAGGAGTTGAAGAATATAAAAAGAACATGTTTGCTCTTTTAGGAAGAAGGTAAGATGGCAGATTATAAAGAAAAATTAAACTACTGGCTAACAAGCCCATTATTTGATGAGGAAACAAAGGCCGAGCTTAAGGCCATTACTGATGAAAAAGAGTTGGAAGACAGATTCTATAAAGACCTTGAATTTGGTACTGGCGGAGCAAGGGGCATTATGGGTGCCGGAACTAACCGTTTCAACAAATACAATGTAAAGATTATTACAGCAGGATTTTCCAAACACCTTCTGAAGCTTGATGAAAAGCTTGCAAAAGAAAAAGGCGTTGCCATTGCTTACGATTCAAGAAATCATTCTAAAGAATTTGCAAAGGAGGCTGCACTTGTATTTGCGGCTTACGGTATTCCTGTTCATCTCTTTAATATCATCTCAGCAACTCCGCTTCTTTCCTTTACGGTAAGATATCTTGGATGCGCTGGAGGTCTTGTTGTTACAGCAAGTCATAACACAAAAGAATATAACGGCTACAAAGCCTATGATAAAACTGGCTGTCAGCTCTATCCTACAGATGCTGACGATGTAATTGCTGAAGTGGCTAAGGTAAGGCTTGAAGATGTAAAGACTATTTCAGAAGAGAAGGCAGTTTCTTTAGGTCTTCTAAAATATATTGGTGAGGAAGTTTTAAGAGTTTACATGGATACTGTTAAAAAAGAATCCCACGAACTCAGTCAAGCTGCCAAGGCAAATCTTAAGGTTGTTTACACGCCTCTTCATGGTGCAGGAAATGTTCCAGTAAGAACAGTGCTTTCCGAGCTTGGATATAGCAATGTGAGTGTAGTTAAAGAGCAGGAAGAACCTGATGGAAACTTCCCTACTGTTGTTTCACCAAACCCAGGCGAAATAAGCGCTCTTAAGATGGCCGTTGATCTTGCAGAGGGCATTGGTGCAGACATAGTTGTAGCATCAGACCCTGACTCTGATAGAATTGGCATGGCATCAAAGGGAGCTGATGGCAAATTTGTTTACTATTCAGGCAACCAAATCTGCGCTCTTCTTATAGACTACATACTCACAAGAAGAAAGGCTCGCCTTACAGAAAAGTCAGCCCTTATCACAACTGTTGTTACTAGCGAGTTTGGCTCGGACATTGCAAGAAGATTTGGTCTTCATGTTGAAACAACTCTCACAGGCTTTAAGTTTATTGGAGAAAGAGAAACAAGGCTGCATGAGTCAGGCAAATATCACTGCGAGTTTGGCTACGAGGAAAGCAATGGCTGCATGATAGGAGATTACAACAGAGAAAAGGATTCTGTTTCCGCAATCATGCTCATGTGCGAAATGGCAGCTTACAATAAGGCAAAGGGCCTTAGCGTTTATGATAAGCTAGAAGAGCTTTACAAGGACTACGGCTTTTACCTTGATCACTTAGACAGCTTTGTATTTACAGGAAAAGATGGAGCTGAAAAGATTAAGGCTATCAATGCAAAGCTTAGAACTATGGGTAAGTCTTTAGATGATGATATAATTGAGATTAAGGATTATGCCCCTGGCATTGATAATCTTCCGCCATCAGATGTACTCAAGTATTGGTATAAAGATGGTTCTTGGATGGCAATAAGACCTTCCGGCACAGAGCCAAAGATTAAGGTTTACTATTGCATCCATAACGATGATAAAGCGCAAGCAGAAAAGGTTCTTCAAAGAATTCAGGGCAGCTTAAAACAAGTTATTGATTCAATTTAATTTTTTGGCGACAGAAAATCTTGGCGAAAGCTTTTAGCTTCCGCCAATTATGCGGGTGTAGTTTAGTGGTAAAATGCGGCCTTCCCAAGGCTGAGTTAGGAGTTCGATTCTCCCCACCCGCTCCAGTGAAGCTGCACGAGCGGTGCAGCAATAAAAAAATCCGTGCAAATGCACGGATTTTTGATTTCAAATTTACTGCTAATTACTTAATAGCTTGAAGCTTTCTTAAGCACTTTCTGCAAATATTCTTGCCATCAATCTGAACGATATCTGTAGCGTCGTTGCAGAAGATGCAAGCTGGTTGATACTTACGGAGAACAATGTCTGATCCTTCAACAAAGATTTCAATAGGATCTGTTTCCTTAAGGTCAAATGTTGTTCTGAGTTCCTTAGGGATAACGATTCTTCCAAGCTGGTCAAGCTTTCTTACGATTCCTGTTGCCTTCATGCCTATCTCCTCCTATTTATATGGTAAAAATGTATAAGACTTTTCAAAGCACCAATATTATAACAATTTTACTTGTTATTAGTCAATAGAGAAAATTTTTTACTGTATTTTTTTGGTACGGCCCCGCCTCCGGCGGGGCGTACCATAGAGTACTAAATTTTTTACTGTATACCTTGAGTACAGACTATTACTTTTTCTTCTTGATACCTAGTAAGCTGGTGGCGAGGGCGGCGGCGCCTGATACAAGTGCCATTGGTCCACGTCTTAATGTTTTTTCTACTGCTGCAAAGCTATCTGAAGCCTTCTTTAAGGTGGTTTTTGCTTGTTCTGAGCCTTCTTTTACGTTGTTTACGCAAACTTGGACGTCATCTAGCATTTTGTCCACCTTTTCAACGCTTTCCTTGGCTGGCTTTAAGAGCTTTGCCACTCTAACTAAAACAACTATAAGTGCTACAACTGCTATTATTCCTACAAATATCAGCAGCCATGTAAGTAAATCCTGTATTGTAAATAGTCCCAGTTCTAACTGCATATTAGTCATCCACCCTTTCAATCTTTGCTCCAAGAGTTCTGAATTTATCTACTAAATTCTCATAACCTCTTTCTATGTGATAAATATTTGTTACTTCTGTTTTTCCGCTCGCAACAAGTCCTGCAAGCACTAGTGCAGCTCCTGCTCTAAGGTCTGTTGAAATTACGCTAGTTCCGTGAAGGTCCTCTTTGTTACCAGGTATGGTTGCAATTCTATTATCAACCCTTATATTTGCGCCCATCTTGCAAAGCTCGGCCGCATGCATGAAGCGGTTTTCAAATACAGTTTCAATTACATGGCTCGTGCCATCAACAGTTGCTAAAAATGCCATAAACATTGCTTGGGCATCTGTAGGAAAACCTGGATAAGGAAGCGTCTTAATATCTGTTGCTACGAGCCTATTAACATCGCCTCTTACTCTTAGGCCATCAACTTCATCATTTACAACAGCACCTGCTTCCATGAGCTTAGCAATGATAGGTCTTACGTGATCTGGAACAGAGTTCTTGATTAGAACATCTCCTCTTGTGATTGCTGCACCTATCATAAAGGTTGCTGTTTCTATTCTATCTGGAATTACTGAATGCCTTGCACCAAGAAGATTGTGTACACCTTCAATTCTAATTGTATCTGTTCCTGCGCCTTTAATCTTTGCACCCATTTTATTAAGGAAGGATGCAAGGTCTACAATCTCAGGCTCTTCTGCAGCATTTTCTATAGTAGTAACACCCTCTGCAACAGAGGCTGCCATCATAATATTTTCTGTGGCACCAACAGATGGGAAGTCTAGATACACAAGAGCGCCCTTAAGTCTATCCGCGCTTGCATTAACAAGTCCCTCGTCAATGATTACTCTTGCACCTAAAGTTTTAAGTCCCTTGGTGTGAAGATCTATTGGTCTATCACCAATTGCGCAGCCTCCTGGGAGTGCAATAGTTGCCTTTCCCATTCTTGCAAGAAGAGGTCCCATTACAAATATGGACGCTCTCATTTTCTTTACAAGATTGTAAGGAAGCTCAGACGAATTGATATTTCTTGAGTCCACAGTAATCGTGTGCGAATACCAATTCTCCTCAACCTTTGCGCCTATGGATCTTAAGATATCGCACATTACATTAACGTCCTTTAGATTTGGAGCATCGTTAATTTCGCAAATACCATTTGCCATAACCGTAGCAGCAAGTATAGGAAGCACAGCGTTTTTAGATCCGCTGATTTCAACCTCACCTACCAAAGGTCCTGATTGTTCGATAATATACTTTGCCATTTTATTCTCTCGTATGCAGCGCTATTTCAGGCAGGACTTCTAGCTGCTTGCCTGCTCCCTTGACGCATTCAATAAGTAATATATTTGCTTTTTCTCCTGTGAAAGGCACAACCATCTGAAGCCTTTTAGGCTCGAGCCCATTTTCTCTTGATAGCTCTATAATATCCGCAAGTCTTGAAGGTCTGTGAACCATGCATAGCCTTCCGCCGTTTTTCAAAACAAGCGATGCGGCTTTAATAAAGTCTTCAAGCTTTGCACTTGTTTCATGGCGAGCAATATGCATTGGACCCTCGCTAGAACCTAGAGTTTTTCCTTCCTCAAAATACGGAGGATTACAGGTGACCAAATCTATGCTATCTTTATCTATAAAGTCCAAAACATTTTTTACATCACCGCAGAAAAATTTCAGTTTATTTTCTAAGTGATTCAGCTTGGCATTTTCTTCTGCAAGAAGATAAGAACTAAGCTGAAGCTCGATGCCGGTAATTGCTGCAGGACTATATAAAGCATCCACTATAAGCGGGATTGCTCCGTTGCCCGTGCAAAAATCTACTACCTTATCTTTATGCAGCGCATTGCAGAACTTAGAAAGAAGTACTGCATCTGTTCCATAACAATAAAGGTCTGTATCCTGCACAAGCGTGTAACCGCCAAAGCCAATGTCACAAAGCTTTCTTGCCATTAGTCCTCCAAAGCCTTAAGCTCTGCATCAGACGCATCAACCTCTCTATTGAGGTTGTGAGCAATGCTTGAATCTGATCCGCGTTTTTTAGGATTTCTTCTGATTTCCTCTTTTCCGTAAATATAATATTCAGTGGAAAGCTTTTCAGGATTTTCGTCGCTGGCTTCTTCAAGAACAAGTCTTGTCTTAATCTTGTTCTCTAAAATATTTACATCAAAGACAAGAGCCTTTCCGTCTCTTGTTGTAATTCTTTCTCCTACGTCTGGCATGCCCTTTCTAAGCTCGCAGTAGGTTTCATTCTCATACTGCAGGCAGCACATAAGTCTTCCGCAAATTCCGGAAATCTTTGTTGGGTTTAAAGAAAGGTTTTGAACCTTTGCCATCTTGATTGATACTGGAGCAAAATCTCCAAGCCAAGATGCGCAGCAGAGCTCTCTTCCGCAGCTTCCAATGCCGCCTATCATCTTGGTCTCGTCTCTTACACCAATTTGTCTAAGCTCTATTCTTGTTCTAAAAGCAGATGCAAGATCTTTTACAAGATCTCTAAAATCTACTCTGCCATCAGCTGTGAAATAGAAAATTACCTTGCTGTTATCAAATGTATATTCAACATCAACAAGCTTCATATCCAGCTTTCTGTTATTGATTTTTTCCTGGCATAAGGCAAGGGACTTTTCTTTTCTTGCAAGGTTTTCTGCGTGATGAATTCTGTCCTCATCTGTTGCAAGTCTTAGTATTGGCTTTAGTGGCTGAACTACCTCTGATTCTTCAACAAGGCTAACCTCTAAAGCAATATTTCCAAATTCAATTCCTCTTGCTGTTTCTACGATTACTTCGTCGCCTATAGCAGGATTTAAATCACCTGGGTCGAAATAATACATCTTTCCGGCACTTCTAAATTTTACACCGGCAACCTTAACCATTACGTTTCCTTTCTACACTCTAAGGCACATCTGTTTTAAAGTATATGCCACGCTGTGTACTTGTTTTAAATACGCTCTGCTGGTTTCAGCCTGTCTTATAGCTCCTGAAAGAAGCACTGTGTCTTCTCCTTTGAGCAGCTCCTTCTCCAGCTCCTCTTCAAGTATGTCTAAAAACTCAAGAGCTCGTTCTCTTGAATTATCCTTATCGGATAAAATATCCATAAGGATCTCTTTCTTTTTATAGTAAGCAGCCTTTGCTTTAATTGCTTTTGTAAAGGCTTTGGCTGCCTCTTCTTCTGTTCTTCCTTCTATAGCTTCTTCTTCCAAAACAAAGCTTAGGCATCTGCTCTTTATTGTTGGGAGCACTGCATCAAGTCTTTCTGAAAGAAGCACTATAACTGATTCTGTCTGCGGTTCTTCAAGTGTTTTTAATAGTTTATTCTGAGCAGCTTCTCTTGCAAGATGGAAGTCTTCAATTAAAACCCCGTAAGTATCTCCGTAAGGCTTTAAGGAGAGCCTATCTATGAGCTCTTCTATCTGCGAAACAACTATAGTTTCTTTATCTTCGGGTTTAGTTAAATAGATAAAGTCTTCGTGATTTTGATGATGAAATTTTCTTAGCGATAATTCATCCTTGCAAAGAACCTTTTCCATAAGCCACATAGCTATTTCTTTGCGGCTTTCTTTGCTTCCGCCAACAAATAGCACTGCCCCTGCCATACGGCCAGAGGAGATCATCCTTAAAAGCTGCTCTTTAATTTTGCTATTTGTGTTTTCATTCATGTAACTTACTTTGCTATTTGGGTTTTTATGCAACTTACTTTGCTATTTGGGTTTTATGCAACTTACTTTGCTAAAGCTTTCCTTGCTTCAAAAGCCTCAAATTTTTCTTTAAGCTCTTCTAAAACCTCGTCGACAGATTTTGAAGCATCTATAACTATCATTCTGTCTTTGCTTTTCTCAACAATTTTTAGGTAGCCCTCATGCACCTTATCATGGAAGGCCAAAGCCTCTTGCTCGAGCCTATCTTTTTTATCAGTCTTCTTGTTTCTTCTCATGCCCTCTTCTGCAGAGATGCTGAGGAAAAATGTGATGTCAGGCATAAGGCCCTGAACTGCGTAGCCATTTACTATCTCAACCTGCTCGCCAAGACCGCGCCCATAAGCTTGGTAGGCAATGGATGAATCTACGAATCTATCGCAAAGGACAATCTTTCCCGCTTCAACAGAAGGCTTAATAAGCTCTGCAACGTGCTGGGCTCTTGCTGCTGCGTATAAAAGCATCTCGCAAATATCGCACTCTTCTTTGTTGGCAGGATCTAAAATTACCTCTCTAATTTTTTCTGAAATTGGGGTACCGCCCGGCTCTCTTGTGATAACAACATCAAAGCCTCTTGCCTTTAAATAGTCAGCAAAGAGCTTTATTTGAGTTGACTTACCGCAGCCGTCTGGCCCTTCAAATGAAATAAATAAACCCTTCATTTTTTAATTTTCTGCTCTTTCTTTTGGCTTCTATTAATTAAGTACTTGTCCTTCCATAGGCGCACTACAAAATATATGCCGATTACTAGAATAGGCAGGCACATTAATATATAAAATACCAATTGTAATATCTTATAGGTCATAGATAGTTAATTATACCATTTTTACCTCAAAATTGCCAAAAAGTTTTGGGCGCAGATAGATAGGCGCAGGTAATAAATAGACTTTCTTCACTTTTGGGTTGAATTGCAATCCTGGAAACGTCAGCACGCTCAATGGGCGGGAGCAAAATGAGCTTTTCCGGGGCAG
>JAKSSJ010000005.1 GCA_024403215.1 Clostridia bacterium
TTTTTCCCGGATTTGTGGTGGGTTTGATTCTGTTATGCCCCCACAAATTCATGTTTTTCCCGGATTTGTGGTGGGTTTGATCCTGTTATGCCCCCACATATTCATATTTTTTCCGGATTTGTGGTGGGTAAGGGAGCCAGCGGCGGCCGCGGAGTTGCGGATGGGCGGAAGAATGGGGAAGTGCACCCCTTAAGGAGCCCCGCCGAAGGCGGAACGTCGTAGAGTAGCGGCAGCCGTTACCCACCTATCCTGCCGAAGGCAGCGTAGAGTATCGGCAGCAAGCGTTAGCCTGGCGGCGGCAAGTGAAGAAAGCTATTTATTTCCTGCGCCTAGCGTCAAAGTATGATATAATTAAAGGTCAATAGGAGACATTATATGAAGAAATCTTTTAAAGTAAAAGGCATTGACTGCGCAAACTGTGCAGCAAAGCTTGAAAAGGCAATTAATAAGCTGCCAGACGTTGAAGTGGCAGTAGTTAGTTTTGCTACAGAAAAACTTCTTTTGGAAGCTGCAGATGATAAATTTGATGCAGTGGTAGGCCAGGTGGAACAAACCATGAAGGATTTAGAACCTGATTGGGAGCTGGTTAAGTAGCATAGTAATGGACAAATTTATTCTTCCAATTTGCATAGTGGTTTACCTGGTAGTGGCATGGCCAATACTAAGGACAGCCGCAAGAAACATCAAGCATGGTGATATCTTTGATGAGAATTTCCTCATGGTAGTAGCCAGCATTGGTGCCTTTTGTGTTGGGGAATATGAAGAAGCACTGTCTGTTATGGTGCTATATAGAATAGGCGAGTACCTCCAGCAGAGGGCTGTTGGAAAGTCCAGAAGGGCAATTTCCGAGCTTATGAATATACGCCCAGATTACGCTAATATTGAAGATGGCGCCGAGCTTAAAAAGCTTGATCCATCCGAGGTGAAGGTTGGAGACATTATCGTAATTAAGCCATCCGAGCGAATTCCTTTAGATGGAGAAGTAGTTGAAGGCAGTTCAAGAATAGATACTTCCGCATTAACTGGCGAGTCTCTCCCGGAGGACGTAGGTGTTGGCAGCCAGCTTTGCAGCGGAACAATTAATCTTGACGGAGTTTTAAAGCTTAGGGTTACTAAAAGCTCCAGTGAATCTACAGCTTCAAGAATCTTAGAGCTTGTAGAAGACGCCGCAGCCAACAGGGCTAAAGCAGAAAACTTTATCACAAAATTTGCAAGGGTTTATACGCCTATAGTGTGTGGCCTTGCAGTAGTTATAGCCGTTATTCCTTCGCTTATCACGGGGGAATGGTCTGAATGGGTTCATAGGGGACTTACCTTCCTTGTAATCTCTTGCCCATGCGCATTGGTAATCTCTATTCCTCTTGGATTTTTTGGAGGCATAGGCGCGGCTAGTTCAAACGGCATTTTAATTAAAGGAAGCAATTATCTAGAGGCTCTCTCAAAGGCAGACACCATGGTCTTTGATAAGACAGGCACCCTGACAAAGGGCGTATTCAAGGTTGTGGCGGTTCATCCGCATGCCTTTGCAGAGGAGAAGGTATTAGGGCTTGCGGCCCATGCAGAGAGCTTTTCAAATCACCCGATTGCCCGTTCTTTGGCCGATGAGTACGCAAAGCCAATAGATAAATCCATTGTCAAAAATTCCAAGGAGTACATAGGAAAGGGCATTACCTCTGAGGTTGATGGCCTTGTGGTATCCTGCGGCAATGCTAAGATGATGGAAATGCTTGGGGTTAGCTATCATGAGTGCGAGCTTTCTGGCACCACAGTTCATGTGGTTATAGAAGGGGCCTATGCGGGCCACATTACAATTTCGGATCAGGTTAAAGAGGATGCGAGCGAAGCTTTAAAGAATCTTAAGGAGCTTGGCATTAAAAAAATTGTTATGCTTACTGGTGATAAAGAGCCGATTGCAAAGGCTGTTTATGACGAGCTAGAAGAGCTTGACGAGTATCATGCATCCCTTCTTCCTGAAGATAAGCTAGGCCTTGTAAAAGGGCTTTTAAAAGCCCAAAATAGCCCAAATACGCTTGCTTTTGTTGGCGATGGTATCAATGATGCCCCAGCGCTTACAAGTGCTGATATTGGCCTTGCGATGGGCGGAATGGGGTCGGCTGCAGCGGTCGAGGCTGCTGACATAGTTTTAATGAACGACAAGCCAACCGACATTGCTCTTGCCGTTAAAATAGCAAGAAAAACAATGCGAATTGTTAAGGAAAATATATGGTTTTCTATTGGAATAAAGGTTATAGTTTTAGTAGCAACAGCTGTAGGCTATGACTCTATGTGGCTGGCTTTATTTGCAGATGTGGGCGTGTGCCTACTTGCAATTTTAAACTCGCTAAGAGCGCTAAAGATTAAGAGGTAAAATGCGTATTGCAGGACTTCAAAAATTAACACTTCTTGATTTTCCGGGAAGGCTTAGTGCCACGATTTTTACATCCGGCTGTGATTTAAGATGCCCGTTTTGCCATAACGCATCGCTAGTAAACGATGCCGAAAATAGCGATTTTAGCGCAGAGGAAATCTTAGATTTTCTTAAGGAAAGAAAGGGCAGATTAACAGGACTTGCTATTACTGGTGGCGAGCCGCTTTTGCAAGCAGATATAACTGAGTTTATAAAGCAGGTAAAAGAAATAGGCTATGCTGTAAAGCTAGACACAAACGGAACCTATCCTGAAAAACTAAAGGTGATTTTAAGAGAGGGCCTTGTAGATTATGTTGCAATGGATATTAAGAATTGTTTTGATTCTTATCCAAAGACAATCGGGCTTGAAAATGCCGATAAAATCTGCGGTCCATTGATTGATAATGTAAAAGAATCAATAGAATTATTAAAATCATCAGGCATTCCTTTTGAGTTTAGAACAACAATAGTGAAAGAGCTTCATAGCAAAGAAGAAATAGAAAAGATGGCAAAAGAAATTGGTGCCGTAGATAAATACTTTATTCAAAGCTATGTAGATTCTGGCGACATATTAAATGATTTCGGATTTTCGGCTTATTCAAAAAATGAGCTTTTAGAAATATTAGACTTAGTTAAAAAATATATTCCAAACGCACAGCTAAGAGGCGTTGATTAGGAGCAGTATGTTAGAAATAAAAGACCTTGTGTTTAACCCGGATGGGAATAGAAATATTCTTAATGGGATAAACCTCACAATCCCAGACGGAAAGCTTGTTGTGCTGACCGGCCCAAATGGAGGCGGTAAAACAACGCTCGCAAAAACCATAGTTGGAATTAATAAACCGACAAGTGGAGATGTTTTGTTTGAAGGAAAAAGTATTAAAGACTTAGACCCAACAGAGCATTCAAAGCTTGGCATAGGCTTTGCCTTCCAGCAGCCTGTTAGATTTAAAGGAATCTTAGTTAGAGACCTTTTAAATATTGCAGCAGGACGCACGCTTACAGAAGATGAGCTAAGGTCTGTGCTTGCTAGAGTAGGCATGGATTCTGAGGCTTACAAAGATAGAGCGGTTGATAATTATCTGTCTGGCGGAGAAATTAAAAGAATAGAAATTGCTACAGTAATCTTAAAGAATAATAAGCTTGCTGTATTTGACGAGCCAGAGGCAGGAATAGATCTTTGGTCATTTAATAATCTCATTAGAGTTTTTGAAGAGCTTAGAGATGAAAGAAAGTGCACGCTGGTTGTTATTTCTCACCAGGAAAGAATACTTTCAATTGCTGATGAGATTGTTATGATACAAGATGGCAAGGTTGGACTTTCTGGCGATGGAAAGGGCATTTTCTCAAGACTTCTTTGCAAGAACGATTGCAATGATTGCAGAATAAAGGAGGCGCAGTAATGGCAGATATTAAACTTGATGCTAATACCAAGGCTCTTTTAGAAGAGGTTGCAGGAACACAAGAAGAATTATTTAAAGGCGCCTTCAACATTAGAAGTAATATGGGTTGCCTTGGAAGACAGTCTTCAGAGAATATTAAAATTGAAAACAAGGCTGATGGAAAGCCTGGTCTTGAAGTTAGGATTGCTCCAGGAACAAAGGATGAAAAGGTCTTTATTCCTGCATGCGTAACAGCTCCTGGAATTGACGATCTTGTTTATAACGATTTCTATGTTGGAGAGAACGCAGACGTTACTATTGTTGCCGGCTGCGGCATTCACACAGAAACAGGTGAAAGGGCAAGACACAGCGGAATCCATAGATTCTTCCTTGCAAAAGGCGCAAGGGTAACTTATGAAGAAAAGCATATTGGCACAGGCTCTTCTAGTACAGAAAAGTTTATCGACCCTGTAACAGAAGTAATTATGGAAGATGATTCTTATCTTCTCATGGATACTGTGCAGCTTGGTGGAGTAACATCTTCAGATAGAAAGACAACAGGAAAGCTCGCCAAAGGCGCAACTCTTGTAATTAAAGAAAGACTACTTACAGATAATGATGAAACAGCAAAGACCTTCTTTGAGGTTGAGCTTAATGGTGAGGGAAGCGGCGTAAATCTTATGAGCCGTTCTGTTGCAAGAGGAAACTCTCACCAAGAATACGTTTCAAATATTATTGGAAATGCTAAATGCACTGGCCATTCTGAGTGCGATGCAATCATCGCAGGAAACGGCAAGGTTGATGCGTCTCCAAAACTCATCGCAAACAATGGCGATGCCGAACTTATTCACGAAGCAGCAATAGGAAAAATTGCTGGTGAACAAATATTAAAACTTAAAACCTTGGGCCTTTCGGAGGAAGAGGCTGAAGCTGCTATTATTGATGGCTTCCTTAAGTAAGAAGCTTAAAGATCAAGGAGGGATATTTTAAAAGAAATGATCGAATTAAAACACCTGAGGAAAGAGTTTGAGGATACTACTCCGCTAAAGGATGTTAACCTCACAATTAATGACGGTGATGTCATTGCTGTTATTGGTCCTTCGGGGACCGGAAAGTCTACTCTCTTAAGATGCATAAACCTTTTGGAAGAGCCTACTTCTGGTGAAATAATTGTTAATGGAGAAGTAATAAATTCAAAGGACTGCGATATAAACGAAGTCAGAAAAAAGATGGGAATGGTATTCCAATCTTTCAATTTGTTTGGCCATTTAACGGTTATTGAAAACATTATGAATCCACAGATTACATTGCTTGGTAAGGGTCGTCAGGAATCTTACGACAAAGCAATGGATCTTTTACATAAAGTAGGTCTTGCGTCAAAGGCCTTAAATTACCCGGATGAGCTATCTGGTGGTCAGCAGCAACGTATTGCTATTGCCCGCACTTTAGCTATGGATCCGGACATTATTTTATTCGACGAGCCAACATCTGCCTTAGACCCTAGTATGATAGGTGAAGTACAGTCAGTAATTGGCATGCTCGCAAAGACCGGAAGAACTATGGTTATAGTTACTCATGAAATGGACTTTGCGAGAAAAATTTCTAACAGAGTGCTCTTCCTTGATGAGGGCGGTATCTACGAAGACGGCAGTCCAAAGCAGATTTTCGAGCACCCACAAAAACCAAAGACACAGACATTTATAAATAGACTCTCTTCGCTTGAGTACGCAATGAACTATGAAGACTTTGACATTGAGCAGGTTGCAGAAGATCTTCAATCATATGCTGAAAAGCATCTGATTGAAAGTGAACGTACATCTAAGGTTCAGCTTGCAGTCGAAGGTATTGTAATGAACAACCTTCTTGAAATGGACATTGAGCCAAAGATCATAGTTAGAATTGTTTATTCAGAGAAGAAGGACCTTCTTACTCTTACAATACTTTATTCTGGTCAGCATTGGGATATTAATTCTTCAAGCAACATCCTGTTCCTATCGCTTCTTAAGGAGCCTACAACAGAAGTAATGGATGAAAGATTAGAAATCCCAGAAGATGGTTGTAACAACAAGATTGTTATCAACTTTAAGTGGCAGGAGGTGGAGTAATGAAAAAGCTTTTAGTAATATTGCTCGCTCTTGCTACTGTCCTTGCCTCTTTTGCGTGCTGTTTTGCAGCAGTAAGCAGCGTAGAAAAGATTGATGAGCTTGATGGAAAAAAGATTGCTGTTCAAACCGCAGTTGCTTATGAGGATGCGGTAAAGGACAGAATTCCAAAGGCAACTTGGGATTACTACACAACACCTAACGATATGATCTTGGCTTTAGAGTCAAACAAGATTGACGCTTACCTTATTGAAGAGGTAGGTTTTGCAGCTCAGCACTATAGCCATAAAGAACTTAGAAGACTTGATGAGGCTGCAGGAAGCATAGGCTTTGCAATCACCATTGGAAAAGGTGATAACCAAAACAGACTGCTTCTTGAGGTTAATAAATTCATTGAAGAGTCCAAGGCATCTGGGCTTTCAAAACAGATGTATGATTACTGGGTAACAAATTGGAATCCAGAAGAATGCTTCTATGCCATACCAGATTATGATCCAAAAGCAGAAGAGCTTAGGGTTGCGGTTGAAGGTGCATACGAGCCGTTCTCGTTTGAGGTTGACGGAAGTCTTACTGGCTTTGACGTTGAGTTTGTTTGCAGGTTCTGCAAGGAATACGGCTACAGACCAGTGTTTGAGCCAATTCCATTTGATCAGATTTCTCCGGCAACAGAGAATGGAAAATATAATTTTGGAATGAACATAGTTGCAACAGATGAAAGAACAGAGAGCTCTGTGCTTTCTGAAGACTATTATTCTTGCGATATAGTTTTTGTTGTAGAAGATGTTTATGATGATGGCATTGGCCTTTTAGAGAAAATCGGCATTAGCTTTGATAAAACCTTTATCAAAGAAAATCGCTGGAAGATGTTTGTTGAGGGTACTGGAGTAACAATACTCATTACTCTTGCATCGCTTTTGTTTGGAACTCTTTTGGGATTTTTAGTTTACCTTGTCTGCAGACACGGAAACAAATTCCTAAACGGAGTTGCAGGATTTTTTAACTGGCTTATTGAAGGCATGCCAACGGTTGTACTCCTTATGATTTTGTTCTATGTAATCTTTGGTTCATCAAAGCTTTCTGGAACATGGATTTCAATTATAGGTTTCACTTTGATTTTTGCATGCTGCATGTTTGATATGCTTTGCGTTGGTTGCGGTGCAATTTCAAAAGGACAAATAGAGGCATCAAGAGCCCTTGGCTACACTGACAGGGAATCTTTCTTTAAGATTATTCTTCCTCAGGCAGCAAGACACTTCTTGCCAATTTATAAGAATGATATGGTATCCCTTATCAAAGAGACTTCAATTGTAGGCTATATTGCCGTAAGAGATCTTACCAAGATTAGTGACTTTGTAAGGAGCCGTACTTACGAGGCTTTCTTTGCGCTTATTGCAACTGCAATAATCTACTTTGTAGTTGAAGGCGTGCTTAGCTTTGTAATTTCTAGAATTCAGATTAAAATAGATCCAAAGAGAAGATCTAAAGATAAAATATTAGACGGAATAGAACAGTGGGATTAGAAAACCAAATGGTAAAATAACATTAGCTTAACTAATATTGTAAAAAGCCTTGGAACGTTGGAATTCCAAGGCTTTTTAAGTACGAAAAAAGACGGACAATTGTCCGTCTTTTTGTATTGGTGGATCATCGGGGGCTCGAACCCCGGGCACCCTGATTAAGAGTCAGGTGCTCTACCAACTGAGCTAATGATCCAAAACGCAATAAAAAGTCTAACATTTTGGGGCCCTCATGTCAAGCATTTTTTGCGAGTTTTACCCGAGTTTTTACCCGATTTTTGCCTATCTTCTGTCCGATTTTCTAGCTTAAAATCGGCCTGCAGGAGCACTTTCGTGTTGTGAGTTTCTCTAATATATAATATAATATTATGTTGTATTTTAATGTTTTATCGTGGAGGAGTGTTTATAACGATGAAATGCAGAGTATGCGGATTTGAAATTGGAGAAGATAGAACTTATTGCCCAATGTGTGGGACAAAAGT
Source organism: Clostridia bacterium (assembly GCA_024403215.1). Lineage (GTDB taxonomy): Bacteria > Bacillota > Clostridia > Peptostreptococcales > Anaerovoracaceae > RUG13409. Next base: position 7,891 of record JAKSSJ010000005.1, read on the forward strand.
CGAAGAAACTCCAAAGGTTGTTTCTGAAGCAGCCGATATGGCATGGAATACAAGGGATTTTCCAAAGCCAAAACAACTAGAAGATATTGAAATGAATTGGGGAAATGGAGTAAGGACCTTTATGGCTCAGGATGCTAGTGAAGGCTTTGCTTCGATTGCAAAAGAAGAGGCCCCAAAGGTAGAGAGAAAGCCGGTCATTGAACAGAGGAGCTCAGATCCATTTGAGCTTCCTGGGCAGATGCAAAAGGCTCGCCCTGCTTATGTTCCAAAGAAGTATGATGAAGAGCCAGCAAAAGAAGAGGCTCCACTTTGGTATACGCAGAACTTTACTGCAACAGGTATCATGAAGACTGGTCCTGCTTTTCCGCTTGCTCAGGACGCTACAATTCAGTACATGCATGTTGACACTCCAAAACCTGTATATAAAGAACCTGTGTACAATGAACCAAAGTATGTAGCTCCAGATTATGACGCATACAAACCAGATTATGATAAGGCTCCTGCACCATCCGAAAAGAGGCCAGAAAAGTTTAATACTTTCATTGCAAAGAATGAAGAGTTCCAAAAGCTCTTAGATAAAGAGTATGAAAGAATTCAGGCTATGCATGCTGGCGAGCCAGAATCGATTTCAGGATTTAAGGCAAATACCTTTGTTCCAGAGACAAAGGTTCAGGCTCAAAAGATTTTAGATTTTGAGAAGACGATTTTTGCTAGTGATAGCTATGAGCCAAAATATGAGCCAAAGAAAGAAACAAGACAATTTGACTTTGGACCAATAGCTAAGAGCGCAGAAAGCCCAAGACCATTTTCTTATGAGTCTGATGTTTCGTCTTTAGATCTAAATGAGCTAATTGCAGATCCTCTCAATCCAAGATTTGATATTCACACTCTTGAGATGACAATCAAAAAACTTGAGGATGCAGATAAAAAGCTTGAAGAGCAAAGACAAGGAAATCAGTCTAAGCTTGAGGCAATGAAGGCTGCAAGGGAAGCCTACTTTAAGTTCCTTGACAATCCTTTTGACGATACAGTAAGTGATGCAACTCCAATCTTTGCTGGGCAGACAGATTCAGCAGACGAGCCAATGGAAGATCAGGTTGTGATTCCTGCAGCTATGGAGCACATTCAAGTTGAAGAAGCAGCTGAAGAAGCAGCTGAAGAAGTAGCAGAGCAGCCAGAAGCGCTTTCTGGTTTAGATAATAGAGCTACAGAATTTTCTTCTCAGGCAGAAGCTGAGGAAGAAGAGAAAGACGCTTTTGATGAAACAATTCAGAACACTGAGGATACAACAGAGATTGATGAGGAAGCAGTAAAAGCATATGCAAGAGAGACATCTAGTCTTACAAAGCTTCCTGATGAACTCATGGGTCTTTATGATGATGTTGACGTAGATGATGAAGAGGAAGAGGGTCGTCATAGAAAAGGCGGATTCTTAAAATTCATACTTGCAGTAATCATAATTGTTGCAGTGCTTGAAGGTGGCATATTGCTCCTGCAGCATTTCCTCCCAGAGGCACCTATAACATCGCAGCTTACAGATATGCACAATGCAGTTGCAGAGGCAATTGCAAATGCAGTTGGAAAGATAACTGCGCTATTTAATAAATAAAACTAGGGAATAAAATGGAAAACAAAACTAAGAAAAATAAGGGGAATAAATGGTTTGTAGTAATAGCAATAGTGCTAGTACTTATTGTGCTGCTTTATGCACTCATTGATTTTATTACAGACATTATTTGGTTTGGAGAGGTTGGTTATACATCAGTCTTTCTAACAGAGATTTCAACAAAACTGAAACTGGGAATTCCAAGCTTTCTTGTTGTGTCAATTTTAAGCTTTGGTCTTTTGTCGCTTCTTAAGACAAATTTCTTAAAGAAGAACAGCATGACTATTACAAGCTCAAAGGACAATAAACGCATCAGAGCTGTTGGCGTAGTAATTTCTATCGCGCTTGGAGCTTTCCTTTCATACGTAATCATTTACGATTTGTGGTTTGAGATTCTGCAGTTTGTTAACTCGACAGACTTTAATATTGCAGATCCTTTGTTTGGAAAAGATATCTCGTTCTACATGTTTAGATACGATTTCCTGGCAGGTCTTGCAAAGTCAGCAATGATTATCATTGGCGGAATCTTTGTTGCAATACTTATTTACCATGCAGTTCTTGTAATGTTTGCTTCTAAAAAGAATGCTCCAGGGGCAGAGACCGCAGGAGAATACCAGCAAACCACGCAAGGACAAACAGAAGGCACTGGATCTTTCAATTTCAATCCGCAAGATCCACTCGGCTCAATTTTCAAAACAGTTGAGGATAAGTTTAACGGAAAGAAAACAGAGTACAAAGAAAAAAGCTCTGGCCTTATTGCAAAGCTTAAGGCAGTGCTTGGCCTTATTGGAGCTCAGGCAACAGTGCTTGGAGTATTATTCTTCCTTGCACTTGCAGCATATCTTATCTTTGTTCAGTTTGGACTTTTATACGGCGGAACTGGAGTTGCTTACGGCGCAGGCTACACAGATGTTAAGGTTGGATTAAATGTTTATAGAATCTTAATCGTTCTTTCTATTGTTGCTGCAGTAATGCTTATCGTTGCAATCAAGAAGAAAAAGATTGTCCTTGGCGTAATTGTGCCAGCTGCAATGATAGTGGTTGCCGTTCTTGGTAATGTTGCAACAATGCTAGTTCAAAACTTTATTGTAGAACCAAACGAATTGCAAAAGGAAAGTCAATACATATCAAACAACATTGAGTACACAAGACTTGCGTATAACCTGGCAGATATAAAGACATCCGATTTTGAGCCAACAGCAGATCTTGATAAGATTGATGTTCTTGAGAACATGGAGACCTTCTCTAATATTCGTATCAACGACTTCGCTCCAACAGAGCAGTTCTATAACCAGACACAGTCCATCAGAAGTTACTACAACTTTAACGATGTTGATGTTGATAGATACTATGTCAATGGCGAGTATACACAAGCCTTCCTCTCCGCAAGAGAAATCGAAGAGGAAAAGCTAGAGGACCCATGGCTCGTTCAGCATCTTAAATATACTCACGGTTATGGACTTACGCTTTCAAGAGTAGATAAGGTTACATCAAGTGGTCAGCCGGATATGCTTATCCAAAGCATTCCTCCAGTATCAGAGGTTCCTGAGATTGAAGTTGCTCAGCCTGAAATTTACGTGGGTGAAAAGACAAACAACGACGTGATAGTAAATACCAAAGAGCAAGAGTTTGACTACCCATCAGGAGAATCAAACGTTTACTGCAATTACGAGGGTTCTGGCGGCATTAAGCTTAACTTTATGAACAGACTGCTCTTTGCAATCAGAGAGCAATCATTTAAGCTTCTTGTTTCAACAAATATAACAGCTGATTCAAAGATCATGATTTATAGAAACATCATGGACAGAGTAAGAAAGATTGCACCTTTCCTTACCTTTGATTCAGACCCTTATGTTGTAACAGTTGATGGCGGAATTTACTGGATAGTAGATGCTTACACAATGAGTGATAAGTATCCTTATTCAGAACCATACTATGCTGGAAGCAATATTAACTACATAAGAAACTCTGTTAAGGTAATAGTTAACGCATACACTGGAGAAACAAACTTCTATATTTGCGATGATGAGGATCCAGTAGTTCTTACCTACGCAAAGATTTATCCAGCACTGTTTAAGAGTATTGACGAGATGCCAAAAGGATTTGCAGAACACCTGCAGTATCCAAACTCGCTCTTTAATATTCAAGCTGATGTATATCAGAAATATCATATGACAGATGCTCAGACCTTCTATCAGAACGAAGACCTTTGGGCAATTGCAAAAGATATTTATGGACAGACAGAGCAAACCATGACGGCAAACTTCTTTATCATGAAGCTTCCTGGAGAAAGCTCTGCAGAATTTGTATCAAGCATTGCATATACACCAAACGGCAAGGACAATCTTACAGGACTTCTTATGGCAAGATCTGATGGAGATCACTACGGACAGATAGTTCTTTACAGAATGCCAAAGGATAGAATCATCTATGGTCCATCACAGATAGAGGCTCAGGTAAACCAGGATGCAGAAATTTCAAAAGAGTTTGCTCTTTGGAATAATTCTGGATCAACCTACTCAAGAGGAGATATGTTTGTAATCCCGGTTGAAAATAGCTTGCTATATGTAGAGCCTGTTTACCTTGAGGCAGCAACAAGCAGTCTTCCAGAAGTAAAGAGAGTAATTGTTTACTACAACGAAAGACTTGCATATGCAGGAACACTTTCTGAGGCTTTAGACGATTTATTTGGCGAGGGTGCAGGTGCACCGCTTAAGACAAGCTACCCAATCATCTCTGGTCATGATATGGCAGCAGAGCTTAAGAAGGAACCAGATATTTCCCAGCCAGTACATGATCCTTTAGTAGATCCAGAACAAAATCCTGTTGATAAGACAGATAAAGAAGTTATCACAGAACTTCTTAAAGAAATTACAGATAAATTAAATCAGTTACAGGAGTATTTAAATAAATAAAATGATTTACACAATATCAGCGGACAAACATGATGGTGAATCACTGAAGAGAATTCTATTAGAAAATCCTCAGATTCACTTTGTGTCCTTAGTTGCTGTAGATATTTACGGACAGGACACAGATGAAAAGATTCCTGTTGAGCTCCTTCTCAAAAACCCAGATAAGTTTTTAAGCGAAGGAGTACAGACAGATGGATCTTCTGTTCTGCTGCCACTGATTGCAGACATTGCCGATGCAAGTGTAAAGCTTATACCAGACAAATCTGTAAATTGGTATGTTGATTACAATTTTGAAAATTTTGATGAGAGCACAGATCTTCCTGTTGGAACATTAAAAATCCCTGCTTATCTTGTTCATAACAGGGAAACAGAGGTTGGTTCTAGAGTAATTCTTAAAGATACACTTAGAACCTTTAAAGACGAGCTTATGGCTCTTCTTATGGCAAACCCATATATCTTTAAGCATCTTCCAATTGGAAGTGTATCTGATATCTCGGAGATTGTATTAACATCTGCAACAGAACTTGAATTTTATGTTAAGACGCCACACGAGGTGGCAGATAAAGAAAGACTTCATGCATCTCAGGAGTTAAAAGAGCAGTATTGGAAGAGGACGGTAGGTCCTGTTAGAACAGCTCTTGAGAATACCATTGATCTTCTAAACAAATATGGAGTAGAGGTTGAGATGGGTCATAAGGAGGTTGGCGGTGTTAACGCTGGTCTTGGAGAAGGCGGAGTCTTAGAGCATATCATGGAGCAGCTCGAGATAGACTGGAAGTATTCGGATCCTATGCAGGCTGCAGATAATGATTATTTTGTTAGATACATTGTAAAGGATGTATTTAGACAGCATGGACTTGCAGTAACTTTCCTTGCAAAGCCTGTTGAAGGTGTTGCTGGTTCTGGAAAGCATACTCACTTTGCTGTGTATGCAAAGCTAAAGGACGGTAGCCTTGTAAATCTTATGGCAGCATTTAGGCCAGAAGAAGAATACTTAAGTCCAATAGGCTTTGGTGCTATTATGGGTCTTCTTAAAAACTATGACATTATAAATCCAATTGCAAATTGCACAAGTGATGCCTTAAGAAGATTAAAGCCAGGTTATGAAGCACCTATTTCTGCAGTAACAAGTCTTGGCAAGAGTCCAACAGAACCTTCAAGAAACAGAACTGTTCTTGCATGTCTTGTAAGAGATCCTGAAAGCCCAGCAGCAACAAGATTTGAGCTTCGCTCGCCAAACCCAAAGAGCAATACTTATCTTGTAATCTCGGCAGTGCTTCTTGCAATGCTTGATGGCATTAAGGCTGTGCTCAATTCCCATAAGACTTCAGATGAACTTGTTGCATCACTTTCTAAAACTTATGGCGAGCCAGATTTCTATCTTGAAGATAAGAGAGCATATAGAGCGGAGAATAATATCTTTACTGAATACACTACGGAAGAGCGCAACATGCTCTTTGGCCCAACACCAAGAACTGTATGGGATAATCTTAAAAACTTTGAGCTCTATCCAGAAAAGACAGCAGTTCTATTTGAGGGCAATAGCTTTGCAAAGGTAGATCTTGAGTCATTTAAAATTGCAGCCCTAGATCAGTGGACATCTGAGCTTCATGATAGAACGGTTCCTTTCCTAAGGAGCATAGTAAAATCGTGCAGCGAGAAGCTTCACAAAGACGGCGAATCTATTTTAGATGATAGACGCTTTGAGGCAGTATTATCGCTTGCAAAAGAAATTGCAAAGGATACAGAAAATAAGCTTTCGCTTCTCACTCAGCTTTCAAGAGCAATAGAGGATGAGAACTATGAAGCAGCTGCAAAACTGCAGGCAGAAACCATACATAAGGTTGCGGGGCTTGAAGCAATTTATCAGGAGTATAAAAAGAATATCTTATGTTAGTACTTATAACTGGCGGAGGAACTGGTATTGGAAGAGCCTGCGCCATAGAATTTGCAAAAGAAGGAGCAGATCTTGTTCTGCTTTGTAATAAATCTGTGGTAGGTGCAAATGATGCTGCGGAAAAGGCAAGAAGCCTCGGAGTAAACGCTGAAGTTTTTTCTTTAGACTTAAGAGATGAGGCTGCAATAAATAGAACAGCAGCTGCAATCATTGCTAACATCGGAACACCAGACGTTATTGTTAATAACGCAGGTGTGTGGAAGGGCGGAGTTCTTCAGGATATGGATGCCGACGTTATTAACGCCATCTTTGATGTAAACATCAAAGGTATGATGTATCTTACTAAAGCTTTTGCTGACGCGATGATAGAAAAAAGAAAGGGAAGCATCATCAATATCTCGTCCATGTGGGGACAATCTGGTGCATCCTGCGAGAGTGTATATTCTGCAAGCAAGGGAGCTGTTGATGCCTTCACAAAATCTATGGCAAAAGAGCTTGGGCCATCTGGCATAAGAGTCAATGCCATTTCACCTGGAGTAATTCTTACAGATATGTGTGCAGGTTATCCGCAAGAAGTTTTAGATGATCTTGCTAGCCAGAGTGCACTTTTAAGAAATGGACTTCCAGAAGATATTGCAAATGTTGCAACGTTTTTAGCAAGCGATAAGGCAGCATTTATAACAGGACAAATTATTGGAGTAAATGGTGGAATTCAAATTTAAAAAAATATTATGTTTTGTACTTGTCATAGTGATGACTATATCACTATGCGGGTGCACAACATTTAATAACTTTAAGGCAGCATTTATAGACCCAAAAGACGAAGAGCTTAAGATAGTTAAGATTGGAGTCCTGGAGCCTCTTACAGGAAGCGATGCTGCTGGGGCAGCTGATGAGGTAAAAGGAATTGAAATAGCAAATTCTATTTATGGCTATGTTAATGGCGCAAAGATTGAGCTTGTTTATGCTGATAATCAATCAGAAGTATCTCTTTGCGATGCAGCTGTAAATTCTTTAATCGAGGCTGGAGCTGTAGTAATACTTGGAAGCTACGATTCAGTTTTAACTCTTGCATCATCGGATGTTATTAAAGAAAATCGTATTCCTGCAATAGCCATAACGAATACAAATCCTATAGTAACATCAACAAACAATTATTACTTTAGAGTTTGCTATACGGATGAGTTTGAAGGTAATGCAGCCGCAAACTATATTTACAATCAGATGCAAACAACAAACACCGCAATTTTCTACAAAGAGGGCTATGACTATGCAAACGCTCTTGCAAGTGCGTATAAGGCTGAGATGGAAAACTTAAGCGGCGTTTATGACAACATAGTCACGATTAAGTTTTCAGAAGGCAGAGGAGATTTTACAGAGCTGTTTGAGAATCTTCAGGAAATTAGCCCTGATGCAATTTTCTTCCCTGGAACCCTGCAGGATGCTAAGACTGTAATTTCCGAAGCCATAGAACAAGGATATAACTTCAACTGGGTAGGAACAAGCAAATGGGATGGCATAAACCTTGAAGGAGTATGTTATACGCTTGATTATGATCCTGATATGCCAACAACAAAGCAGGCCGGGGTATTAGCCGCAAAGTATAAAGAGCTTTATGGTGAGAGCAAGGCTGTGCCAGAGGCAACAGCACTCGGCTTTGATGCTTATCTTCTTGCAGCGTCAGGTCTAAATGGATCGGACTTTATAGATGATAGAGAGCTTGTTACTCAGGCTATAGAAGCAGTTACATCATTAGAAGGAGCAACAGGATATATAACAATGTCAAGCTCTGGAGATCCTATCAAAGAAGTACTTGTAGAAAAGTACGAGAACGGAACAAGAAGCACAGTATATACCATCACCCAAGAGGGCGATGCTAGAGAATAAAGGAGAACAAAATGAAAGATCAAATTATTGCAGCACTTGAACAAATTAGGCCATTCCTTCAAAGAGATGGTGGAGACGTAGAATTTGTTGATTATACAGCAGATAAGACAGTACTTGTTAGACTTGAAGGCCACTGCGCTGGATGCCCACACGCACAAGAAACTGTAAAGAATGGAATACAATCCATTTTGCAGGAACAGTTTGGTGCAGAGGTTGCATCTGTTGAAGCTGTAAACAAATATGCATAACCATAGAAACCTTTAGAAAACAAATCAAGAAGCAAATTAAAATATGAGAACTAAAAAGAAAAGAAAAGTAAGATTAAATCTGAAACGCTTTTTACCCTTTATACTAATACTTGCTGTGCTTATAGTAGGCCTTGTGCTTGGAATTAAAAAGCTAGCAAGTAAGCCAGAAAATCCAACGGGTGATCCTGGCAAAAAACAAGAAGAGCCGCAGCCTAAACAGCCTGAATACAGCACCATCACTATAAGGTGCATTGGCGATGTAATGGCTCACCTAGACCAGATAAAATCTGCAAAGATGGAAGACGGTACTTATGATTTTTCTGACAGCTTTATGTATGTTAAGGAATATCTAGATGGGGCAGATCTATCTCTTGCAAATATAGAAACTACATTTTCAGGAGATGGTAGCTATTCTGGATACCCAGCCTTTGATGCACCTGATGCTCTTGCTAAAAATGTAAAAGACGCTGGAATAGATGTTGCGCTCTTTGCAAATAACCACATGCTTGATACAAAGCTAGACGGAGCTAAAAGAACCGTACAGGTTTTAAGAGATGCTGGTCTTACAGTAGTTGGAGCAAGAACAAGCACAGATGAGACAAGAAGCCAGATAGTAAATGTTAAGGGCGTAAAGCTAGGAATTGTAGCCTACACCTACGAGACAGATATGGTTAAAGGCAAGAGAACTCTTAACGGCTCATCATCATCTGGTATGGATGGAGCAGCAGACTTTATCAATACCTTTAGGTATTACAAGATAGAGCAAGATCAAAAGGCAATTGCAGATGAAATTGCTTGGTGCAAAGCAAACGGAGCAGACGTTGTAGTATGCTATCTGCACTGGGGCAATGAATACAAGCAAACTCCAAGCAAAAATGATAAGGCTCTTGCAAAATATCTTGCAGAGAATGGTGCAGATATAATCTTTGCATCACATCCTCATGTTCTGCAGCCTTTTGAAAACATAGAGCTTGGAACCTTTGAAGAGGTAGAGACATCTGATGGAGCCGTAGAGGTTGTGGCTCACTCAAAGAAAGTTCCTGTTTTCTATTCGATGGGTAACTTTATTTCAAACCAAAGAACAGAAACGTTAAGTTCTAACCAAGGCAAAGAAACTGCAGCAAAAACAGAGCAGGGCATAATTGCAGAAGTTAAGCTTACTGTGTGTCTTGATGACGGCAGCTTTGTAATAGATGGAACAGATTATATCCCAACATGGGTTGATAGATATAAAGAAGGGGATACTTTTGAATATAGAGTAATTCCTCTTACAAACGGATTTGAGAAAAACGAAACGCTTAAGCTGTCTGGGCATCTTGATAGAGCCAAGGAAGCGCTTAAGGCGATTAATGAAACAGTTGGAAATTAAAGTTGATTATATTTTACCAGGAGAAAAAGAATGAGTAGTGGAAAACATCTAAAAGGTGTACATGTAAACCACTGCAAGAACACTGCCGGAGTACAAATTATTCCGATGGCGCTTCCTGAAAAGGTTTACATACCTATGTCCATGCACATTGGTGCTCCATGTAAGCCGTTAGTGGCTGTTGGCGACCATGTCAAAGTTGGACAGTTAATCGCAAATTGCGATGCACCAGTCAGCGCTCCTATTCACAGCAGTGTTTCAGGAGACGTTGAAGCCATTGAAGTCTTCATGACTCAAAATGGTAGACCAGACACAAATATCATTATTAAGGTTGACGGTAAGCAAGAGATTGCAGAGACCGTTAAGCCACCTGTGATTAACAGTAAGGAAGACTTTGTCAAAGCTGTTAGAGACTCAGGCCTTGTAGGACTTGGAGGTGCATCCTTCCCAATGTCCATTAAATACAACACAAAGCCTGGACAAGTTGACACACTTATCTTAAACGGCGCAGAGTGCGAGCCTTATATCACCGTAGACCATGCAGCAATGCTTGCGCATGCTCAGGAAATGGTAGATGGTATGAGAACTGCAATGAAGTGGCTCGGAATTGCAAGAGGTGTTATTGGTATTGAAAGCAATAAGCCTGATGCAATTGCAAAGTTTAAGAGCATTTTATCAGGCGCAGATGATATTAAGGTTTGCGAGCTTAGACAGATTTATCCTCAAGGTGCTGAAAGAGTAATCATTTACGAGACAACAGGAAGACATCTTATTGCTGGTAAGCTTCCAGCAGATGTTGGCTGTATAGTTTCAAACGTAACATCAATGCTTAAGCTTCAGCAGTTCCTTGCAACAGGAATGCCGCTTGTTACTAAGTTCCTCACAGTTGATGGTAATGCAATTGCAAGACCACAAAACGTAGAGGTTCCAATTGGAACAATGATCTGTGACCTTATTGAATTCTGCGGAGGAATTAAAGAAGGCGTAGAAGTTAAGAAGATACTTCTTGGCGGACCTATGATGGGAAGAGCAATCCCAAGAGATGACTTTGCAATCTTAAAGTCAAACAATGCAGTGCTTTGCTTCGATGGTACATTTGCACAGCAGAACAAAGAGACAGCTTGCATTAACTGCGGACGCTGCGTAAATGGTTGCCCAATGAACCTTATGCCAGCAAGACTTTCTAGAGCATATAAAGACAAGAATGTTGATATGCTAAGAGAGTATAACGTAATGACTTGTATGGATTGCGGTTGCTGCACATACTCTTGCCCAGCAAGAAAACAGCTTAACTTTGAAATCAAGCAAGCAAAACTTCTGGTAATGGAAGACGATAAGAAAAAGAAGGCTAAGGCAGAGGCTGAAGCAAAGGCAGCAGAAGAAGCTAAGGCTAATGAACAGAAAGGAGAAGCAAAATAATGAGTATTAAACATCAAAATCTTGTTGTATCAGCTGCTCCTCATGTTAATAATCCGGTAGATACAGCTGTCATCATGAGAGATGTATGCATAGCGCTTGTGCCAGCTCTTGCTTGGTCAATTTATATCTTTGGATTTAGAGCACTGCTTCTTACAGCAGTTTGCATGTGCGCTAGCGTATTCTTTGAATGGGCAGTAAGAAGAATCATGCACAGAGATTCAAGCACCATTAAAGATTGGTCTGCAGCAGTTACAGGAATGATACTTGCATTCAACCTTCCAGTAGGACTTCCTCTTTGGATGGCTATCGTTGGATGCTTTGTTGCAATCGTAATTGTTAAGCAGCTCTTTGGCGGACTTGGACAAAACTTTGCAAACCCAGCAATCGTTGCAAGAATTGCACTCTTTGTTGGCTTTGCAGGAAAGATGGCAGAATGGTCTGTAACAGGAAAGATGGCAGCAGCTATTCTTAATGCTAGCCCAGATGCTATTACAGGACCAACACCTCTTGCACTTCTTGCAAAAGGAGCTGAGGTTCCAAATAACGCTCAGATGTTCCTTGGTTTTATCAATGGTTCTATGGGCGAGATTTCAGCAGCTGCACTTATCATTGGTGGCCTCTACCTCGTATTTAGAAAGGTTATTTCACCAGCTATTCCACTCTCATATATGGCAACAGTTGCAGTACTTGCACTCTGCTTTGGACTTGATCCTATCTTCCAGCTTTGCGCTGGTGGTGTAATGCTTGGAGCAATCTTCATGGCAACAGATTATGTAACATCACCAATCACAACAGCAGGAAAAATTATATTTGGTATTGGTTGCGGAGTATTCACAATGCTTATTAGACAATTTGGTGCATATCCAGAAGGAGCATCATTTGCAATACTTCTTATGAATATTCTCACACCACATATTGATAATTGGACAAAAACTAAATTAAACGGCGTAGAGAAAGGAGGCAAGAAGTAATGGAAAAGAAGAGTAAACTCCAAATCTTAACAAACGGATTTATCAAAGAGAATCCTGTACTTGTTTTGGTTATTGGTACTTGCCCAACACTGGCTCTATCAACACAGGCTATCAATGGAATCGGAATGGGACTTTCAGTTCTATTTGTACTTACTTGCTCTAATATCTTTATTTCAGCACTTAAGAAGGTTATTCCAGACACAGTACGTATTCCGTGCTATATCGTAGTTATTGCAGCATTCGTAACAATTGTACAGCTTGTAATTTCTGCTTTCTTCCCATCGCTTAATGACTCTCTCGGCGTATATATACCGCTGATTGTAGTAAACTGCATCATCTTAGGAAGAGCCGAAATGTTTGCTAACAAAAACAGCGTAATCGATTCCGCACTCGATGGAATTGGTATGGGTATTGGTTATACAATCGCTCTTACACTTATGGGTTGCATCAGAGAGCTCCTCGGAAACGGAACACTCTTTGGCGTAACAGTTACAGCTAACGTAATCACACCAATGACAATCATGACAATGGCTCCTGGTGGATTCTTAACATTCGGAGTTATGATTGCAATTGTTAACAAAATTACAAAAGGTAAGGTAAGAGAAAAGCAGCAGAATAAGTGCCTTGGATGCCCAGGTTCTGCGTTCTGCTCTGAGAAAGAGGAAGGAGGCGAGCAGTAATGAGTATGATTAAAATTGTTTTAGCAGCAGTTATTACTAATAACTACGTTCTTGCTAAGTTCCTCGGAATCTGCCCGTTCCTTGGTGTATCTAAAAAGCTCGATAACGCAATGGGTATGTCTATTGCCGTTATCATCGTAATGGTACTTGCAACTGCAGTTACATGGCCAATTCAAATGCTGCTTTTGGTTCCAAAGGGAATTGGATACATGCAGACATTAGTATTCATCCTTGTTATTGCTGCTCTTGTACAGATGATTGAAATCATCTTAAAGAAGTACATCCCAAGTCTTCATAAGGCTCTTGGAATTTATCTTCCACTTATTACAACAAACTGCGCAGTACTTGGTGTATGCGTATTAAATATCGATGAGGGATACACATTTGTTGAATCTCTCCTCAACTCATTTGGATCTGGTGTTGGTTTCATGCTTGCTATGTTCCTCTTTGCAGGTGTTAGAAGCAGAATTGAAACAAATGACTATCCAGAGAGCTTCAAGGGCGTTGCATCAACACTTGTTGCTGCAGCAATTCTGTCTCTTTCATTCATGGGCTTCTCCGGAATGATTGATGCAATTTTCGGTTAAGGAGGTAGGGTTATGTCAGCATTTGTTACACCTGTACTTCTTACAGTAGTTGTTGGACTTATAGCAGCAGTACTTCTTGCAGTTGCAGCAAAATTCATGGCTGTTCCTGTAGATGAGACTGCAGTAAAAATTAGAGAATGCCTTCCTGGCGCAAACTGCGGTGCTTGCGGTTTTGCTGGTTGTGATGATTACGCAGCAGCACTTGCAAAGGACCCAACCATTAAAACAAACCTATGCGTTCCTGGTGCAGATGGTGTTGCAGCAATGGTTGCTGGGGTTTTAGGCCAAGAAGCATTAGATGTAATCGAGATGATTGCAAACGTTCAGTGTTCTGGTGTTTGCGACGCAACAAAGCCTGAGATGGATTATCAAGGACTTAAGACTTGCTCAGCAGTTAAGAGCTTCTTTGGAGGTCCTGGTACTTGCAAATATGGATGCATAGGCTTTGGCGATTGCACAAGAGCTTGCCTTTATGACGCAATCTCTGTTTGCAACGGAGTTGCTAAGGTTGATAGAAGCATCTGCGCTGGCTGCGGTGCCTGCGCTAAGGTTTGCCCACAGGGCATCATTAATCTTGTTCCAGATGTAATGAGGGTTCACGTTGAGTGCAGCTCAAAGGACAAGGGTAAGAAGGTTATGGATGCTTGCAAGGCAGGCTGCATAGGATGCAAGAAGTGTGAGAACACTTGCAAGTTTGACGCTATTCATGTTGAAAATAATATTGCAGTTATTGACTACGCTAAGTGCAAGAACTGCGGCATGTGCGCTAAGGAATGCCCAAGACATATTATCACGGTATTCCCAAAGCCAAATGTTAAACCAATTGTCCACGTAGACGAAAAATAAACTTTAGGGCCCGGCCAATGGCCGGGCCTTTAGAACTAAGAAGGAAATATGGAACTAGTTTTAGTTGCAGCCAAGGCGGTTGCAAAAATCTTTATATATGTATTAGTTGGTTTTGTAGCATGCAAGGCTGGCGTTTTTGATAAGAATGTCAGTGACGGTGCAAGCAAGATCTTAATTAATATCTGTTGCCCGGCTCTTGCTATGGCCTCGTTTTTTAGAGAGTATAACCCAGAGCTTTTAAAGGGAATTGGTATCAGTGTAATTCTAGAGCTTTGCTATTATGCAATTGCAATTGGCATAGGCTTAGTGTGCTCTAAGAAAGACAATCCAAATAAGGAGATAGAGCGTGCAAGTGTTATGTATCACAACTGCGGGTTTATAGGTATACCTATTGCCCAGATGATACTAGGACCTGAAGGAGTAATATATCAGGCTATTAGGCTCGCGCTATTTCATTTTGTATTCTTTACTCATGCAACACTTCTTTTTGCGGGCAAGGTTGATAAGAAGAGCCTTGTTAAGACCCTGCTGTCTCCAGCTGTAGTTTGTGCTGTTTTGGGAGTGGTTGTTTATCTTACTCAGTTTCAGCTACCTAATATAATAGAAGAATCTATTGTTGGAATAGGAAATGCTGCTACTCCGCTAGGCATGATGATAGCTGGCGGAATCATTGCAAGAACAGATATGCTTGCAATATTAAAACGCAAAAGAGTTTATCTTATTTGCTTAATTAAATTAATTATTATGCCGCTTATTATGGCCCTTATCTGCAAAGTTTTGGGTCTTCCAGATACATTATCAATTGCAGCAGTAATTGCTGCAGCTTGCCCTCAGGCAAACTTTATCAATATTTATTCAGAGATGTATAACAAAGATTCTGGATATTCTCTTGGAATCTTTGGCTTTGGCACCTTGGTAAGCATGGTTACCATACCTCTTATGGTAATTATTTATGGTCTTTTATAGCTAAAACACTATTTCTTCACACAGCTTTCACAGCTAACTTTTACAATTACTTTAGGCTCTGGGAATGCCAGTGCTATTCCTAGGCCAAGAGGGAGACTATGATGGCAAAAATTTTAATTGTTGATGACGAAGAGAAAATTCGCGAGGTAATTCGTGAATATGCACAATTTCATAAATATGAAACTGACGAAGCGTCCGATGGCATGGAGGCTGTTTCTAAAGCATTAAGCAATGATTATGATTTAATAATCATGGATGTTATGATGCCAAAGCTTGATGGCTTTTCTGCCTGCAAGGAAATACGAAACAGCAAGGATGTTCCAATTATCATGCTTTCAGCAAGAGGTGAGGAGTACGATAAGCTCTTCGGTTTTGAGCTCGGAATTGATGATTATGTTGTTAAACCTTTCTCGCCTAAAGAGCTTATGGCAAGAGTTGCGGCTGTGCTCGCAAGAAAAACAAACTCTAAAGCAAAGCCTAGCATTCTTAAAACTGGCGGTCTTGAGGTTAACACTGATGCCAGAACAGTTACTGTTGATGGGGTTAAGATTGATATAACCTTAAAGGAATACGAGATACTTGCTTATCTTATGCAAAATAAGAATATCGCCATCAGTCGCGATAGGCTCCTTTCTGATATTTGGGGCTACGACTTTTTTGGCGATGACAGAACCATTGATACTCACATTAAAAATCTAAGAATGCGCATAGGAAGCTACAGAGATAAGATTACTACTGTAAGAGGCGTTGGATATAAATTTGAAGACTAGAAAAGTTAAACCAATTAGATATAGACTTACGGCATCGTTTATGTTATTTGCGGTACTTCTCATGGGCATACTTTGGCTCATGCAGGTAGCCTTTCTTTCTGGATACTATGAGATGTCCATGAGGAACAAGTGCGAGAGCGCACTAAACACCGTAAGCAATGTTTATTCAACATCGGAATCTTTGACTTATGAGGATTTTTGCAATGTGCTTTCCTCAGTGTCATCTGATAACGATGTGTATTTTTATGTAGAAGCTGTAGACCGAAGCTTCTATATTTCCTCTTCAGAGGACCTTGGAAGAGGGCGTATCTATAGAGGTGCCCAAGAGCTCATCGATCAGGCTAAGCTCGATCTTGTATTTGGGGACAATGAGGTTGTTAGTGTTTCTTCTGATTTTGATAAGGCAACAATGGAAAAGACTATAGTATATGCAACCTTATCTCATAACAAGAAAACGGTACCTATTTATATTTATGCTGTTACTTCTCTTACGCCAATTGGACCTGCTGTAAGCATCATTAGATCTCAGCTTTTAATCATAACGGCAATTTCCCTTGTGCTCGCCATCATCATTGCAAGATGGCTTTCCAAGCGCCTTTCAAAACCTATAATTGACATGAGTGGTAAGGCAAAGCTGCTCGCCCTTGGAAACTACGATGTAGTATTTGATGGCGGTGAATATCAAGAGGTAGATCAGCTTGCGTCAACGCTTACAGAGGCTGCGTCCGATCTTAAAAAGACTGATGCTCTGCAAAAGGACCTTATGGCTAATGTCTCCCATGACCTTAGAACTCCGCTCACCATGATCAAGTCCTATGCCGAGATGATAAAAGATATTTCTGGAGATATCCCTGAAAAACGTAATCAGCACCTTGATGTAATAATAGAAGAAACTGATAGGCTCTCAGACCTTGTTAATGACGTTTTAACCCTGTCTAAGATGCAGTCTGGTGTTACAGAGCTTGAGTATTCTGAATTTGATATCCAAAAGTCTGCAAGGTCTGTTTTATCTACCTTTCTTGTCCTAGAAAACGAGGGTTACAGCTTCCATTTTGACGAGCTTGATGAAGAGACTATTGTAAATGGGGATGAGCGAAAACTTCAGCAGGTTATTGCAAATCTGCTTTCTAACGCTGTAAAATACAGCGCCGATAAAAAGGATATACGCCTTGGTTTTATCTTAAGTAACGGCAAGATTCGCTGCTATGTGAGCGATAAGGGCGTTGGTATCCCAAAGGAAGACCAGGAAAAGATTTGGCACAGATATGAGAGGGCCTCAGACAATGCACAAAGGCCTCTTGCCAAAGGAACTGGCCTTGGCCTTTCAATTGCTGCCGAGATTTTGGATCTTCATAACGCTACCT
>JAKSSJ010000050.1 GCA_024403215.1 Clostridia bacterium
GATTTAATCGGTATCAAAGTCTATGATGAAAATGATAATTTCATTGGAGTTGTTGATGATATCGACGAGACAAGTCCTCAGGATAAGTTTGTTATCAAGACTGATTCTAAAACATTTATGCTCCCATCGGTTAAGGAATTTATCTTAAGTTTAGATGTTGAAAACAAAAAGATGACAGTGCATCTTATTGATGGAATTCTTGATTTATGAAGATTACTATCCTTACACAATTTCCAGAGATGTTTTCAGCAGTGCTTGGTGAAAGCATATTAGGTAGAGCAAAAGAAAAAGGGCTCGTAAGTTTTGATGTGCTTAACATCAGGGACTATACAAAGGATAAACACAATAGAACAGATGATACACCCTTTGGTGGTGGCAATGGTATGATAATGACTCCTCAGCCAGCCTTTGATGCTTTAAAGGCTGTGGGCGCAGAAGGCAAAAGAGTCCTTTACATGAGCCCAAGAGGAAGAATGCTTGATAAAGCTCTTGCAGAAGAGTTATCAAAAGAAGAAGGCCTTGTCATTATGTGTGGTCATTACGAAGGAATAGACCAAAGGATTATCGATGCATGGAATATGCAAGAGGTATCAATCGGAGATTATATACTAACAGGAGGCGAGCTCCCTTGTATGGTTTTGGTTGATACGGTTGTTAGATTAATTCCTGGCTGCCTTAGCAGCAAGGAATCAAGTCTAGAAGAATCAGTGTATAGCGGACTTTTAGAGTACGATCAATACACTAAGCCAAGAGAATACGAAGGCCTTGTGGTTCCAGATGTTTTGTTTAACGGGGACCATGAAAAGATTCATCTTTGGCAATTTGAAAATCAGCTCAGGCTGACAAAAGAAAAAAGGCCAGATCTTTTCAAAGCATATTTAGAAACGGAAAAAGACCTTTCTAAGCAAGAAAAGAAAATACTGCAAAAGGTTTTGGAAGAGAACAACTGATGTCAAAAAGGAAACGCATAGGATTAATAATTTTAATAGTGTTCCTTGTAATAGTTGCAGGACTTTACGTATATCTATACCTAATTCCTAGCATCTCAGGTTCTCTTACACAAACATATATAGTTGAGTATGGAGAAGTAACTACAACAGATGACACTGACTGCATAGTCGTAAGAGATGAACAAGTCTTTTACGCTGAAAAGACAGGCTCTGTTACTTATTACTCCGAGGAAACAGAAAAGACAAGAAAAGGTTTTGTTGTTGCAGATATTTATGCGGGTAATAAGTATAGCATGGCTTGTCCAAACACAGGTTACGTATCATATTACCTTGATGGCTACGAAAACTATTTTACGCCGGATAACATCGGAACCTTAGAAATTGATGAATATGTAAATGCCGAGCTTGACGAACCATACAATTCAGTAAGAACTGATGTCTCTGCTGGCGAGGCAATATATAAACTCATCACAAGTAATACATGGTATTTACTATTAGTAGTGCCAGAAGATAGACTTCCTGAATATACAATAGGATCCTCTGTTACCATTGATGTAGCAGAAAATAAGAGCATCAAAGCATCTGTGGATAGATTCCTAGGCGATGGTGCTACAAGAATAGTTGTATGTTCTACAAAAGATTACTACGAGGACTTTGCCAAGATTAGAAAAGCAAACGTTCATGTAATCACAAGAAAGCAGGAAGGTTATTTTGTTCCAGCAACAGCAATAGAACAAAAGGATGACATTCAAGGCGTTTATGTACTTGGAGTAGACGGAGAATACGTCTTCAAAAAGGTTGACGTTTTGGATGCATCAGGAGATTTAGTACTAATATCAAGTGAAGGAAATGTTCGTCTGTATGACGAGATCTTAAGGAACGCTTCGGATGATAAATCAAACTAATCTACAAGAAATATATGCAAATATAGAAAAGGCTGCAATAAAGTCTGGCAGAAAGGCCGAAGACATTAAGCTTATAGCTGTATCTAAAATGCATAGCATTGAGGAGATTAATGAAGGGATTTCTCTAGGATTAACAGATCTTGGCGAGAACAAGGTCCAGGAGCTTTGCTCAAAATATGGACAAACAATTAAGGAAGTAAATTGGCACTTAATTGGCCACCTTCAGACTAATAAAGTAAAGCAGATTGTTGATAAGGTTTGCCTTATACATTCTGTGGATAGTCTTCACCTTGCAGAAGAAATTGATAAAAGATGCAAAAAGATATCAAAGACTATGGATATTTTAATCCAGGTTAATGCTGCAGGTGAGGAGAGCAAATTTGGAGTTTCCTTGAAAGAGGTTCTGCCTCTTACAGAAGAAATAAAAAAGAATTGCGAAAATCTTAGGATTAGAGGTCTTATGCATATAGCACCAGCCGCAGAAAATCCTGAAGACGTACGCAAATACTTTACTGATGTAAAGAAAATTTACGACCAAATGGAGAATGTGGACATACTCTCTATGGGTATGAGTCACGATTATGAAATAGCTATTGAAGAAGGTGCGAATATGGTTCGCATTGGAACTTTAATATTTGGAGAAAGGAACTATTAAAATGGGCGTATTTGACAAATTTAAAGACTTAGTTGGAATCGAAGATATTGATGACGACGAAGACGAAGAGGAAGAAGTTGTAGAACAAAAGCCGGTTGAAAGACCTATGCCAAGACCTTCATTTGAGCCTGCTAGAGCAAGCCAACCAGCACCAGCTGCAGCTGCTCCAGTTCAGCCACGTGAGGCTAGACCTGATCTTAGCAAAACATTTGGCAGAGCAACAACAGCATCTGATATCATGAAGATGATTGTTGTAGAGCCACAGGGCTTTGATGAATGTCCAAGACTAGTGGATAGTCTTAAGGCTAAAAAGCCAGTAGTAATCAATCTTGAAAATCTTGAAACAGATGTTGCAAGAAAGATTTTTGATTTCCTCTCTGGTGCAACTTATGCATTGAATGGAAACGTACAAAAGATTGCAAACAACATCTTTGTATTTGCTCCATCTAATGTAGATGTTACAAGCAATCCAAACAAGATGAACCACACAGCAGAGGAAAAGATTAAGAGTCCTTGGAACTAATAGGAGGAAGCTATGATTACACCTCAGGATATACAAACTAAAGAATTTGCACATGGCGTAAGAGGCTATAAAGAAGATGAAGTAGATATTTTCCTTGATGAGCTTACACTTGATTACGAGAAGCTAATTAAAGAAAATGAAAGCCTTAAGCAAAGTGTTGCTGAAATGTCACAAAAGCTTGAAGAGTACAAAAATCAAGAAGGCACAGTTGTAAAGACACTTGAAGCTGCAAAAGGCCTTATGAGCGACATTTCCGCAAGTGCAGAAAAAAGAGCTGAAATTCTTATCAAGAACGCAGAGATTGATGCTGCTGCAATGATAAGAGAGGCAAAGGACAAGCTTGTAGCACTTCAAAATGAAGAAAAGCTTATTACTTCAAGAATCAATAACTACAAGACAAAGTTTAAAGCACTTCTTGAATCTGAGCTTAAGCAGTTCCAGGAGATTGTTCCAAAGAAGGAAGCTGCAGCAGATCCTGTTGCTGTTGAACAGTTTAATGATATTGTAAACTCTGTTCCTGATGCATCAAATAAAGAATTCTTTGAATCAGAAGAGTTTAAAGAAACAAATGATAAGGATGAGACAATAGTTGTATCAAGAAAGGACGACTAATGAAAAAAGCATTAGTGTATTTTCTTATTGCAATAATCTGTCTTGTTCCAGCTGCGCTTTTAAGACATACAGCTCTTCTAAATTTACTTGAAGAGGATATTAGCGTAATTCCGTCGGTGCTTGAGTTTACACTTGTTAAAAACTCTGGTGCTGCCTTTGGAATACTTGCTGGAAACACTAAGTTGCTTGCCATCTTTACTATTATCATAATACTCGCAATAGCTGTTTATGTGGTTGTATGTAGAGATAAGATTAGATGGCTAGAGCTTGTTTCGCTTGCATTAATTTGCGGTGGCGGAATTTTTAATCTTTACGAAAGATTAGCCTACGGTTACGTTATAGACTATATAAATATTCAAATACTGCCCGTCTTTAATTTTGCTGATATGTGCGTAACCAGTGGCTGTATACTTTTGATAATAGCGGTACTTTTCGAACCTAAAAAACAAACTAATGAATAACGATAACATCTTTGAATTTCAAATTGATGAGGAGCACGCAGGCGATAGAATCGACAGCGTGCTTTCTTTACTTCTTTCGGAGTATTCAAGAAGTTATATCGTAAAATTAATAGAATCTGGCAATGTCTTTCTTAATGAAGAAAGAATAGATTCAAAGAAACTTAAGTTAAAAGATAACGATAATATAAGGATAGTTGTCCCAGAGCCTGTATCGTGCGAGGCCCTGCCAGAGGAAATGGAGCTTGATATTGTTTACGAGGACGACGATGTAGTGGTTGTTAATAAGCCAAAAGGACTAGTTGTTCATCCGGGAGCAGGAAATCCAAATGGCACTTTGGTTAATGGCCTTTTATATCACTGCAAAGCACTATCAACAATCAATGGCGTAGAAAGGCCTGGTATTGTCCATAGAATTGATAAGGACACAAGTGGACTTTTGCTTGTGGCAAAGAATGATAATACTCATCAAAAGCTTTCTGTGCAATTCGAAGAGCATAGCATAAATAGAATTTATACAGGTGTTTGCTATTACAATCTCAAAGAAGATTTCACAGTAGATGCACCTCTTGGAAGAGATCCAAAAAATAGATTAAAAATGGCTGTAATCCCAGATGGAAGAAGAGCCGTTACACATATTAAAACAATTGAGCAGCTAAATGGCTATACGCTGTTTAATGCAAAGCTGGAAACGGGTCGTACTCATCAGATAAGAGTGCATATGGCATATAAGCACCATCCACTTCTTGGCGATATGGTTTATGGTCCCGCAAAACAAAAGTTTAAGGTAGAAGGACAAATGCTTCACGCAGGAACCTTGGGCTTTGTTCACCCAAGCACTGCAGAATACTTAGAGTTTACAGTAGAACCACCAAAAGAATTTACACAGGTTATAGAAAGGCTTAGAAATGATTAGATCAATGACCGGATTTGGACGCGGCGTTTATCAGGATGAAAAGCGTAACATAGTTTGCGAGATTAAATCCGTAAATCACAGATATTGTGAAATCACAGTTAAAATGCCAAGACGATATCAATTTGCAGAAGAAAAGATTAAGTCTTTAGTAAAAGAGATAGCTGTAAGAGGAAAGATTGATGTATCAATTATGGTTGATGATCTAAGCTTCGATAAAGAAGACATCAGACTTAATATTGATGCAGCAAAAGCTTATTACAATAGCCTTATAGAGCTTAAATCCAATTTCCCAGATCTTAATGGTGATGTGGATCTTAGAATGCTTGCTTTAATGCCAGACGTTCTTAAAAATGTTCCAACAGAAGAAGACGAAGAGGAAATTTTAAGAGTTCTTAAGATTGCAGTAACAGAAGCTTTAAATAAACATTCAGAGATGAGAGCTATTGAAGGAGAAAAGCTTGTAGCTGACATTCTCAAAAAGAATGATGGTATACTTTCTGCAGTTTTAGAAATTGAAAAATATGCTCCAGAGGTTTCCAAGCAGTATGCGCTCAAGATGAAGGAAAGAATTAACGAGCTTTTATCTGGCGAGGCTACAATTCCAGAAGACAGAGTTATGCTTGAAGCTGCAGTCTTTGCCGACAAGAGCGATATTACAGAAGAAATCGTAAGACTCAAAAGCCACTGCGCTCAGCTTAAATCAATTTGTGCATCTGGCGAGATTATTGGTAAGAAGTTAGACTTCTTAGTTCAGGAAATGAACAGAGAGTCTAATACCATTGGAAGTAAGGCAAACGATATAAATATTACAGATAAAGTACTGTTCCTTAAATCGGAAATAGAGAAAATTAGAGAACAGGTTCAGAATATTGAATAATGGCATATGATGGACTGCTTACAAGCGTAGTTGCAGAGGATTTTTCTCAAAAGCTTGTGGGAGCAAAAATTGAAAAGGTAATGCAGCCTGAATCAGATCTTGTGATTCTTCAGGTTAAAACAGCCACTGATAGGAAGAGACTTCTAATTGATGTCTCTTCTTCTGGCTCTAGGGTATGCTTTACAAAACTAGAATTTGAGAATCCTTTGGATGCTCCTAGCTTTTGCATGCTTTTAAGAAAGCATCTTAGCTCTGGTGTAATAACAGATGTATGCCAGGTTGATAAAGAAAGAATAATTGAAATCACAATTGAATCATTAAATGAGATAGGTCTTCTGGTTAAAAGACGTCTTATTGCAGAGGTCATGGGAAGACATAGCAATCTAATTTTAGTTGATGGACTTACAGAGAAGATTGTTGATTGCATAAAGCACATTTCGCTTAATGTAAATAGATATAGACAGATACTGCCTGGCGTTATTTACGAAAGACCTCCAGTATTAAATCTTGAAAACACAGATGGACTAAGCCCTGCAGCAAAAGAAGCTCTTAGCATGGGCGCAGATATTAATGATAGGCTGCCTAGAGTTTACGTTGATGATAATGGTAAGCCAAAAGATTTTCATGTAATTGATTTAAAGCAATATGATGGAATTTATAAAAGCATAGACTTTGATGATGTTTACGATGCAATGGACTACTACTATTCAAATAGAATGGATAGCAATAGGGTAATGCAAAAAGCCGATAATCTTCAAAGAACAATAAACGGCATAATAGATAAGCAGCTTCTTAAAAAGCAGCGCCTACTTGAAGATATTAAAAAAGCAGATGAGGCCGACATATATAGAATTAAGGGCGAGCTTATAAATGCAAATCTCCATCTTATTAAACCTGGAGATAAAAAAGTAAAGCTTGTTAGCTTTTATGATGGCAATGAGCTTGAGATTGCCTTGGATGAAAAATTATCTGCAGCAAGAAATGCTCAAAGCTATTTTAAAAAATATAATAAAGCAAAGAATGCAAAGAAGGAAAAGCTTCCGCTGCTTGCAGCTTTAGAAAAGGATATTGAATATTTAGAATCAGTTTTATCCTTAGTATCGACTGCGTCAAGCTACGAGGAGCTCGATGCAATAAAAGACGAACTTGCAGGCGAGGGCTTTTTAAGAATCAGTAAGGCTGCAAAAAGAAAGAAACCTCAAAAACCAAAGCCAAGGCGTTTTGAACTTGCTTCAGGTCTTGAGGTACTAGTTGGAAGAAATAATATAGAAAACGACTACATAACTACAAAGCTTGCTGAAAAGACGGATTGGTGGTTCCATACAAAAGATATTCACGGTAGCCATCTTCTCATGGTTTGCCACGGAATAGATCCAGCTCCTGAGGATATGTACGAGGCAGCCTCAATTGCAGCCTGGTATTCTAAGGGCAGAAATTCAGATAAGGTCCCTGTAGATTACTGCATGGCAAAGTACGTTAAAAAGCCAAATGGCGCTAAGCCTGGCATGGTCACGTTTACAAATAATGGAACAACCTGGGCGCATCCTAAAAACCCAGAAAAGTAATATACTGCCGCTTTTGCGGCAGTTTTTTAGTGCAAAATGAATTGTGAAGATTTCTTCACAAATGGATTGTTTTTGTAGCTAAGCTGGGCTATAATCGAGCAAAAGTGAGGTTTTAACCATGAACCAAGGAAGACTTTATGTATTTTCTGGGCCTTCGGGTGCCGGAAAAGGAACAATTTGCAGCAAACTAGTTGAGGATGGCATTGCAGACCTTAGCATTTCAATGACAACCAGAGAATGCAGGCCTGGCGAGATTCCAAATCAAAGCTACTATTTTGTAAGCAAGGAAAAGTTCCAAGAAACAATTGATGAAAACGGATTTTTGGAATGGGCTGAGATATATGGAAACCGTTACGGTACGCCAAAGGCTCCCGTTTTAGAAAAGCTCGCAAAAGGCAGAGATGTCATCTTGGAAATTGAAATGCAAGGTGCCATGAATGTTAAGAAGGCTTACAATGATGCCGTTTTAATATTTGTGCTTCCGCCAAACCTTAAGGTTCTTTCTGATAGACTAAGAGGCCGAGGCAGAGACACAGAAGAGCAGATTCAGCTCAGAACTAAATCTGTTATAGAAGAAATTAAAAAGATAGTTGATTACGACTACTATATCATCAATGGTGATTTAGATGTAGCTGTAAAAGACGTGGAAAAACTTATGAGTGGCGAGTTTAAGAAAATTGATAATGCTGCCGCACAAAAGATTATTAAGAAATATGAGGAGGAATTACAATTATGATGCTTTATCCTGCTATCGATGTATTAAAGACTAAG
>JAKSSJ010000051.1 GCA_024403215.1 Clostridia bacterium
GGAGTCACTAGTTTTCAAGACTAGCTCCTTAAACCGCTCGGACACCTCTCCGAATGTTATAAAAATGGTGGCTCATCGGAGACTCGAACTCCGGACACCTTGATTAAAAGTCAAGTGCTCTACCGCCTGAGCTAATGAACCATATGCATTGGCAGGGGTAGCAGGATTTGAACCTACGAATGACGGGATCAAAACCCGTTGCCTTACCGCTTGGCTATACCCCTAAAAAAAGTGGTGAGCCCAGAGGGATTCGAACCCCCGACACACGGCTTAGAAGGCCGTTGCTCTATCCAGCTGAGCTATGAGCCCACACAGCCGAAGCAGTTTTAATTCGGCAAATCGTAGAGATGGAGCGGATGATGAGAATCGAACTCACGCTACCAGCTTGGAAGGCTGGAGTTCTACCATTGAACTACATCCGCATAAAAATTGGAGCGGAAGACGAGATTCGAACTCGCGACCCTCGCCTTGGCAAGGCGATGCTCTACCCCTGAGCCACTTCCGCTTAATAAATTTTGTTGGTGGAGGAAGATGGATTCGAACCATCGAATGCTTAGCAAACGGATTTACAGTCCGCCCCCTTTGGCCGCTCGGGAATTCCTCCAAAATATGGAGCTGGCGATCGGAGTCGAACCAACAACCTGCTGATTACAAATCAGCTGCTCTGCCATTGAGCCACGCCAGCACATAAAATCTTTTTAATATGAATTTGTAAATGGTTTGCCAAGAAATGTGGCGACCCGAACCGGGCTCGAACCGGTGACCTCCAGCGTGACAGGCTGGCATTCTAACCAACTGAACTACCGGGCCAGAAAAAATGGTGGGAGTTACAGGGCTCGAACCTGTGACCCCCTGCTTGTAAGGCAGATGCTCTCCCAGCTGAGCTAAACTCCCACGCAAAGTGTCTCAATTTATCTGACACACTCGGTAATTATACTGTAAAGGTACCACATTGTCAAGAATATTTTAATAAATCTTTAAACAATTCTTCTATCTTTTGACTAATGTCTTTATCATATTTAATTTTTAGCTCTACCCCATCCGTAAACTCAGAAGACAGAATCTCAAATTCCTCTGTTTCTGATAGATATTTGACCTTATCAAAGAGGCTATAGGGCAGCTTAAAGCTTTGAGTAATTTCTTCCCTGACCTCCAAAATCCCCGCTTTTTCAAGCGCAAGCTTAAGAGTACCGGTATAGGCTCTAACCAGGCCTCCAGGGCCCAATTTTACGCCTCCAAAGTACCTTGTAACAACCACAACCACATTGGTAAGGCCTTGTTTTTTAAGCATGGCCAGCATTGGTGCACCGGAAGTGCCAGATGGCTCCCCATCCTCAGAGCTCCAAGCCTCTTGCATTTTGTCGCCAATAACAAAGCATGGGACATTATGAGTAGCATCCTTATATTCTTGGCGAATCTTTGCGATAAAAGCCTCAGCTTCATCTCTTGAGTCTGCCCTTGCAATATGGCAAATAAAGCGCGATTTTTCAATTGTTTGCTCGGCATTGGCTGCCTGCGCGATTGTCGTAAATAATAACACGATAAATTTGAAATTAATGATTACTTTGACTTAGGCAAAATAAACTCTGCAAAACGCCCTCTGGCTGCAGTATTTAGGTCTACCTTTAAGTAGGTTCCGTCTTCATGGTATTCTGTGATTTTTGGTTTTGTAATTTGATTGATTGCAGAAACAACGTCTCCCCTGCTAAACGGGATAAGCATTTCTACCTCCACTATATCTGCAAAAATCTTAGACTTGATTATTTCAAATAATGCATCTAAATTTGTGCCATCTTTTGCGGAAATATTGATGCTGCCAGGATATCCAACCCCGCTAAACTCAGGGTTTTTATCTATTTTGTTGAATACAAGGACTTCTTCTTTTGTGTCTGCATTAAGCTCCTTCATTACATCTCTTGTAACGCCGATGTGGAAATCGGGATCAGAAAAGCTGCAGTCAACAATGTGCAAGAGAAGGTCTGCCTTTGTTACTTCTTCAAGAGTTGCTTTAAACGCCTTAACTAAGGTGTGAGGCAGCTTGTCAACAAAACCAACGGTATCAATTAATATAAAGCTTTTATTATCCTCAAGCGTAATAAGTCTTTGAGCCGTATCAAGGGTTGCAAACAGCATGTCTTTTTCAAACACCTGCTTTTCTTCCCTCTCCTCCATCGACAAAAGCTTATTCATAAGAGAGGATTTACCTGAGTTTGTATAGCCAACCAAGGCTACAACAGGAAGCTCGGACTTTTCTCTTTTTGAGCGCTGAACCTCTCTAGTTTTTCTTAAGCTTTCAAGCTCGGATTTAATCTCATCCATTCGGTGCTCTATGTGGCGCCTATCAGTCTCTAATTTTTTCTCACCAGGACCTCTTGTACCAATTCCGCCTCCAAGTCTTGATAAGGACTTACCAAAACCAAGAAGTCTTGGCATTCTATACTGCAGCTGAGCCAGCTCAACCTGCAATTTTCCGTCAGCAGAGCTTGCGCGATCAGCAAAAATATCTAAGATGAGAATAGTTCTATCTATGACTCTAACATCAACAACGTCTTCAATATTTCTAAGCTGCATGCCTGAAAGCTCATCGTTAAAAATAACAAGGTCAGCTTCCATGTTTTTGCACATATCCTTAAGCTCTTCAAGCTTTCCAGATCCAATGAAGGTGGCAGCATTAACGCGTTCAGCGTTTTGAACCATAGTTGCCAGCACGTTAATATTAGCAGCGCCTGCAAGCCCTGCCAATTCTTCCATTGAGTATGAAATGTCTTCTCCAGTTGAAAGTCCAACTAGAATTGCATCATAGCTCTGGTTTTCTATAACGTTGTTATTATCATCAAAATGCATATCTAGTAAAGTTCTGGCCGCGCTGTGCGCGGCCAGGCATGTTTACAATATAAATCTATCTATATCGTCTGCTTTAATTGTTTCAGAGAACTTGCTATCAACATAAGGCTTATCAATCACAATGTTCTTATCTTCAACGTCAGGAATATTAAATGCCAGCTCTTCAAGAAGCTTTTCCATAATTGTATGCAATCTTCTTGCACCAATGTTTTCCTGTTGATCATTCATAAGAGCAGCGATAGTTGCAATCTCATCTACAGCATCGTCTGTAAATGTTACACTTACGCCTTCTGTTTCAAGAAGTGCTTTGTTCTGCTTGATAAGAGCGTTATCAGGTTCAACAAGAATTCTTCTGAAATCTTCCTTTGATAGACTTTCAAGCTCAACTCTAATTGGGAATCTTCCTTGAAGCTCCGGAATTAAATCAGATGGTCTTGCAACATGGAAAGCACCAGCTCCTATAAACAGAATGTGATCTGTCTTAACAGGGCCATACTTTGTGTTAACAACGCTTCCTTCAACAATTGGAAGGATGTCTCTTTGTACACCTTCTCTAGAAACATCAACACCGCCTTTATATCCAGAGCCAGACGCAATCTTATCGATTTCATCGATGAATACGATTCCGTTTTGCTCGCAATTCTCAACGGCTTCAGATGTAACCTTATCCATATCAATCAGGTTGGATGCTTCTTGTTCAATAAGAACCTTTCTGGCTTCCTTTACCTTCATGCTCTTTCTTTTAGTCTTCTTTGGCATTGAATCACCAAAGATGCTGCCAAGATTAATTGTGCCGCCCTGCTGAATATCAAGGTTATTATCCTTTGGCTGCTGAACAACATCAATCTCTATATACTGATCTTCAAGAAGACCATCTCTAAGCTGCTGTCTTACTTGCTCTCTTGCAAGCTCGGTTTGAGAATCCTCCGGCTTTTCTTCGATCTTTTCAGAAGTTTGGTTGTAAGTTGCCTTGTTATTTCCAACGATGAATTGGAAAGGATTTGTGTTAGGTCTGTTTTGCTTGCTTCCAGGAATTATTGCTTCAATAATTTTTTCTTCTGCAATGTCTTTAGCAACGCCATACTTTTCTTCCATGTGCTTGTTTTTTGTAACACGCATAGAAGCTTCCATGAGGTCCCTTATAATAGACTCAACGTCTCTTCCTACGTAACCAACCTCTGTAAACTTTGTTGCTTCTACTTTAATAAACGGAGCATCCATAAGCTTTGCAAGACGTCTTGCAATCTCAGTCTTACCAACACCAGTTGGACCCATCATTAAAATATTTTTTGGAGTAACCTCTTCTCTGAGTTCATCAGGAAGCATATTTCTTCTGTATCTATTTCTAAGCGCAACAGCAACAGAGCGCTTAGCAGAATCTTGTCCGATGATGTATTTATCAAGCTCGGCAACAATCTCCTTTGGAGTCATGCCTGCAATCTTTGTTGAGCTTACTAATTCGTTTGCCATGTTATACCCCCTACAGTTTCTCAACTGAAATGTGACTATTTGTGTAAACACAAATATCAGATGCAATCTTTAATGCCTCAAGTGCAATAGACTGAGCATCCATTTCAGTATGGTCATAAAGTGCATGAGCAGCAGCATAAGCAAAATTTCCGCCGCTACCTATAGCAACATAATTTGCATCAGGCTCGATAACCTCGCCAGTACCTGAAATAAGGAGTATGTTTTCCTTATCTGCAACCAGCATCATTGCTTCTAAGTTTCTTGCACCCTGATCAAGTCTCCACATCTGAGCAAGAGCAACAGCTGCTCTTTTTAAGTTACCCTGATGCTCGTCCATTTTCTTCTCAAACTTTTCCATAAGAGAATATGCATCAGAAACCGAGCCAGCAAATCCGCATAATACCTGGTCTTTATAAATTTTTCTAACTTTTTTTGCGTTGTTTTTCATAATGGATGTTTCACCCATTGTGACTTGTCCATCGCCAGCGATTGCAATATCATTTTCATTACGCTTTACAAGGCAAATGGTTGTAGCATGAAATTGTGTCATCCCTAAATCCCCCTATTTCTTTTCTCTATATTCGCAGTTTGGATCAGAGCAGTAAAGCATTCTGCCACGCTCAACAAGAAGATGTCCGCACTGAGGACAAGCCTTTTCAACTGGCTTATACCAGAATACCATTTCACAATTTGGATAAGACGAGCATCCATAGAAGGTCTTGCCCTTCTTACTCTTCTTAACTACAATATCTCCTCCGCACTGTGGGCACTTTACGCCAACAGTTTTGATTATTGACTTTGTATATCTGCATTCTGGGAAACCTGAGCAAGCAAGGAAATCTCCAAACTTACCATGTCTTAATGCAAGCTGCTTTCCGCACTCTGGACAAAGCTCATCTGTAAGCTGAACTACAGTCTTGATCTTTTCCATCTGATCTTTTGCAGTATCAATTTCATTCTTTAAGTTTCCGTTATAGTAGTTGGCTACAACGCTCTTCCACTGAGCCTCGCCTTCTGCTACTTTATCTAAGTTCTCTTCCATTCTGGAAGTAAATCCAATATCTATTACTTCTGGGAAGTAAACTTCCATTACCTCATTAGTAACAAGGATTCCAAGATCTGTAGGCTTTATAGATTTCTTTTCCTTTGTGATGTATCTTCTTTCTGTAAGTGTAGAAACTATAGGTGCATAAGTTGATGGTCTTCCAATGCCCTTTTCTTCTAATTCCTTGATAAGACTTGCTTCTGTAAATCTTGCAGGTGGTTCTGTCTGTTTCTTATCATTGTGAATCTCGACAAGCTGAAGCTTTTCGCCAAGCTCAAGAGCTGGGAGCGCCTTATCCTTTTCCTCAGAACCTACATTGTAAACTTTAAGGAAACCATCAAAATTGAGTTTTCTTCCTGTTGCTCTAAGCTCGTACTCGGAAGAAGCAATATCTGCTCCAACTGAATCATAAGTTGCTGCTGTCATGCGGCTCGCAACAAAACGTGACCAAATGAGCTTGTAGAGTTTGTATTGATCCTGGTTCATAGAAGACTGAACTTCTTCAGGTGTAAGCTCTACATGAGATGGTCTGATTGCTTCATGCGCATCCTGAGTGTTTTGAGTCTTGTTTGTATAAACATTGTTTCCAACGTAAGACTCACCAAAGCTTTCTTTAATGAGTTCTTTGCAAGCAGCATCTGCCTGAGGACTGACTCTAACAGAGTCTGTCCTCATGTAAGTGATAAGACCTCCGACATTGCTGTGGCCTTTGATTGTAATAGAACCATCATAGAGCTGCTGAGCTAAAAGCATAGTTTTTCTTGGTGGGAAGCCAAGACGAATTGATGCATCCTGCTGCAGTACTGATGTTGTATATGGTGCATATGGCTTAGTCTGAGTGATTTTTGAGTCAATATTTTTAACAACAAATTCACCCTTGCTTAATTTTTCATAAATCTCGTTTGCAAGTACTTCTGTATTGATTGTTGCATCATGAGTATCATCTGGTGTAACAACCTTTTGTCCATTAATTTTTTCTAATTTTGCAGTAAATGCATTTCTCTTTTTCTGAGTTTCTGTTCCAGAAGCTTTGGTAAGATCTGCAGAAATTGCAAAGTATTCCTTTGGGTCAAACTCTTCTATAAGCATTTCTCTGTCTACAATAAGCTTAAGAGCTGCAGACTGAACTCTGCCTGCAGAAAGACCTCTGCTAACCTTTGCCCAAAGAACTGGAGAAATTCCGTAACCTACGACACGGTCTATTACACGTCTGCCCTGCTGAGCATCAACAAGAGTCATGTCAATTGGGCGAGGATTTGAAATAGCCTGTAGTACAGCTTCCTTTGTGATTTCATGGAACTCAATTCTATTTGCCTTGTCTGGATCAATTCCGAGTAAACCGCAGATGTGCCAAGAAATAGCTTCACCTTCGCGGTCAGGGTCGGTTGCGAGATAAACCTTATCTGCTTCCTTTCCTGCAGCCTTGAGTTCTTTAATAAGAGCAGCCTTTCCTCTTACGTT
>JAKSSJ010000052.1 GCA_024403215.1 Clostridia bacterium
TAATAAATAGACTTTCTTCACTATTGGGCTGCATTGCAATCCTGGATGTCAATGGGGTCTGACCCCATTGACAACTTCTGCAATAAAAAAGCGCCCACGAATGTGGGCGCTTTTGGCGCGTTTTTAGCTAAAGAAAGCTTTTTCGGTGGATCGGGCACGGCCCTTTGGCTGCCAAGCCCTCATAATGAGCCGCCGTCCCATAGCCTTTATTGGACTCAAAGCTATATCCAGGATAAAGCTTTGCCATTTCCAGCATTTCCCTGTCTCTTGTCACCTTGGCTATTATAGAGGCTGCCGCTATTGAAACAGAGGTGGCATCTCCGTGAATAATTGAAGTTTGCGGAATCCTTAGAGTTTTAAGGTTTACAGCATCTATTAGCACATGATCCGGCTTTATTCTAAGCCCATCAATAGCCTCCTGCATAGCTTCCTTGGTAGCTTCTAAGATATTAATCTCATCTATTCTTTCAGGCTCCCTTCTGCCTATTGCATAACAAATGGCAGCCTCTTTAATCTGATCAAATAGCTCATCCCTTCTTTTTGGGCTCAGCTTTTTTGAATCGTCAACTCCAAGAAGACTAAAATCCTTTGGAAGTATAACTGCAGCAGTAACTACAGGACCAGCAAGTGGACCTCTTCCTACCTCATCAACACCAGCAATATATTCTTTGCCGGCATCCCAAAGTTTTCTCTCATATACAAGCATCTCTTCAAGACGAAGCTTTTGTTTTTCTAATCTTTCTTGTTTGGTCATTATTGCAATTCCCTAAAGTATAGTCCTGCCGTTCTTCTAAACAAAGGAGTCTCCTTTGATTTATAAAGTCTATATATTTCTTCTGCCTCTTCTTTAGTTTCAATAGTAAAGAAAAGCGTCTGAAAATCTACATCTGGCGCAGTCTTATCAGCCACATAAGTTGGAACACAGTTTAGCATGTCAGAATATTTTTTATTGTGACATATAATCTGGAACTGCTCGCCCATTCTATCAGTAAGAACAGGATGTCCATCGCAAGAAGCGCAGCCCTTTTCCCCTCTTGCAGGACAGCTTCTTAGCTTCATTACGCTCATATAGCCATAACCAATAAATCCAAATGGTATATTTCCCTTTAACTTTCTCATCTTTGAAAATGCGAGCTCAAATGAAAGCGTTGCATCGCAAAGTCCAAGCTCTTCGTATTCCGAAAGAGAAGTAGAATTTAAAATATTAAGAGTGCTTCCTCCATGAATATTAAATCCAAACTCTTTGGCAAGTGATATTGCACCAATGTTTTCAGCAACAACATCATAAACTCCCCATGACTTAATCTTATCAAGAGCTTTGCGAACAGAGTCTAATTCTCCTTCCCATATCATAGCAGGAATTTCGGCATAGAGCTTTCTTGAATATTCCTTGGCAAGCTCTTCTGTAATTTCATCAAGCGGAAGTATTATAGCAGATGCATTATTTTCAAATATCTGCGAGGCTTTTTCAAATCTTAATCTAATCATCTTAAAGCCCTCGCTTTTCTTAATTCTTCTAATGCATCCCTTCTTAAAGCATTAAGCGCCGATGCAGGAAGCATTAGATTATCTCCAACACTTAGAGTTAGCTCATCTAAGTAGTAAGGAGTGCCACCTGTTTTTGAAAGGTTCCTTCTTGCGTACTCTTCATTCAGAGGAAGAGTCTTTGCCTTTTCTGGCACCTCTCCCATCACGGTTACACTATGCACTCCGTCGCTTATTGTAAGCTGAGAATTATCGCCTTCTACAGCATATAAAAGCATGTCAACTGCGATAGTTTGGTTTTCTTTTTCATAAAGCTTTGCAAGCTTTGGCAAAACACTTTCTGCTGCAACAACATCATCTTTGGTTCTATAACCAAACATGCTCGCATCTCTTTTGCCAGTAAGATAGCCATCAGTAAACCCGGATCTAGAAAATACTGCTTGAAGATCCGAAAGGTCTACGCCCTTCCCATCAACAGCATTCCTTGTCTGTCTTACAGCCTCAGCAACATATTCAGGACGCTTCATTCTGCCTTCAATTTTTAAAGTCTTAACACCGGCATTTTCTAAATCCTTAATATGCTTAATGTAAGATAAATCTTTAAGCGACAAAGCATGATCCTTATCACCAATTGTCCAATCAAGTCTGCAAGGCTGAGCACACAGTCCTCTATTGCCCGAGCGACCGCCTATCATTGAAGAAAGATAGCAGTTGCCAGAAACACTCATACAATGAGCACCATGAACAAAGACCTCAAGGTCTTCTCCTGTCTTATCATAGATTGCTTTAATTTCATCAAGGCTAAGCTCTCTTGCAAGAACGAATTGCTTAAAACCGTATTCTTTAAGTATCTTTACTCCCTCACTATTGTGCACTGCCATTTGCGTTGAAGCATGCATATCAAGATCTGGGTATTTTTCTTTGGCGTATTTTGCAACAGCAAAATCTTGAATGATTAAAGCATCTGCGCCATTTTGCGCTGCCGTATCAACAGCCTTTTTTACTTCTTCTATTTCTTCATCATGAACAAGAGTATTAATTGTAATGTTAACCTTGCAATCATGCTCATGACAATAATCTATAGTTTCTCTTAAATCTTCACCAGCAAAGTTATCTGCATTTCTTCTTGCATTGAAATTTTGCAAACCAAAATACACTGCGTCAGCACCCATTCTGACTGCCGCATAAAGTTGTTCCTTTCCTCCAACTGGCGCTAAGATTTCTGGTTTCATCAATTATTCCTTATACGTTGCGCAAAAGTCATCAATATCTCTTATTGCTTTTGCAAGATTATCTGGGTATGGAAGCATTACAACTCTAAAGTAGTTTGGTTTCTTAAAGTCAAAGCCCGAGCCTGGTACTACCATTACATGCTTTTCTTTGATAAGATTCATTGCCCATTTCTTATCATCTGTTACTTTGCAAACATCAGGTCTAATCTGAACAAAGCAGTAAAGCGCTCCTGTGTTTTTAACAACAGAAAGACATTTTGAATTTGCAATAGCATTGCAGCAAGCTTCTCTTTGGTCATAAATTCTTCCGCCAGGAACAAGCATAGCCTTTGTGTATGCAGGGTCTTTAAGCGCTGCAGGTATACAAAGCTGAGCAACAGTGTTTCCGCAAAGTCTTACGCTCATCAGATTTTCAATATGCTTATGGAATTCGCTTCTATAATCTCCATCTGCTGGTCCAAAGTCTCCTGTTAAAGTCATCCAGCCACATCTTAAGCCGCAAACTATATGAGATTTTGAAAGTCCATTGTATGTGATGATAGGAAGATCTGGAGCAAGCTTTGCCATAGAAGTATGAACTGCTCCATCCATAACTAATCTATCATAAATTTCATCAGAGAGAATAACAAGATCATGTCTTCTTGCAACATCGCAAATCTTTTCTAAAAGCTCATTAGAATACAAAGCTCCTGTTGGGTTATTTGGATTAATTACAAGTATTGCTCTTGTCTTATCACTTACAAGTGCTTCTATTTCTTCTGCTCTTGGCATCCACTTATCTTCTTCGTGACACTCATAGTAAACAGGAACTCCTCCTGCAAGTATTACAGCATTACTCCAAAGATTGTAGTTTGGACTTGGAAGAAGAATTTCCTCGCCAGGATTTAAAAGTGCCAGGCAAGTAAACTCTGCAAGCTCTGATACACCATTTCCAAGATATATATCACTGAGTGCAACGTTCTTCATTCCCTTTGAAAGATCATATTCGAGTATTGCCTGTTTTGATTCTTTCATTCCTGTTCCGGCACTATATGCAGCCGCACGCCTTGAATCTTGTGATGCCTTAGCAATAGCTTCCTTTAAGCTATCTGGCATTTCAAAACCAAAAGCAGCAGGGTTTCCGGTATTGAGCTTTAATACGTTTTCTCCCGCTTCTTGAAGTTTGACAGCCTCGTTATAGATAGGCCCTCTTGTTCCAGGATTAACAAATTGCATTCTGTTTGCGCTTTTCATGATAATGTTCCTCTTATGTTTTGTACTAAATATTTATTGTTTGTTATAATAGCTTATTCCTGCGTCTGGGCAGAAATATGATCTAATGTAACCATCCGTTGATAAAAATACTATTTCGTTAGTATCCTTAAGATAGAAAACAAAATCTCCATCTTCCTTTTCTGTTTTGCTAAGAGCATTAGGGTTATTAATTACATCCGATGCTGCTCTTTCATAATCCTCTGCAGAATCAAAACCCATTTCTATACCATGGCTTTCATAGTGTTCTTTAAGCTGCTTTGATGATCTGAATTTATATTCAGCGTACTCCTCGTTATACTCAGAGCCTCCTCCAATAGAAATAATCTCGTTATCCTTTGCTAGCCATCCGCCAGCAAGAACAATTAGAGCCAGAAGATAAATTATTTTTCTTTTAAATTTCCTTACAATTCTCATATTAGTAATTCTAGCAGTTTTCTGTTTCTTTAAGTTTCATTCTAAAGATATCGGATTTTTTAATTCCATCAATTGCATTAATAGTAAGCTTCTTCATTGGAGTATTAGAACGTTCTATTGATTCTCCATCCTCTGTTACAATGCTTTCAACCTTATATTTTCTTCCCAGCATGCCTGGTGTTACAACTTCTATTTCATCTCCAAGATTGAATGCATTTCTTGTTTCAATAACAACCTTGCCATCCTTGCTATCCTCTGCTGCTGTTGCAATAAATAGCGAACCTCTAACATATCCATCACTTCCATGAGTTGTTTCTGATGGATTGCCTGTATAAAAGCCTGTGCAGAACGGTCTATGACTTGCTGTATCAACTTCAGCAAAAGCTTCATCGGCGCTAATCTTTTTATCAATTAGCATTCTATATGCATTAACAACAGTACCAACATAATATGGAGTTCTCATTCTTCCTTCAATCTTAAACGAGCAAACTCCTGCTGCCTCTAACTCATCAAGAAGGCCAACGCAGCAAAGCTCCTTAGAGCTTAAAATCTCCATTCCGTTTTCTGTTTCTTCAACAGGGAAATACTCGCCAGGACGCTTTTCTTCAACCAGAGCATACTTCCATCTGCAAGACTGGGCGCACTGTCCTCTATTTGCACTTCTTCCTGTCGTGTAAGCAGAAATCATGCAGCGTCCAGAATAGCTCATGCACATTGCGCCATGAATAAAGGCTTCAAGCTGCATGTCGTCTGGAATATTTTTTCTAAGCTCTGCAATCTGAGCAATGCTAAGCTCTCTTGCTAAAACAATTCGCTTAACACCCATGTTGTAATAGACAGATGCTGCTTTATAGTTCATGCAGTTTGCTTGAGTGCTTAAATGAATCTCAATATCAGGATTTTTTTCTTTTATCTCAGCAATGGCACCAATGTCAGAAACTATCAGAGCATCAGCTCCTAAATCTTTTAATCTTCTTGTATAATCACCAAGCATAGGAATCTCAAGATTATTAGGAAAGATGTTTACTGTTACATACATCTTTCTTCCTGCATCATGAATTAGTTTTGATGCTTCTTCTAAAGTTTCCCATGTGAATCCTACGTGGCTCGCACGCATCTGCATCATTGGGCCGCCAAGATAAACTGCATCTGCGCCATATTTAATTGCTGTTTGTAAAGTTTCTAAGTCACCACATGGTGCTAGTAGTTCTGGTTTCATAAGCCTCGACCCTTCTAAGATTTAATTATTTCTCCATCCTCTGTTATAAACAAATAGTCATAAGTCGGATATTGTTCCATAAATTTTTGAGCTTCAACCTTGCCCTTTAATATACATATAGTTGAGAGAGCGTCGCAATACATTGAGTCTGCACCCGCTATAGTGCACGACACCAAATCTGTATCTACTGGATATCCAGTCCTTGGATCTAATATGTGATGATACAGCTTTCCGCCATCTTCTATATATCTTTCATAAGTTCCTGAAGTAACAACAGAAGCTGATGGCGTCATTCCAAAGCTTACCGCTTCCTCATCATAATCGGCAGGATCAATATATATGTTTTCTGCTACCTTCCTATTATTAAAGTCCGTTCCCTTTGCCTTTGGATCTGGAGCCTCAACTCCAATATTCCATTTTGAACCATCCTCTTTTGCACCTATCATAACGATATTGCCGCCAAATGATAATATAGCGCTGTGTACTCCATTATCCCTTAAATGGTTTGCTACCTGCTTTGCAATATAGCCTTTAGCAATGGCTCCTAAATCTATTTCAACATTGTCTAGCTCTTTTACTATAGTCCCGTCGTCGTTTATTCTAATAAAGTCTTCTCCTACGTAATTAAGAGCCTCCTTTATTTTTTCATCACTTGGCAGTTTTCCATCGCCGCTAAAATTCCAAAGCTTTGATACAGCTCCTATGCAAGGATTAAATACTCCTCCGCTAGCCTTAGAAAACTCTAGGGCAGTTTCTAACACCACGCCTAGATTACATATATAAGAATCATCGCAGTTTAGGCCGGTAACTTTTGGCGCCTTATTAAGTCTGTCCACTGCCGAGCCCTCTATAGTCCTGCTAAGCTCCCCTTCAAAGCTTTTGGCAAGCTCAAAGGCTGAGTTTCCGGCATTGATAGAAAAATTCAGATAAAAAAAGGAAGCCTTCTGAGGGCTTCCTTCTTTATGCTGTGATGTAAGGATCTATTCTGTAGGTGTCCGTCTTCTGATGATATTTACAGCTATGATACCGGTGAATATCATCACGAAGCCGACGTAGTCGAACCACTGAAGGGATTCGTGAAGGAGAACCGCGCCGCTGACTATCGCGATGACGGTCATGATAGGCATGAGGATGGTCGCG
>JAKSSJ010000053.1 GCA_024403215.1 Clostridia bacterium
TATCGCTCTTTCTGGCGATTCCTGGTATGATCAACCAGCTGTATATGTCCGGTGATCTGGATGTGCTGGTAACCATGCCTTTTACTCCAATGCAGATCGTGACGGCTAAATTGGTAAATGCAGGTTTTCTGACTGCGTTCACCAAAACGAGCCTGGTTGCAGCGTAATAGAGGCTGTAAGTGAGGGACTTATTTCAAGGTCTCGCTACGATTCATATATCGATATTTATAATTCAATCAAAAAGAATAGAGCATATTAATTTTTAAGGAGAGCGTTATGGCATATCTTGCACCGTCAATACTTAGTGCTGATTTTTCGGAACTTAAAAGACAAATATCATTGATTGAAAAAGGAAAAGCTGATTACATTCATGTAGATGTAATGGATGGAGCCTTTGTTCCTAATATTACATTTGGTGCACCTGTAATGAAGAGTCTTCTTGGAAAGACTAAGCTTCCTTTTGATGTTCACCTTATGATTGAAAACCCAGAACAAAGGGTTGCTGATTTTGTTACTGAAAATACTGAGTTTATTACTTTCCATTATGAGGCAACGAATCATTCTCATAGGCTCATACAGCAGATTAAATCTCTTGGAGTAAAAGCAGGTGTTGCTATTAATCCTGCTACGCCAATTTGGATGCTGGAAGATATATTAACTGATGTAGATATGATTCTCATCATGTCTGTAAACCCTGGCTTTGGAGGACAAAAATTTATTCCAGTTGCTATGGATAAGATTGCAGAGCTCAATCAAGTAAGATTTGAGGCTGATTTAAATTATCTTATTGAAGTTGATGGCGGAGTAAATGAAAAGAATGCTGCACAGCTTGTTGAGCTTGGAACTGATATTATTGTTGCTGGCTCGGCAATATTTGGTGCAGAGGATATTACAGCTAAGACTAAGGAATTTAAAAAGCTCATTAAATAATTATTTGCTTTGATAGGTAAATAGCTTAACGTAAATTATGAACGATTATCAACAGTACATTAGAAATTTTAGTATCATTGCTCACATCGACCACGGTAAATCTACCCTGGCCGATCGTTTGATTGAGAATACTGGAACTGTTGCTCATAGAGATATGAAGGAACAGTTTTTGGATAACATGGAGCTTGAGAGAGAACGTGGTATTACTATTAAGCTCCAGACAACAAGGCTCATATATAAAGCAAAGGATGGCAATGAGTATATCTTAAATCTTATCGATACTCCGGGTCATGTTGACTTTAACTACGAGGTTTCTCGCTCGCTTGCAGCATGCGAGGGAGCAGTTTTGGTTGTAGATTCCACTCAGGGTGTTGAGGCTCAGACTCTTGCAAATGTTTATCTCGCACTTGATGAAAATCTTGAGATTTTGCCAGTGCTAAATAAAATTGATCTTGCTTCATCTCATCCTGATGAAGTTAAAGAAGAAATAGAAGATGTTATTGGGCTTGATGCAAGTGAAGCTCCTTTGATTTCTGCAAAGGAGGGAATAGGAATTGAGGATGTTCTTGAGGATATCGTAAAAAATGTTCCTGCTCCAAAAGGAGATTATGATGCACCACTTAAGGCACTCATCTTTGACTCATATTATGATAACTACAAGGGCGTTGTAATTTATACAAGAATTGTTGATGGCTCGGTTAAGACCGGAGATACTATTCTTCTTATGAACACTGGTAAGAAGTATGAAGTAACTGAGGTTGGTGTTAATGCACCTTATCAAACACCAGTTGCAGAGCTTAGTGCCGGCAAGGTAGGTTATAGTTGCGCAAGCATTAAGCAGGTAAA
This sequence comes from Clostridia bacterium, assembly GCA_024403215.1. Lineage (GTDB taxonomy): Bacteria > Bacillota > Clostridia > Peptostreptococcales > Anaerovoracaceae > RUG13409. The sequence continues at coordinate 1,777 of JAKSSJ010000053.1, forward strand.
GGATGCAAGAGTTGGTGATACTATTACTCTTGCTGATAATCCTACACAAACTCCGCTTCATGGTTATAAGAAGGTTCAGCCTATGGTGTATTGCGGAATTTATCCAACACCAGATGAGAAATATGAAAACGTAAAAGACTGCCTTGAGAAGCTTCAGGTTAATGATGCTGCTTTCATTTTTGAACCAGAAACATCTCAGGCTTTAGGTTATGGATTTAGATGTGGTTTTTTAGGGCTTCTTCATATGGAGATCATTGTTGAGAGGCTCGAAAGAGAATTTAATCTTGAGATTATCACAACCTCGCCATCTGTAATTTACAAAATTGTAAATCATGATGGCTCGGAGTACTATATTGAAAATCCAAGCAATCTTCCTGATCCAACAAAATATGATCATATTGAGGAGCCTATGGTTAAGGCAACTATTATGGTGCCAAAGGATTATGTAGGAAATATTATGGAGCTTTGTCAGGAGAGGCGAGGAGTGATGGATCACATGGAATACATCACTACCGAAAGAGTTGGCCTCCATTACATGCTTCCATTAAATGAGGTAATCTATGATTTCTTTGATGCTTTAAAATCTAAAACCAGAGGTTATGGTTCTTTAGACTATGAATTTGACCATTATGAAAAGAGCAATCTTGTAAAGCTCGACATCCTGCTTAACAAGGAGCTTGTTGATGCTTTCTCTATGATAGTTCATGAGTCTAAGGCTTTCTACAGGGGCAGATTTGTTTGCGAAAAGCTTAAAGAGGTTATTCCTATGCATCAATTTGAGGTTCCTATTCAGGCCGCAATTGGTCAGAAGGTAATAGCTAGAGAGACTGTTAAGGCTTACAGAAAAGACGTTTTAGCTAAATGCTATGGCGGAGATATTTCAAGAAAGAAGAAGCTTTTGGAAAAGCAGAAGGAAGGTAAGAAGAGGATGAGGCAGTTTGGTACTGTTGAGGTTCCTCAGGAAGCCTTCACAGCTGTTTTAAAATATGACGAAGATAAGTAATAGGCTTGCTTTAATTTGGCTAGCTATTTGGCCCTCGAATTTCATGTAAAAAGTGCTTGAAATTCCAAGCCTTAGGTAGTAAAATATTCGTTGCGATAATTCGTGAAAGTGGGGTGTATATTATGGCGAATATCAAATCTGCAAAGAAAAGAATCACTGTTATTCAGAACAAAACTTTAGTAAACAGACGCGTTAAGGATTCCCTTAAGGCTATCATTAAGAACTTCTATAAGGCTCTTGATGCTAAGGATTTTGCTACAGCTCAAGAAAAGCTCGTTCTCGCTGAGAAGAAGCTTATGAAGGCTGCATCTAAGAACATCATTCATAAGAATGCTGCTTCTAGAAAAGTATCCAGAATGACAGTTGCCCTTAACAAGGCAAAAGCAGAATAATCTCACCCGTCCCCACAGCGCAAGTTAAGCGCTACTTAAAAACCAGGAGTGTCTCCCTGGTTTTTTTATTTGCCTCAACGACTCCGCTCGCCGCCTAGCAAGAAATTTAACCCTGAGTTGAAGGGGATTAGTAAGTTAAATATTGACAGGGAATAATTGACATGGTAATATTAAGCAAATAGATAGAAAAATGGTAGTTTGAATATGAATGCTAGGAGAAAATCTGTGGCAAAAGGCAGTACAGAGAAGAGGATTACTGAAAAGAAAATTACTGAGAAACGCAGGATTGGTAATGAAGGGGAGGATCTGGCGTGCAAGTATCTAATTAAACATGGTTATAAGATTGTTGATAGGAATTTTGCCTGTAAGATTGGCGAGATAGACATTATCGCTTTTAAGGCGGGCCGGGCAGGCAGCGCTGAATTTAGGAAGAAGGCTACACTGTGCTTTGTTGAGGTAAAAAGCAGGAACAGCCTTGCTTACGGTTTGCCGTGTCAGGCAGTGTCTTTCCCAAAGCAACGCCGCATAATTTTAACTGCCCAGGCGTATTGGAAAAGATATCTTAAAGGGCCAGGAAGATTTGGAAAGTTTGCTGGCTTTGACATAAAAGATATTATGTTCAGATTTGATATTGTAGAAATCTTAAGACTTCCTGAGGGGGATTATATAAGGCATCTTGAGAACGCGTTTTCTGCAAATTCTTGATGCTTTATTTTTTTTAGAGGAGGTATTAGAGATGTATGCACGAGTGCTTACTGCTAGTTTAATTGGACTTGCAGGAGAGAAAACATGGGTTGAAGTAGATCTTGAACAAGGTCTTCCAGCATTTAATGTTGTTGGACTTGTTAATCAAAGCATAAAAGAATCAAGGGATAGAATTAAATCTGCAATTGCAAATTGTGGTTTTGATTTTCCTCTGATTAGGATAACGGCAAACTTAACGCCAGCAAATAGAAAAAAGGATGGTAGCCATTACGATCTTCCTATTGCGCTGGCTCTTTTAATTGCTCAGGATGCAGCAGAAACTGGAGAGTATGATGATGCATTTACAGATGGAAGTATTGCTTGTTTTGGCGAGCTTTCTTTAGACGGAAAGGTAAATAAAGTTGATGGCGCTTTATCCATGCTTATTGAACTTAAAAATTCTGGTGTGTCCGCAGTTATCATACCAAAAGGAAATTTATCTGAGGCCATGCTTGTAAAAGGCATGATGCTTTATCCAGTGGAAACACTTACAGAGGTATTAGAGTTTGCGGCTAGACTAAAGAATATAGCTTCTGTTGAAGCAGATGGAAATACAAATGAATATCACGAAAATAGTTTTCCTGATTTTGCAGATATTAAAGGGCAAGAGTTTGCAAAGCGTGCGGCCGAGGTTGCGGCAGCAGGCATGCATGGAATGTTAATGGTAGGGCCGCCTGGAGTTGGTAAATCAATGATAGGAAAGAGGATTCCTGGTATTATGCCAGCTCTTTCTTTCCAGGAGAGATTGGATGTAACTCAGATATATTCTGTTGCAGGGCTTATATCAGAGAAGAATCCTCTTCTTTGTGATAGGCCTTTTAGAGCACCGCACCATACCATTTCAGCGGCGGCCCTTATAGGAGGCGGCGGCAATCCTAAGCCTGGCGAGATTTCTCTTGCGCATAATGGCGTTCTATTTTTAGATGAGTTTCCTGAATTTAGTACTCATACTATCGATATGCTAAGGCAGCCGCTTGAAGACGGATTTGTGAGCATCACAAGAGTTAATGGAAAGGTTGAATATCCGTCAAGGTTTATGCTTGTCGTTGCTATGAATCCTTGCAGGTGCGGTTATTATGGTGACAGCATTAAGCCGTGCAGCTGCACAGAAAGTGATAGGCAGAAATACCTGGGAAGGATTTCGGGTCCGCTTCTTGACAGAATTGATATTAATATTTGCATGGAGAGGATTGTTTATAAAGAATTGGTTGAAGATTACGATTTCGGAAACGAAAAGACTAATAAAAAGCCAAGAGTAATTGATTCAAGGGCCTTAAGAAAAGGGGTAGAAGCAGCCTTTGCTATGCAAGAGGCAAGATATAAGGGCGAGCCGATTAATTACAATTCTCAGCTAACTCCGCAGCTTATCAAAAAGTATTGTGCCCTAGATGAAGAGAGCCGGGCCCTGATGGAGACAGCTTTTACAAAATGGAATCTTTCTGCAAGGCAGTACCATAGAATATTAAAAGTCGCTCGCACTATTGCAGATATTGATCAAAGCGAGCAAATAAAATCAGATCACATTCTAGAAGCACTTAGCTATAGAATGCCAGAGAAGTACTTTAAATAACATGTAACTTTCTGCGCCCAGCAGGGCGCAGAAAGCTTAAAGATAAAACAAAAACAATGAAATCATTAGAATGCAAAATATTAAAAATAACTGATGAGCAGTATCCTGCTCATCTGCGCAATATTCCCAATGCGCCACAACGCCTTTACTATATTGGAGATCTTAGCATTATACAAAAGCCTCTCTATGCAATTGTTGGAACAAGGAGGGCTTCGCCTTATGGGCGCTGGGCAGCTTACGAGATAGGTAAAAGAATTGCTCAGTGCGGTATTTCTATAGTTTCTGGTATGGCAGAGGGCATAGATACCTGCGGGCATAGAGCCTGCCTTGATTCTGGCACCCCAACCGTTGCTGTTCTTGGAACAGGCATAGACGTAATTTTCCCTAAATCAAATACCAACCTATATTACGAAATTGCAGAAAACGGCTTAATACTTTCAGAGTACGAGCCTGGCGTTTCAGGCCATGCTTACAATTTCCCAGAAAGAAATAGAATAGTATCGGGGCTTTCTAAAGCAGTAATAGTGGTTGAGGGTGCCTATAAAAGCGGTTCTATGATTACTGCAAAGCTCGCCCTAGAGCAGGGCAGAGACGTTTTTGCTGTGCCGGGAAACATAAATCAGCCAAATTCCACGGGAACTAATAGCCTGATATATGACGGGGCCGGAGCCATAACGGACTTAAACGAGCTGCTACCCCAGCTGGGAATTATAGGAAATCAGCTTACAATTAGCCTTGCAAATTGCAGTAAATCAGAGCTGGAAATACTAAGAATTATCAAGGAAGCCCCTGGTATTACGGTAGAAGAGCTAGCAGTTGCCATTTATGAGGATATCCCAACAGTTCTAAGGCTTGTGAACACTTTAGAGCTTCGGGGTCTTTTAAAATCTGAGGGAGCCAAATACTTTTATTAAAAAACCGCTTGACAAAATCTTCATATAATATTATAAAGAAGATAATTGAAAGAGAGGCAACAATATGGCTAGTAAGAAAAATCTCGTAATTGTAGAGTCGCCGTCAAAGGCAAAAACAATTGGCAAGTTCCTTGGAACAAAGTACAAGGTAATTGCATCTGTAGGTCACGTAAGGGATCTTCCAAAGAGCAGAATGGGAGTTGATATTGAAAACAACTTCGAGCCTGAATACATTAACGTAAGAGGAAAGGCTGCTCTTATTAAAGAACTCAAGGATGCAGGAAAGGAAGCAGCTAAGGTTGTTC
>JAKSSJ010000054.1 GCA_024403215.1 Clostridia bacterium
CCAAAAGCGCAGACTGAGTTCTTGGTATAGCTCTATTAATTTCATCTGCAAGCAAAATATTGGTGCAGATAGGACCACGTCTTAATTCAAAATCTCCAGTCTTTTGATTAAAAATATTCATGCCAATAATATCCGACGGAAGCATATCTGGAACAAACTGAATTCTTCCAAACTCAAGTCCAATAGCCTTTGCCATGGTTTTAACCAATGTAGTCTTACCAACACCAGGAAGATCATCTAAAAGCACATGGCCGTCCGAAAGTATTGCCATAGTAATCAGCTTAATCTTATCGCTTTTGCCTACGATAATCTTTTCTGTTTCATTTTGAATTTTTTCTGCGAGCCTTTTAATATCCATTATTTAAGAACCTCTAATGCTTTTTCAAGCTGGTGGTCAACACCATCTAAGCTAATTCCAACCTCGTAGTCTGGAGTAATTCCGACTTTATGAATTACATGTCCTTTTGGCGAGAAGTACTGCATCTGAGTAAGACTTACAGAGCTTCCGTCATTTATGTATGCAAAGATTTGTACTATACCTTTGCCGTAAGTTGTTGTACCAACAATCTTTCCTTCATTGTTATCTTGAATACCAGCGCAAAGCATCTCTGCAGCCGATGCTGTTCCTCCATTACAAAGAACAACATACTTCATGCTTGTTCTGCCAGCATTTGTTTTATAGTATTCTCTGTTGCCATTTCTATCTTCTGTGTAGACCATAACTCCAGCATTCATGAGAAGGTCTGCAACATCAAGTGCCACCTCAACTTGGCCGCCGCCGTTATCTCTAAGGTCTAGCACAAATTTCTTAACACCCTGCTCTTCAAGATCTTTTAGCGCAATTTTCATCTCTTCTACAGTTACGCTATCAAAACCTGTAAGCTGCACGTAGCCTTCTCCGCCCTCTAGCACCTCATAGCTTACTGTTGGCATGCCAACCTTTTGTCTTGTAATGATAAAGGTGAGAATCTCTCCATTTCTATCTACATCAACTCTTACATTAGTTCCAACCTCTCCTTTAATTGCAAGAGCAATAGGATCTATGCCAGTTCCAATATATGATGTTCCATCTACGGCAACTATCTTATCTCCAGCCTTAAGTCCTGCTCTTAGTGCAGGAGAATTTGGAGTCACTGAATCTATATATCCGCAAAGATCATCCTCTTGTCTTAACATTATTCCAATACCAAAATACAACTGAGTGAGAGCACCTTCGTAGTCAACTAACTCTTCTGCACTGTTGTAAACAGAGAACGGATCATCAAGACTTTCTACAAGGCCCTTATATGCGCCCTCAAGAAGGTCTTCCTCCTTTACATCAGTGTAGTAGTTTTCCATAACATAATTCTTAAGAGCATCAAGCTTTTGATATCTGTCGTAGTAATACTGAAGCAGCTGATAGTTTTGTGCATTCATCTTCTCTGCATCAGATGAATATGTTGGAACCTCAACTTCTTTTACAACTTCCTTTACTACAGTTTTAACAACTTCCTTTTCAACTGGAACTTCTTTTTCAACAATCTTCTCAGGAAGCTTAACCGTCTTTGATATGCTTTCGTTGCACAGCTTGCAGCTAAATGTAACAGTGTCTCCCTCAACTGTGCTTTCCCACTCATGCTGGCACAAAGGCTCTTCCTTTTTATTTGCGCATGCTACAAAAGAAAAAACCATTGCAATAGCAAGCACAAAGCTTAATACTCTCTTCATACAATACCTTCTATTTCAATTTGGAATACTTTGTTTTATACACTAATCTTTGAATGTTTGCATCAGCAAAGCCTAAAGGCCTTATATGCTTCTCCTTTGCATAGAGCATGCAGGCGCAGTTTTTATCTAAAATCATCTCTTCTGCTTCCCTGTCTTCTCCTACACAAATTTCATCCTTTTCTTTTTTAAGACTTACAGATGGTCCTAAGATTTGAGCAAAGTCATCTATATAGGCAGGAAGGCTAGTTCCCATCTTCTTGCAAGCTTCAAAGTATGGCTTAACATTTCCAAGCTCTGTTTCAAAAACGATTCTTGCTTCGTTTTCAAGAAGTGAAGCCAATTTAAATGCATCATCAAAATCTTTTCCAAGAAGCAGTGCTCCATGTCTTTGAAGAAGAAAAGCAGAATAGCTAGGATGCTTTGATATAGCCTGCATAACATTATCCTTTAGCTTATCTGTTCCAGGAAGACCATATCCTGCACATGCAGCACCAGCCTTATCCTTTCCATCAAGGCCTATTACTGTTGCGTAAAACTGGTGAGTGTGAATTATAAATCCAAGCTCTTTCCTTAAGATGTATGCTACAGCATGAATACCCTTTTCGCTGCTAGGCTTTATATTCCCATCGTAGCTTAAATCATCCATCTTAACCTTAACTAGATCTTCTGGTTTTAAATCCTCATAAGCTCTTCCGCTTGGAGTGATAATAAACTCATCGTCAGAAATCCTAGCGCTAATATTTCCCCAGGTTCTTGCTATAAGACCCTCTTCAACTAACTTAAGGCCTGCCGCTACGACAAGCTCTCTTGCTTTACTTTCCTCGTAGTACATTATTTATTTTCCTTTTGTTCTTTCTTTGCTGCTTCTTTTTGTGCTACATCATTTGTATCAATGGAATCTTTAAATACAACATACTTGTCGTATAAGAACTCTGTTACAAAATTGAGAACCATATTAAGTATTGTTACAATGTATTCATTCCACAGAAGTGTCTCTGCTAGGTAGTTACCAAGGAAGGTTGTAGCAGGTGTAAATACACAGTAATAAGCAAATACCTTAAGCATTGCAATAGGAACATTGTTTGCACTCTTGAATGTAAACTTTCTGTTCAGAGTAAAGTTCCAAATAACGCTGAGCACCAAAGCTATAAGATAGCATGGCCAATATGACCAATCTGTAAGCTCGTTTAAAAGTGTAAACGAGCCAAGCTCGATTATTCCTGCTGAAGCAGAAAACAGCGCAAACTTTATTGCTCTAATAAGCTCTTTATTCTTTTCTTTATTCATGTTTTCCTCCAGCAGCATAAAGCTGTTTATAAACCTTCTTGTTTGCTCCGTAAAGCTTTAAGAAGCTCTGATAATATCCTTCATATTTCTCATGATTGTCCATATTTGGCGCAAAGCTTTTTCCTACAGGGATAAACTTTTTGGCCTCATCCATATTTGGTATAAGCCCAAGGCCCACTGCTGTAACAATAGCAGCACCTGCGCTACCAACATTTTGTGGAGATTCTACTACCTCTACAGTTCTTCCCAGGATATCTGCAAGCATCTGGCATGCAACATCTGAGAGCGCAAGTCCACCAACAAATCTAATTGGATCTGAAGTCTTAAGCTTTTTATCCTGACACTCAAGCATCCATCTGATGTGATAGAAAACGCCTTCGATTACTGCATGGATGAGCTCTGTCGTTCCCGTTTCAATAGAGATTCCAAAGAACATGCTTGTTGCGAGTGGATCCTCAAACGGACATCTATTTCCATGAAGCCAAGGTGTAAAGATAACTCCGCCACTTCCCGGCTCGACATCTTTAATGCAGTCAGTCATATAATCATAAAGACTCTTGTATGTAGCCTCTACATCATTGGTGACATCCTTCTTTTCAAGATAAACACCAATTTCATCAAGTGCTAAATGGTCCTTAACCCAAGATAAGCACTTGCCCGCTGTTTCCATCTCTGCAAAGTAATTGTACTTTCCTTCTGATGCACCAACTATTGCCGCTATCATTGCAGAAACATCAACCATCTGCTTATCAGTTACTGTAATGACCCAGCCGCTTGTTCCGCAGTAGATATGAGTATCGCCAAGCGAAACAGCACCAGCACCAACGCCAACAAGACTAGAATCTCCGCCTCCACCAAATACTGGAGTTCCTTCTTTAAGGCCGAGCTCTTTTGCAGCCTTTGCTGTAAGTCCGCCAACAAGATCAGTTGATTTAATGATAGGAGGAAGAAGCTCTTCCTTGATATCAAACATTTTGATAAGAGTTTTGCTGAAGCACTTCTTGCCTTTTCTTGTGTCGTAGATGAGAGTAGAAAAAGCAGAATCTTCAGTCATTGTAAACTTACCTGTGCATCTTGCGATAAGGTAGTCCTTAACATCCAGCCATCTATATGCTCTTTTAAAATTCTCTGGCTCGTGAGCTTCTATCCACTTGCACTTCCACACAGGATCCTTTACAGAGGATGTAACAGCACCTGTTATGATAAGGCTTGGAATGAGCTTAAAAATATTTGCACCAGCAACCTGAATTCCGTTTGCAATGCCCTTTTTAATTTCTTCCTTTGCTCTTTGGTCCATATAGCTCATTGGCCTATGAACAGGAATTCCGTCCTTGTCAACGAGGACAACGCCTTGCATCTGTGAGCAGAATGAAATTCCAGCAACCTCCTCTGGCTTTACATCAGTTTTTGAGAAGACGGCTTCGGTGGTACTTGCCATGCCATTCCACCAATCATCTCCGTCCTGCTCTGCACCTCCATCTGGAAGTATGTAAAGAGGGTACTCGGCGCTTGCGCTTGTAATCATCTTAAGATTTTGGTCTAAAGAGAATAAGCAAGTCTTAACGCCTGTTGTTCCTATATCGTACGCAAGAATGTATTTCATGAGAACACCTTTCTAGTAAAAGCACTATTCCATCTTTCCGCAGTTTTCAAATACTCTTTCAAATCTAGCAAGAACATCATCTATCATTTCTTCTGTGTAAGCTGCAGAAGTATAGAGTCTTGAACCAGCAAGAGTTACAATACCTTCTGCCATATATGCAGCACCCATGTGCTCCATCTCAGCCTGTCTTATGCTTGTTTGCTTAAGAACCTGTGGGATAGTCCATGGCTTGCTCCAGTCAACACAGAAATGCATAGTACCAACACTGTCTAAGTGGCAGATAGAACCCTGGTTAAATGCAACAAATGGAAGCTCGTATTTTTTAATGAGTTCCTGAAGACCCTGAGTAAGTCTATCGCCCATTCTGCCAGCAACTTCGCAAGCATTTCTCTTTTCAATTTCGCAAAGTGTGTAATATCCTGCAACGCAAGAAATTGGTGTAGCAGCCATAGTTCCGCCGCACATAGCCTTTTCAACCTTCTTACCAGAAGAATCAAGTCCTGCACCAAGGTGAGCCATGCAATCAGCATGTCCGCCAACTCCGCCTGCACCTGGATATCCGCCAGCGATAATCTTTCCGAAGATTGTGAGATCAGGATCAATATCATAGAAGGCCTGAGCTCCGCCCGGAGCAATTCTAAAGCCTGATACTACCTCGTCGCAAACAAGCAGAGCACCATATTTATGTGCAAGCATCTCGCAGCCTCTAACAAATTCTTTAGATACTGGGCGAGTTCCGCTTTCTGGGCCAACAGGTTCAATATATACAGCAGCTGTTCCACCAGTTGCTTGGTTTCTCTTAAGCTTTCTTTCAAGATCTTCAAGATCGTTAGGGAAGAATTCATCTGTGTGCTTGAATACAAAATCAGGAACGCCCTTAGACATTAAAGACTTTGTTCCAGGAACTCTCATACCATAAGCAAGCTGATCAGACCATCCGTGATATGCTCCGCCCATCTTAAGTACATTCTTCTTTCCTGTCTTAAGTCTTGCAATTCTTAAAGCGCACATGCAAGCTTCAGTACCAGAGCCGAGCATTCTAAATCGCTCTACGCTTGGTACCATCTCGCTAACCTTTTTAGCAAGCTTGTATTCAAATTCGTGAAAAAGACCTGTTGATGGTCCGCAGGTATTTAAAAGCTCTATAACAGCATCTCTTACTACAGGATCATTTGAACCAATAATTGTTGGGCCACCTGCCTGAAGAAGATCGTAGTACCAGTTTCCATCAATATCGTAAAGCTTTGCTCCCTCTGCCTTTGTGATTACGATTGGGAACGGATAGTTAAACGCAAGGTTGTGCTGTACTCCGCCAGGGATGATATTTCTTGCTTCTGTAATCATCTCCTTACTTTTTGCGCACTTTGCATCAAAATAGTTTGTTACATAATCCTCTAACTTATCCTTCTTGATAGTATAAACTGGTTTTTTGATGAGCTCGTCGAGCTGCTTTGTTACAGCCTCAGCATCAAGATACTTATCAATTGCAAATCCGTTATAAGCCATTTTGTTCTCCTTTATAATAAAATATAATATGTTGAAAAATGATAAAGTTATACAGATATATTATAGCACAAAATGTGATATAATAATGCATCGGGACTCAGTTTAGAAAAAGTCAAATTCAAGGAGCCAAATTATGGGAATCTTAGTAATCGGCCCAGTCTTTGTAGACATTAAAGGTCATCCACTCAACACTTACCTGCCAGATGGCAGAAACCAAGGAGACGTAGAAACAGTCCATGGCGGCGTTTCAAGAAACATCGTAGAAGACCTCGGAAATATGGAGCTTAAGCCAACCTTCTTATCCCTTGTTGACACAACAGGCACAGGAAAGGATGTTGTAGAGAAGCTTAATAAACACAAGGTAAATACAAAGTATATAAGGCCGATTGAAAACGGCATGGGAATTTGGCTTGC
>JAKSSJ010000055.1 GCA_024403215.1 Clostridia bacterium
AAGTGTTGGGTAAGTATGTCCCGTATCTATTTGTGCCTGCAGTAGATTAGCGAGGTCTGCGGTGGAAAGCTCCTGCATATTAATATCGCCAATGTACGGCAAAATGCGATTTTTTAGTATTGCTATATAGCTTTCAACAACAAAGGCTGTATTATTCCTTTTATCAAGATAGCCCTTCTTCCAAAGCAGTGCTGCGTCAGAAAATGTAATTGCGTTTTGGTTTAATTTTTCGTTCATAGTTGCCTCCATGCCTTTAATACAAATAAAAAAGCCGGGCTTTGAAAAGCCCAGCTTTTGTTTTTCTATAAACTACCGTCTGCAGTAAACTATTTTTCTTCTTCCTGCTGTTCCTTGTAAGCAGCGATAACCTTCTCAGCAAGCATGCCTGGAAGTTCATCGTATCTTTCAAATGCAAGAGTAAAGGAAGCTCTAGCCTGAGTCATGGCTCTAAGAACGATAGCATAGTCAGAAATTTCAACCTGAGGAACTTCTGCAACAAGCTTTTGGAGTCCACCAAGCATTGGTTCCATACCAAGGATTCTGCCTCTACGCTTGTTCATATCACCCATAACGTCTCCAGTGTAATCATCTGGAACGATAATCTCAATGTGCATGATTGGCTCTAAAAGACATGGCTTAGCCTCTGCGATGCCCTTCTTGAATGCAAGTGAAGCAGCAATCTTGAATGACATTTCATCGGAGTCTACTTCGTGATAAGAACCATCGTGAAGTGTTGCCTTAATGTTAGTGCACTTGCAACCAGCAAGAGGACCCTTCTCCATGCAATCTCTTAAACCTTTTTCAACTGCAGGTACATACTGCTTTGGAACAGAACCACCGAAGAGCTCTTCAACAAACTCAAACTCTTCTGTAGATGGAGCAAACTTAATCCAAACATCGCCGTACTGTCCAGCACCACCGGATTGCTTCTTATGTTTACCCTGAACATCTGATGTTCCCTTGATTGTTTCTCTGTAAGCAACCTTTGTTGGAACGATGTTTACATCTGCGCCGTATTTATCCTTAAGTTTTGCAATAAGGATACCAGACTGAATATCACCCTGAACACCAAGAAGTGATTGGTGTGTTTCGTTATTTCTCTCAAATGAGAATGATGGATCTTCTTCCATAAGTTTTCTAAGACCTGTAGCAACCTTTGCATCATCGCCCTTTGCCTTTGATTCAAGAGCAATGAAAAGTGTTGGCTGTGGGAATACAACTGGATCTAATGCAATATCTGCATCCTTATCACAAAGTGTATCGCCTGTCTGTGTGAACTGAAGCTTACCTAAAGCAACGATATCTCCAACCTTTGCCTCTGGGCACTCACCTTGTGTCTTACCACGCATGAAGAACATAGAACCAAGCTTTTCTTCCTTCTGTGCTCTTGTGTTGTAAATTGTCATTGCTGGTGTGAGCTTATCTCTCATAACCTTAGCAAGAGAAATCTTTCCAAGGAATGGATCTGCAATTGTCTTGAAGATAAATGCTACAGGTCCGTTTCCTTCCATAGCCTTTGCCTTTGGAACGAGCTTGATGAAGTTGTCCATAACTTCTTTAACACCATCACCCTTTAATGCAGAGCAGGTCATAACAGGAGCAATACCGCAAGCCTCAATACCTTTTGCAAGTCCATTATTAAATTCTGCTTCTGTAAATTCTTCTCCGCCAAAGAACTTCTCCATGAGTTCTTCGTCGTTTTCTGCAATTGCTTCGTTTAATGCATCTTTATCAGAAAGAGCAACAACAGATGTACCAAACTTTGCCTTAAGATCAGCTACTACCTTGTTTACATCTACGTTGTCTTTGTCTGTCTTATTAATAACGAAAAATCTTGGAACTTTGAACTGATTGCAGGATGCCCATGCCTTCTCTGTACCAACCTGGATACCAGAAGATGCATCCACAAAAATTGCTGCAGCTTCAACTGCTCTAAATGCAGAGTTTACTTCTCCAACGAAATCGAAGAAGCCCGGTGTATCAATAAAGTTAAGCTTAACCTTATTATATTCAACTGGAACTGGTGTTGCGGAAATAGAATATCCTTTTTCAATTTCCATCTTATCAAAGTCAGAAACTGTGTTTCCGTCTTCAACCTTTCCAAGTCTTGAGATGACGCCTGTTGCAAGAAGTGCTGCTTCAAGGAAAGTAGTCTTACCTGTGCTGCCGTGTCCTACAAGAGCGATGTTTCTGATTGTGTCGCTTGTGTAGCCTTTCATGGATATATCCTCCTATTAAAATTATTTAAAAATGTAAAACTAAGTTATTAGAAGTCTGCATTACGCGGTGTTCTTGGGAATGGAAGTACGTCTCTGATGTTATCAACACCTGTTAGGTACATTATCATTCTTTCAAATCCGAGGCCAAAGCCTGCATGCTTTACGCCGCCATACTTTCTAAGTTCAAGATACCACCAGTATGTCTTTTCATCCATACCAAGTTTTTTAATCTTGTTTAGAAGCACATCGTATCTTTCTTCTCTTTGCGAGCCACCAACTATTTCTCCAATACCAGGAACAAGAAGGTCGCAAGCTGCAACTGTCTTTCCATCTTCATTCTCTCTCATGTAGAATGCTTTAATCTCTGATGGATAATCAATCAAGAAGACTGGCTTTTTAAATACTTCTTCTGTGATGTATCTCTCATGCTCTGATTGAAGGTCCATGCCCCAACCAGTCACTTTATATTCAAACTTCTTCTTTCCGCTCTTTTCAGCTTCTTCAAGAAGTTTAATAGCCTCTGTATATGTTAAGCGTTTGAATTCGTTGGATACAACATTATTTAATCTATCAAGAAGACCTTTATCTACGAAGCTATTGAAGAATTCCATTTCTGCTGGACAGTTTTCAAGCACAAAGTTGATGATGTACTTAACCATCTCTTCAATAAGGTCCATGTCATCTTTAAGATCAGCAAATGCAATCTCTGGTTCTATCATCCAGAATTCCGATGCATGTCTTGTTGTATTAGAATTCTCTGCTCTAAACGTTGGTCCAAATGTGTAAGTATTCTTAAATGCTAGTGCAAATATTTCTGCTTCCAGCTGACCTGATACTGTAAGGTTTGCGCTCTTGCCAAAGAAGTCTTCGTCAAAGTTTACGCTGCCGTCTTTATTCTTTGGAACATTATCAAGATCTAGAGTTGTTACTCTAAACATCTCACCAGCACCTTCTGCATCAGAGCAGGTAATAAGTGGTGGATGTGCATATACAAAACCTTTTTCTTGGAAGAACTTATGAATTGCATATGCTGCAACTGATCTTACTCTAAACACTGCAGAGAACTTATTTGTTCTTGGTCTTAAGTGCTGCTGAGTTCTTAAGTACTCCATTGTGTGGCGCTTATTTTGAATTGGATAGTCTGGATCTGATGGAGCCTCGACCTTTACTTCCTTTGCGTGTATCTCAAAGGCCTGCTTTGCATCTGGCGTAAGAACCAAATCACCTTTTACAGACAGTGCTGTTGCGAGTGGAAGCTTTGACACTTCTTCAAAATTTGAAACCTTATCTTCCTCGTAAACAATCTGTACTGACTTAAAGTAAGTTCCATCGTTAAGGTCTATAAATCCAAACTTGTTTGAACCACGATTATTTCTAATCCATCCCTCAACCTCAATCTCGCCAACATATTTTTCTGGGTTTTGGAATACCAATCTTAAATCAACCATTTTACTAAACTCCTACTTTGCCTTGTTTGAATCTCTGCACGCATCTTCAACATTGTACTGTGCAGTCCATCCAAGAAGGCTCTTTGCCTTTCCTGCGTCTGCGTAGCTTACTGCTATATCGCCAGGACGCCTTGGCTTTATTTCATATTTTATTTTAATACCTGTTGCTTTTTCATACGCACTAACCACTTCAAGAACAGATGTAGCCTTTCCTGTTCCAAGATTGATTGCTTCTATTCCCTTGTGATTTAATGCATATTTAAGTGCTGCAAGATGTCCAGTTGCAAGATCTACAACGTGAATGTAGTCTCTTTCTCCTGTGCCATCCTTTGTTGGATAGTCGTTTCCAAATACATTAAGCTGTGGGAGCTTTCCTTTTGCAACCTGCACTATATATGGCATGAGGTTGTTTGGAATTCCCTTTGGCTGCTCAGAAAGAAGACCGCTACTATGAGCACCAATTGGATTAAAGTATCTTAGAGCAACTATCGAAAGCTCTTTATCTGCAAATGCTGCATCCTTTAGGATTTGCTCTATCATGAACTTTGTTTGTCCATAAGGATTGGTGCAGCCGCCAATTTTCATATCTTCTGTAAATGGAGCAATATTTTCTTCTCCATATACTGTTGCTGATGAACTAAAGATGAGGCAATTGCAATTTGCTTTCTTCATTTCTTCTAAAAGACGTATGGCACCTACTAGATTGTTATCATAGTACATGAGAGGTTTTTCTACGCTCTCGCCAACTGCCTTGTATCCTGCAAAATGAATAACAGCTTCAATTGGATTTCCTTGATTCTTTGCATCTGCAAAAACATTTGCTAAATCTTTTTGATTACAAACATCGCCCTTAACAAAGAGCGGACGCTTTCCTGTAATTTTTTCTATCTTATCTACAACCTCTTCTTCAGAGTTAGATAAATTATCAAAAAGAATTACATCAAAACCAGCGTTGAGTAATTCAACGGCTGTATGACTTCCAATATATCCAGTTCCACCAGTTAATAAAATGGACACTATTTTACCTCATGATAAAATTTCGCTAAGGCTTGAAAAATAAACTAATAGCGCAACTTATAGTATATCTTAAAAGTTGCGCTATTTCTACATATATTTATTAAATTTTTACAAGCCAAGCTTATGCCTTAGCCTATGCCTCCAAGGAGTACACCTGCAACCAGAGCTACAATAGAAGCTATGCAAAATACATATTTTCCTAGTATGATAAAGCCCTTTCCTCTTGGCTTTCTAGCCCCCTTATTTACCTCTGTGAGTGCAAATTCATCTCCAGAAACCCAGAAGAACATGATTGCCGCAAGAAGTGCTCCAAGTGGGCAAATATAGTTGTTTACTACATCCATCCAATCGGATGCAATGCCCTGGATAAATATGGCAACAACAGCACCTACAATGATTGCAACGGCTGTTGCAAGGAATCTTTTTAGTTTAAGCTTTCCTTCAAGGAAGGCTACGCTTACCTCATACATATTGATAATTGAAGATAAGGCAGCAAATACAAAGAGTACAAAGAACAGTATTCCAACTATTTTACCGCCTGGCATCGAATTCATTACGTTTGCAAGATAAATGAAGATAAGTCCCGGGCCAGAGGAATCACAAGAGATTCCGCCTGCTGCCATGGCTGGCAGTATTACGCAGGTTGCAAGAAGGCTCGCCATGGTATCAAATACAGCTACTCTTACTGCTGAGAATGGAATATCCTCGTCATCGTTTAAATACGATCCGTATATAACAGATCCGTTTCCTGCAACAGATAATGAGAAGAATGCCATTCCAAAGGCATAAATCCATGTATTTGGATCTGCAAGACCCTTTGGATCAATTGATAAAATATATTTATAGCCATCTGCTGCTCCTGGCAGAGTTGCAATGTAAATTGCAAGGCCTAAAAGCAGGGCAAACAGCGCTGGCATAAGAACCTTATTTGCTGTTTCAATACCCTTAGAAACGCCAAATATCATGATTAGAAGGGCTAAAACTGCAGCTATGATTATCCAGTTATTATTAGAAAACGGTGCTGCTGTTTCAACTCCAAAGGTATAGCCAAGGGCATCCATATCAGGCCCTATAGCAAAAAGTTTACCAGTTATTGCCATAAATGCGTACTTTACTATCCAGCCAAATACGCAGGTATAGCCAATAGCAAGCCCCAAAGAACCTAAAACTGGAACAATGCCAATAGCACTTCCCAGGCCCTCGCCTTTTCCCGCACGCTTAGTGCAAGAACCAAAGGCCTCAATAGGACCAGCCTTTGCAGATCTTCCTAATGCAAACTCTTCCATAATTCCGCTATTTGCTACTAACACAACGAAAATTAAATATGGAATAATGTAAGTTAATCCGCCGTAGCGGGAAACCATAATCGGGAATCTCCAAATGTTTCCGCACCCTACTGCGCTTCCAACACCGGCTAGTATAAAGCCCCATGTTGTTTTAAACGAATCTCTATTTGTCACAATATATCTCCTTCTCCTTCTTTAGCGAGAAGACAATCAGCGCCATGCTTA
>JAKSSJ010000056.1 GCA_024403215.1 Clostridia bacterium
CACTTATTACTGCAGACCATAGAGTTCTTCTTGAATATGCTGATGACGTAATTTACGGACTTAAGGCTATCATGAAGGCAGTTTCTGCACCAAAGGGCATCATAGTAATTGAAGACAATAAGCCAGATGCTATTGAACTTCTTACTAAGAAGCTTGAAGGCGTAGACAATATTGAAGTTCTTGCTGCAAAGACAAAGTACCCACAGGGTGCAGAAAAGATGCTCATTAAACGTGCTATGGGCAAGATGGTTCCAAGCGGCGGACTTCCAGCAGATGTTGGTGCAGTAGTATCCAACGTAAGCTCTTGCAAGGCTATTTCTGATGCTATTCAAACTGGTATGCCTCTTATTGAAAGAGTTGTTACAGTTTCTGGCGAAAGAATGGCAAAGCCTGCTAACTACATCGTAAGAATTGGTACAAACATTGCAGATGTTATTGCTCACTGCGGTGGTATCAAGGGTGAAGGTGCTACAGTTAAGATGGGCGGCGTAATGATGGGAGCAGTTCTTAAAGATACTAATGTTCCAATCATTAAGGGAAGCAACGGTGTCATAGCTATTGATACAGACGTAAGCGTAGAAGTAGAGTGCATTAAGTGCGGCAGATGCCAAGACGTTTGCCCAATGGAGCTTAAGCCTTTATACTTTGCAAAGCTCGTTAAGGAAAATAGCACAGGAGAAGCACTCCTTGAATACAAGATTAGAGATTGTATGGAATGCGGTTGCTGCCAGTATATTTGTTCCTCAAAGATTCCACTTGTAAGCTACATCAAGCAAGGAAAGAAAATTGTAATGGAGATGAAGAAGTAATATGTTAATCACACAACTTAAAGACAAAGAAAAACTTACATCTCTATTAAAAGGCAAGGTATTTATTATCAATTGCCATGGATGTAAGGAAGTGTACTTCCCAGAGGAAGATGCAAAAGCTTTTGAATCAGAGCTTGAAAAGGCAGGAAAGGTAACAGGAGTAATCACAACAGATTACATCTGCAATCTTGAAAACTTAAAGGCAAGATTAGAAGTTCACAAAAAAGAAATTGAAGCTGCTGATGCAGTATTAGTATTCTCCTGCGGAGTAGGAGTTCAAACAGTTGCTGAATATCTTGAAAACAAGAGAGTTTATGCTGCTTGCGATACTCTTCACCTTCCAGGATCTCAGGGTGTTACACCACTCGAGTTCGAATGCGGACATTGCGGAGAATGTTATCTTAATATGACAGGCGGTATTTGCCCAATAGTTGCTTGCAGTAAGGGTCTTGTAAATGGCCAGTGCGGCGGTGCTAAGAATGGCAAGTGCGAGGTTTGTCCAGATATGGAATGCGGTTGGGAAAGAATTACTAAGCGCCTGCAAAAGCTTGGTAAGATGGAAAACTACAAGAATCCTACTCAGCTTCGCGACTATTCCACATTCCTCGAAACAAAAGAATGTAAAGAATCGTAGATCTAAAAGAGGTGAATTATAAATGAAAATTACTGATGAATTTAAAAACGGTAAATTTGTAGTAACAGCAGAAGTTGGACCTCCAAAGGGAATCCATCTTGAAGAAACAGTTGAGGAAGCAAAGAAATATCTTAGCGGACTTACAGCTGTAAACATTACTGATTGCCAGTCTTCTGTTATGCGTCTTGGTTCACTTGCTACTTGCAAGGTATTAAAGGATGCAGGACTTAATCCAATATATCAACTTACATGCCGTGATAGAAACCGTATTGCTCTGCAATCAGATCTTCTTTCTGCAGCAATGTTTGGAATTGATAACGTATTAGCACTTACAGGTGACTATACAACACTCGGTGACAACCCACAGGCTAAGCCAGTATTTGATCTTGACTCTGTATCACTGCTCCACACTATGGGAGTTTTAGAAGGTGGACACGATCTTGCTGGAAACGAGCTCGTTGGTGAAGCTCCATCATTCTGCAAGGGCGCAGTAGTTTCTCCATGCTCAGATTCTGTTGATGCTCAGCTTGCAAAGATGGAAAGAAAGGTTGCTGCTGGTGCACAATTCTTCCAGACTCAGGCTGTATTTGATTCAGAAAAGTACATCAAGTTCTATGAAGAAGCTAAGAAATTTGGTGTTCCAATTCAGCTTGGTATCATCATTCCAAAGAATGCTGGAATGGTTAAGTTCCTCAATGCAAACATTGCTGGTATTTCCGTACCACAAGCTATGATTGACGAGCTTGCTGCTGATAAGGAAAAGGCTAAGGCTGGAATTACTGGCGTAGAAATTTGCGCTAGAATTATCAAGGAATGCAGACCATATTGCCAGGGTGTTCACATCATGTCAATGGGTTGGGAATCTAAGATTCCAGGACTTCTTGAGCAGGCAGGAATTAAATAGTATAAGGCTATAAAAAAGCTCGGAGCCTAAAGCTCCGAGCTTTTTTATTTCTTAATTTTTAATCTTCTTCGTTATTTAGAACTTCATAGGCTACAAGAAGGTGCAGTCTTAGCTTTGGATCATCAAGATCAAGATCCATTTGATCGCAGATTCGGCCTACTCTATAGATGACATTGTTTCTATGCATATGCATTAGATTTGCAGTATCTGTGGCGCTTCTATCAAACTCAAGGTAAGCTTTTAATAGCTCTAGGTTGTTTGTGCCATGCTTTTTATCAGACTGCATGATCTCCCTAAGCACCAGGCTTGCTTTTGTTGTTGTTGAAAGAAATGCGTTGCTTGGATCTGCTGTAAGAAGATGTCTTATGTAGCAATCATCAAAGTAGCAAATGTCTGTTCCATTGCAACTATGAATTGCAACCTCTGATTGCTCGTTTGCAAGGTGGAGATCCATAAGGCTTGTAAATGCATTAGAAATTCCGCAGTGTGCGTGATATCTTTTTAAAACATCCTTATAGTGGGAGAGAATCTCCTTAGTCTTATCCTTAGCCTTAAGAGGCTGAATGATAAGAATGAGAAGGGCTTGCTTGTAAAGTGTTACTTTTGTTTCTTGATAAATATTTGTTATTTCGCGCTCTATTCTTTGAAGCATGATATTGCTTGCGTCTTCTGTTTCAATCCTAAGCAAGCAGAACTTTGAGCTAAAAGGAAGACCAGAGTTTTTGGCGCGGTTTTTTACTGACTCTTCTGAAAGATTGTTTGGCCCAGCAAGAGAAATGATAAGAGAGTCATGAATGTGAGGCATCTGGTTATTGTCTAGCCATTGCTTTTCAAAGCAAACCATCAAGTGATCTACAAGAAGCTTGAAAAGGTCCTTAAGACCTGGGCTTGATGGCTTGTGGTCACATAGCATTACTATGTGAGAATAGTAGTTATTGTAGTAGTGAACAACCTTGCAGATTATTGGGTAATCTGAAAGATTCATTTCATCACTCTCATAAATTTCTATTGCATCACGCCACTTTTCTGTCATTTTATTTTTTGTGAATAAGTCTATGGCGTCTTGGTCGTGATAACCGTTTTTTATAAGCCTTGATGTAAGTCTGCAGTCGCAGTCTATGCCTTCTGTGTAGGCAACAAGGGCAAATGAAGAATCGGAAATAGTAATTGTATTACCGATAACTGATTCTGAGAGGGAGAGTATATCCTGGATGCCTCTATTTTTGATGAGATATTCATCCATTTTTGAGCACCAGTTGAATACCATGGAAAAGCTTGCCTGTACATAGGAGAAGAAGTCCAGGAAGTTTCCTTCAAAGTTTGCAAATACTACGTTTGTGAGATTGCGTTTTTTTGGAATCTCTTGATCTGGCTTTTTCATTACCATCATACAAACAGAGTTATCCCTTTGCTCCATAGAAAGGAAATCTTTAAATTCGCAGAGGTAAAGCTGATCCTGATAAAGACCTTGTCCTTGTCTTTTGCCAACTCCAACGCCTGTAAAGGCTCTGTTTTTGTCCTTTACATAGCTTTCTGGGCTGAAGTCTTTAATAAAGTCTAAGATTATATTTAGGCTTATTTGCATAGTTTTCTCCTAATTTTGACTGACAAAATTGTGCTAAATGTTAGTAATAGTATTTTTACATATGGGGTGTGAAATGTCAATAAATATTGTAGAAATCTACAAGGTACTATAAAGCTTGAAATTTCAACATGAATAACTCATTGAGTATAGATTTTATAAGATATATTTTGGTGATTTTTTGTGATTTATGTTCAAAACTTGGTGAAAATGACAATGACTTGAGTATTTATAGTGACTATAATGATTATGTACTTTTATGTACATTTTATTTTTTAAAAAATAAAACATATTTTTTGGTTTCTGAAAGGAGAAAATTATGATTCAGAGCGTAAAAGAAACAGTTGCAGCTGGAAAGCTTAAACTTGTTGAAGGAGTTGTTCAGGAAGCACTCAATGGTGGTGCAACACCAGAAGAAGTACTTGATTCTATGGCAGTAGCTATGGACGAAGTAGGTGACAAGTTCCAAAAGAATGAAATCTACGTTCCAGAAATGCTTATCGCAGCTAAGACAATGCAGCGCGGTGTTGGCGTTCTTAAGCCACTCATGGCTGGTGATGCTGGTGCTAAGTATGGCACATTCATTATCGGAACAGTTGCTGGAGACCTCCACGACATCGGTAAGAACCTCGTAGCTATCATGGTAGAAGCTGCTGGATTCGAAGTAGTAGACCTTGGTATTGATGTTCCTGCAGAAAAGTTTGTAGAAGCAATCAAGGCTCACCCAGATTGCAAGGTTGTTGGCGTTTCCGCACTTCTTACAACAACAATGGAATCAATGAGAAATACAGTTAAGACAATTATTGATGCTGGACTTCAGAGCCAGGTTAAGATTATGGTTGGTGGTGCTCCAATTACACAGGCATTCGCTGACGAAATCGGCGCTGACGCTTATACAACAGATGCAGCTTCTGCAGCTTCCAAAGCTAGAGAACTTGCTTGCTAATTTAGTCTTATCTAGGGTGGGCATTATGCCCACCCATTTTTAATGTAAGGGAGATATAAAATGCATTTTCACGAAGGCGAAGAGCATGAGCATGCAATGCATACACATACTCATGCAGATGGACATACACATGTACACGCAGATGTTTCTGCTTTTGAAAGTGTAGATCAGGCTATTGCACTTATGTCATATATGCTTGATCATAATAGACATCATGCAGAAGAATTACACGAGCTTTCTCACAAATTAGAGGCTACAGGAAAGAATGAATCTGCAAAATTAATCGATGCAGCTTTGGAAGAGTATTATCACGGAAACGATGAGCTTGCAAAGGCCCTTGCTTTCCTAAAAGAGGGTAAATAAAATGTGCCTTTCTACAGTTTATGCCGTACTAAATGGAAATGAAAATAAGCTTTGCGAATACGTTTGCAATGTGGAAGTGGACGGAAATAGTATTACGTTAACCGATATTATGGGAGCTCAAACAAAAGTCCAAGGAACGTTAAAATCTATGGACTTTGTCAAAAATAGAGTTATAATAGAGAGTGAGAATTAATACTATATTATAAAGGCAAAGAACTAAAATTAATGAAGTACGAAGTTATCCGTGAAATCTTTAACAGATGCTCAGGTAATCAAATGCGAGATGTCTTTGTAACAAATGAAGACGTTGAGGACCCCGAAAGCTATGTCAAAAATATGCTTGTCGGGGATATTGAGATTTTTGAGAAGTCTGTTTTAGAGAACGGAGACATCATCATTGACGTTGTTATAAATGGTCTTAAACAACGATTTAGTTTTAGTCAAGACTAGAGGATAAAATTATGGCAATTAAAATTGCAGTTGCAGGAAAAGGCGGAACAGGTAAAACAACTTTCTGCGGAATGCTCATTGATTGGATGGGAAAGAACGGAAAGAGTCCTATTCTTGCAGTTGATGCAGATGCAAATTCAAACTTAAATGAAGTCTTAGGCGTAGAAGTAGAAACTACACTTGGAGATGTTAGAGAGCTTATTGCAACTGCAGAGAATAAACTTGAAAGCCCAATTCCTGTTGGAATGAGCAAACAAGATTTTATGGATCATAAGCTTCAGTCAGCAATTGTTGAAGACGATGAGTTTGACTTAATCGTTATGGGAAGAACTCAAGGAAAGGGTTGCTACTGCTTTGTAAATGATCTTCTAACAAGAGAGCTTATCAAGCTCGAAAAGAATTACCCATACATGGTAGTTGATAACGAAGCTGGTATGGAGCATATCAGCAGAGGCATACTTCCAGATGTTGATTACATCATTGTGGTTTCTGACTGC
>JAKSSJ010000057.1 GCA_024403215.1 Clostridia bacterium
CAAACACCAGCATTCCTCTAGCATCAACGCTGTTTTTCACCATTTCAAGTGGAGTATCTTTTACCCATTTCGCTACGGTAAAATCTAGACTGTTCATTCTAATTGGTGCGTTGTATTCGTTCTCAAGTCTGTATTGGAATACTTCAAACTGAAGTTGACCAACAGCGCCGATTACCACTTCATTGTATTCGTTGTGATAAACCTGAATTGCGCCTTCCTGGGCAAGCTGCTGCACTCCCTTTTGGAACTGCTTTTGCTTCATTGTATCCTTTGGAGCAACAAGAGCAAAAAGTTCTGGTGGGAAGGTTGGCAGAGGCTCAAACTCAATAGGAGTCTTTCCTGTATAAAGTGTATCTCCAATCTGGAAGTTTCCAGTATCGTAAATTCCGATTATATCTCCAGCATAAGCTTCTAAAACATTTTCTCTCTCGTTTGCCATAAGCTGAGTTGACTGAGCAAGCTTAATAGGCTTTCCGGTTCTTGCAAGGTTTACGGTCATTCCGTGAGTATAAGTTCCAGAACAAATTCTAAAGAAGGCGAGCCTATCTCTATGAGCAGGGTTCATGTTTGCTTGAATCTTAAATACAAAGCCCGAGAATTCTTCTGCCATAGGATCTACGCTTCCGCCGTCCGCAAGCTTTCTTGGTCCTGGAGGAGGGCTCATTACAAGGAAGTCTTCAAGAAAAGCAGTAACGCCAAAGTCTGCAAGGGCAGAACCAAAGAAGACAGGCGTGAGCTCGCCAGAAGAAACAAGCTCCTGATCAAAAGGATAACCTGCGCCTTCTAAAAGCTCCAGCTGATCTCTTAAATCCTTTAGGTTGTTTTGAGTAATAATCTCTTTAAGCTCGGGTCCAAAAACGCCCTTGTCTGAAAGCTTAAGAGTAGTTTTTTCTCTATATAAATAGACTTCGTTTTTAAGTATGTTATATACGCCTTGGAAGTTTAGACCGCAGCCAATAGGCCAGGTTACAGCAGTTGCTGGGATACCAAGGACGTTTTCAAGATCACTCATAAGCTCAAGTGGATCTTTGGCTTCTCTATCCAGCTTGTTTATGAAAGTGAAAATTGGAATGCCACGCATTTTGCAAACGGCAAACAATTTTTTAGTCTGAGTCTCTATACCCTTGGCAGCGTCAATTACCATTACAGCGCTGTCAACTGAGGTAAGAATTCTGTATGTATCTTCTCCGAAATCATTGTGGCCCGGGGTATCCATGATGGAAATAACCTTGCCCTGGTATTCAAACTGCATAACAGAGCTAGTAACTGAAATACCTCTTTGTTTTTCAATTTCCATCCAGTCTGAAGTGGCAAACTTAGAATTTCTTCTAGCCTTAACAGTGCCGGCCTCTCTTATGGCTCCGCCATGCAGGAGCAGCTTTTCGGTAAGGGTTGTTTTACCAGCGTCCGGGTGAGAAATTATTCCGAAGATTCTTCTTTTTTGTAATTGTTCTTTGCTATTCATAACGGCACATATTATAGCACAGAAGTTCCGCTTGATAAACCACAATATATAGTATAGAATTAAAGCGTCGGACAGAGCAAATTGTGCATTATAGGAGAAAAAGTATGAAGTGCCCGTATTGTGATGAAATTGATACCAAGGTTATAGATTCTCGCCCTACAGAAGAGGGAAAAGCAATAAGAAGAAGGAGAGAATGTCCAAAGTGCGGCAAGCGCTTTACAACCTATGAAAAGGTTGAAGAAACTCTCTTTATGGTTGTCAAAAGAGATGGCAGCAGAGCTGCATTTGACAGAAATAAAATACTCACAAGCATCATGAAGGCTTGCGAAAAACGCCCAGTAACCTATGCTCAGATGGAAGCAGTGGTTGATGAGATTGAGCGCAATCTTAACAATAGAATGGAAAAGGAAATCACTACGGAGATAATTGGTGAGAGTGTAATGGAAAGCCTTATGAACCTAGACCAAGTAGCTTACGTAAGATTTGCTTCGGTATATAGAGACTTTAAGGATGTAGGCACCTTTGTCGCAGAGGTTGAAAAACTTCTTGATAACAAGAAGTAGTGCCACAGTAAAAATAGACTGGGGAAATAGTGGTTTGATATGGAAAAGTTACTTAGAATAGCAATAGACGGCCCAAGTGGTGCAGGAAAAAGCACAATGGCTAAGATACTTGCTAAGGATTTAAACATTGATTATATAGACACAGGCGCTATGTACAGAGCCATAGCCCTTAAGATTTTTAGAACAGGCATAGATCCAAATAACGCAGAGGATCTTGCAAAGCTTCTTAAGGAAACTGACGTTGATTACAGCAAGGGCTCGGTATTTTTAGATGGCGAGAACGTAGATGGCTTTATCAGAACCCAGGAGGTTTCAGAGATGGCCTCAGTTAGCTCGGCAATACCTGCGGTAAGAGAAAAGCTTGTGGCACTCCAAAAGGCCATGGGCGAGAGAAAGTCCCTTGTTATGGATGGAAGAGACATAGGCACTAACGTTTTAACAGGAGCGGAGTGCAAGTTCTTTTTGACAGCGTCGGCTCACGTAAGGGCTTTAAGACGTGCTAAAGAATATGAGGAGAAGGGTCTGCCTTGCAATGTAGAGCAGGTCGAGGCCGATATACAAACAAGAGACTACAGAGATTCTCATAGAGCTACAAATCCGTTAAAACAGGCAGATGATGCCGTTTTGATAGACTCATCCGATATGACTATAGGGGAAGTCGTGGATGAAATGAAAAAATATATTCAAAAGGTTTAGGGCGCCGTTGGCGGCTCCCCTAAGGAAAGGAAGAGAGATGAAAAAGAAAAGTTTTAAGTGCGCAATTATTTGGTTTTTAATCTTCGTGATTTTTACTGCGCTTGTCAAATTTATTGACATAGCTGACATAGGCCCAGAAGGCTCTATCGTTGGATTTGCAAAGCTTAACGGTTTTGTTAGAGACTTAACCAATACTTCGGATTTGTGGTATAAAATAACGCAAATTTGCGGTTATATGGGCCTCCTTATAGCAGCATGCTTTGCGCTTGCTGGCGTTATGCAGCTTATTAAAGGAAAGTCTCTTTACAAGGTTGACTACCGCATTGCAGCTATGGGAGTTTACTACGTAATTGTACTGGCATTTTACGCAGCCTTCATGTTTGTGGTTATAAACTTTAGACCGGTAATTATGGAAGGAGAGGGCCTTGAGTCTTCCTACCCAAGCTCTCATACCATGCTGGCTCTAACTGTAGTTTATGCCTTCATGATCTTCTGCGGCTATTTTAAAAAGAGCAAGTATAAGCTGCTTTTAAACGTAATTTGCTACCTATTCATGGCAATTACAGTATTTGGAAGAATTTTATCAGGCGTTCACTGGTTCACAGACATTCGTGGAGGCGTGCTGCTCTCAGTAGCCATTATCAATACCTACGAGCCGCTTTGCAGTGCAGCCGAAGCTCTTTGGGCAAAACACAAAGCTTAGTTCTCTGCGGCCCGGCGCGGACCGGCGACGGCCCAAGTGGCCCGGCTCGGACCGGCGGCGGCCCAAGTGGCCCGGCTTGGCCCCAAAAACTTTAAAAAACCAACAAAAACCCTTGACTTTTCAAGGGTTTTTCTGTATTATATTCGAGTATTTAAGCAGAAGTTATCCGCTTCTCGCCTTGCAGCATTGCTAGCAATGGCTCATAATAACAAATTTATTTTGTTAAATTAAGCGGAGCTTGTGCGCTTCGTTTTTTTATTTTCGGAGGTAAAAGCTATTAGTAAGGAAGCTTTAATCAACGAGCAAATTCGTGCTAAAGAGGTTCGCCTTTTAGACGAAGAAGGAAATCAGCTCGGCGTTGTTAGTATCAAGGAAGCACTTGAGAAAGCAGAAGAAGCAAATTTGGATCTCGTAAACATTTCTCCAAATGCTGCCCCACCTGTTTGCAGAATCATGGACTACGGCAAGTATCGCTATGAACAGCAAAAGAGGGAAAAGGAAGCAAAGAAGAAACAGAAGACTATGGAAGTCAAAGAAATGCGACTCGGTATCTTCACAGAAGATCATGATCTTGAAACCAAAGCCACTCTGGTTGCTAAGTTTTTAGCTGGCGGAGATAAGGTTAAGATTGGTATGCGTTTCCGCGGAAGAGAGATGGGTTACGTAGAAAAGGGTAAGGAAACAATGCTTGCCTTCTGCAAGAGAGTAGAAGAGTTTGGCACTGTTGAAAAAGCTCCAGTTCTTGAGGGCAGAAACCTTACAGTTACTATTGCACCAAAATCTGAAAAAGAAAAACAAAAAGCAGCAAAAGCTAAGGCAGAAGAAAACAAAGCCGAGGCTTCACAAGACGAGCAATAACATAGAAAGGACGCAAAAAAATGGCTAAGAGCAAAAGCGGTAAGATGAAGTCCCATAGAGGAGCAATGAAGAGATTCAAGCTCACTGGAACTGGTAAAGTAAAGAGAAATAAAGCATATAAGAGCCACATCTTAACAAAGAAGACTCCTAAGAGAAAGAGAGGACTTAGAAAGTCCACAATTCTTACTCATGCAGATCACAAGAGAATCAAGGCTGTTTTGATTGGAAAGTAGGAGGTGTAGACAATGGCAAGAGTTAAGGGCGGCGTAAACGCTAAGAAAAGACACAATAAGATTTTAAAGCTTGCAAAGGGATTCTACGGTTCCAAGCACAGCACATTCAAAGCTGCTAATCCAGCAGTTATGAGATCTCTCCGTTCTGCAGAAATGGGCAGAAAGCTCAAGAAGAGAGAATACAGAAAGCTCTGGATTGCAAGAATCAATGCAGCAGCAAGAATGAATGGTATCTCCTATTCAAGACTTATGGATGGTCTTAAGAAGGCTGGAGTTACAGTAAACAGAAAGATGCTTTCCGAGCTCGCTATCTACGATGCAGCAGGTTTTGCTAAACTTGTAGAAACAGCAAAGGCAGCACTTAAATAACAAAGACAATAAAACGGCGAGTGCTTATACGAGCGCCCGTCGTTTTTTAGTAAATCCAAGTTTGTGCCGCGGTTTGAGCCAATACCCACCACAAATCCAGCAAAAGCATGAATATGTGGGGGCTTACAGACTCGCGACCCACCACAAATCCGGCAAAAGCATGAATATGTGGGGGCTTACAGTCTTGCGACCCACCACAAATCCGGCAAAAGCATGAATATGTGGGGGCTTACAGACTCGCAACCCACCACAAATCCGGCAAAGCATGAATATGTGGGGGCTTACGGACTCGCAACCCACCACAAATCCAGCAAAAGCATGAATATGTGGGGGCTTACAGACTCGCGACTCCTCAAGCTCGCTACTTTCGATTTTGTCCGAACCTACAGTTTACTATTCCGAACGGAAAAAATCTTATTGAACTACATTGTTATCAACAAATACTGCTTTATATAACGGCAGCCCCATGCAAGGCAAGCTATAATCAATCTCTTGCTTTAGCTAGATTTTCTAATGTTTCACCTGTGATTCGGTACACAGTCCAATCGCTCATTGGTTTAGCGCCCAAAGAAAGGTAAAAATCTATACTAGGCTTATTCCAATCAAGACACCACCATTCCAATCTGCCGCAGCCTCTTTCAACAGCAATTTGCGCAAGTTTTGTAATTAAACCTTTGCCATAGCCTTTTCCCCTATACTCCGGCTTAACAAACAGATCTTCAAGGTAAATTCCAGCACGGCCAAGAAATGTAGAAAAATTATGAAAGAATAGTGCAAAACCAACTTCTTTACCATCTTCTAAAGCAAATATAACTTCAGCCTTTTGCTTATCAAAAAGCCATTCATTATACAACTCTTCGGTACCAACAACTTGATCTTCCATCTTCTCATATATGGCCAGTTCTTTCACAAACTCCATAATCAAAGACGTATCTTCTCTTGTAGCAAACCTGTAATCCATGGTAAATCATCTCTCCGTTCTATAATGCTGGAAGCAATTGCTTAAGCCGTATTACCTTCATTACTGCCATACTCTTGCTTTAAAGTCTTTTACCTTTGTCATAGCGCCTGTAAGGTACAATATTCCAAAAATCATAGATAATAATGCAAGCCCGGCTGTTACCCCTTTTGCAAAGCCAACCCAGAATGTTGTTGGCAAATCAAAAAACTGCATTCCCTGATTTATTATCAATGCTGCTATACCTATTATAAAGTATACCAGCGTAACTTTTGCCATCTTCTCCT
>JAKSSJ010000058.1 GCA_024403215.1 Clostridia bacterium
AAGATTGAAGAAATAACTATACCAAAACTAGTGGAAGAAATTAAAAAGGACATGCAGCTTCCAAAGGCCATGGATAGACTGCTGTGCGGTGATGTTGGCTATGGTAAAACAGAAGTGGCCGCTAGGGCTATTTTTAAGGCATTAGAGCAGGGAAAACAGGTAGCAGTACTAGTTCCAACAACCATACTTGCAAGTCAGCATTATCACACGTTTTTGGAGCGTTTTGCTGGTTATCCTTTTGTGATAGAAATGCTAAGTCGCTTTAGAACAAGTGCAGAGCAGGATAAGATAGTAGAAGCTCTTGGGAGAGGCGATATTGATTTAATAATAGGAACTCATAGACTTTTATCGTCAGATGTTAAGTTTAAAGACCTTGGACTTTTAATAGTTGATGAGGAGCAAAGATTTGGCGTGGAGCATAAGGAAGCTATTAAGCGCCTTAAATCTAATGTAGATGTGCTCACGCTGTCTGCAACTCCAATACCAAGAACCTTGCATATGAGCCTTATTGGCATTAGAGATATGTCAGTAATAGAGCAGCCTCCAGAGGATAGATATCCTGTGCAGACTTATGTTATGGAGGAAGATGAACAGCTCATTGCAGATGCAATAAGAAGAGAAATGGCAAGGGGCGGCCAGGTTTATCTTGTTCATAACAGAGTAAGAAGCATACAGTCAGTTGCAAGAAAGATAAGCTCGCTTGTTCCAGGCGCTAGGATTTCTGTGGCTCACGGCCAGATGAATGAATCAGAGCTTGAGGATATAATGCTTGATTTTAGTGCAGGAAATTCAGATGTACTGGTTGTAACAACCATTATTGAATCTGGTCTTGATATACCAAATGTAAATACTCTAATAGTCTTAGATGCCGATAGATTCGGGCTTTCGCAGCTTTATCAGCTTAGGGGAAGAGTTGGAAGAAGCAACAGAATGGCGTATGCCTTCCTCATGTATAAGAAGGATAAGGTGCTAACAGAGCTCGCAGAAAAAAGGCTTAGAGCAATAAAGGAATTTACTGAGTTTGGCTCTGGCTTTAGAGTAGCTATGAGAGATTTGGAGCTAAGAGGTGCAGGAAATCTTCTTGGCGTGGAGCAGTCTGGACATATGCTTTCTATAGGTTATGAGCTCTATTGCAAGCTTGTTGATGAAGCGGTTAGAGAGCTTAAGGGCGAGCTAAGAGAAGATAGTGAGCTAGAGGCGGATTCTGCGGTAGAACTGGGGGTTTCAGCCTTTTTGCCAGAGGCTTATGTTGCTGATGAGCTTACAAGGCTTGATATGTATAAGCGCATTGCATCAGTTGTGACTGATGAGGATAGATCAGAAGTTTATGATGAACTTGTTGATAGATTTGGAGATCCACCAACAGAAGCCTACAATCTTCTTGATGTTGCGATGATAAGAAATCTCGCAAGCAGGATGGGTGTTTCTAAGGTTGTAAAGCAGCTAAGCAAGGTAGTATTCTTGTTTGAGGAAAGAAATGCGCTAGGGCCAAGAGAAATTGCCGAGCTTTATGCTTCTTATGGCAATGCCATTACAATTTATGCAGGCGTCGAGCCTAGGGTTAGTCTTGTAATAGGCCATAGCGATGCGGCAAAAGTCAGTCTTGAATTTTTGAAAAAATTATTTGCATTAGTTAATGATAGGGAGGTTAAAGATGCCTAGTCTTAAAAAGCAATTTAGTATTAATATTCCTGTTGATAAGCCTATTGAAATAGGAAGAAGAGATGACAATTTTGTTGGAAAGAGGCGTCTTATTCCTATTGGCGGCGGAGTATCCAGTGGAGATGGTTTTGATGGAGTTGTTCTTCCTGGCGGAGTTGATAGCCAAGTAATTCATCCGGATGGAAAGGCTGACATTTCTGCAAGATATGCGCTTAAGTTTAATGACGGAACCAGCGTATATATTCAAAATGATGGAATAAGGACAGTGCCAGAAGAGGATGTAAAGACAGTTTTAGATGGCGGGTATGTAGATCCATCTCATTACTATTTTTCTACCGTTCCTTGTTTTGAGGTGTATGACAAATCAAGAGAATGGATGACGAAAAAGATTTGGGTGTGCATAGGCATAAGAAAGCCAGACACTGTAATCATTGATTACTATACTGTAGAACTATAAGAAAAAACCTTGAAATCGTTGAGATTTCAAGGTTTTTATTTTGGCGCAGGACATGGGACTCGAACCCACGGGGCCTTCTCAGCCTTACTCGCTTTCCAGGCGAGCTCCTTAGCCACTCGGTCAATCCTGCGTATGGCTTAGTTTTTTATGTAAGTATTTAGTTTCAGCCTTTGGGCTGCCCAATTAGTTTATCGCAAGAAAGAGTGAAAAGCAAGTAAATTTTTGTAGCATTTTATGTCATCCAATGGTATAATCTTACAAGGTAATGACAGATTACGGGTATTGGTATTGGAGGCTTAGATGACAAAAAAGAAAAAGCTAATGCGTATAGTATGCTTTTCAATAATGGCAGTTTTAGTGCTGCTTTTGGTTGCTATGCGTACCATTTTTCCGTATTTAGGGAATCCAAGAAGCACGATAGCACTTTGCGCATGCGGGGCAAACATGATAATCATGTTTCTTCTGTACTGCACTTGCTCAAGAAATACCTATGATGACGAAATCGTTGAATACTTTGAAACCCTGATATTCTTGGAATTTGTTCTTGCTGCCCTTTATTATGCGGTATTTATTATATCTGGACATGTAGGAAATGAAGAATTATTAAATACGGGCTTTACTATAACAAACATACTGTATCAAATATTCTGGATAGTATTCTTTATATTCAGCGGTAGCGTTTTTGGAAATGATGATGTTCAGACTTACATTGTTACAGGCGTTATTGTCATAAGCATTTTTTATATATCGGGAATAGTTAGTAATAATTATACGCAAAGCTTTTTCTATATCAGCAGCGAGTGCTTTGTTGTATATAAGCCTATCAGTGTAATTCGTTTAGCACTTACTGCATGCAGAGTTGTGCTATTTGTGATAGCTGTTATCACAGGAAATGCAAGCAAAAAAGTTAAGCATTCTATGATGACATATATTGTATTTCCTCTTCTGTATGGCGCAGTGTATTTTATTGGGCAGCTATGTGGAGTGGATTTTTACAATGCTGGTGTAGAGCTGTTTTGCACCGCATTAGTTTTACTGGTTATCTTTTTAAACATTTATGTTGCGAGGGAGAATAAGCGTAAAACTCAAGAGCTTGAGCTTCAAAATGCTAGGATGAATCTGATGGTTTCTCAGATACAGCCACATTTTGTTTCAAATACTTTAGGACTTATTAGAAGCATGTATAGAACTGGTGATCCAAATGCAGAGGTGGCTATGAATATCTTCATAAGCTTCCTGCAGCAAAATTTTTCAGATCTTCTTCTTACAACGCCTATACCTGCTGAAAGAGAATTTAAGCATGTTAAAGAATTTGTCGAGCTCGAGCTTTTAAGGTGGCCTGATATGGAGGTCGAGTACGATATACAAACAGAGGCTTTTGCTTTGCCGTCTACTACTATTCAGCCACTTGTAGAAAACGCAGTAAAGCATGGTCTTATGCCGCTTGCAAGCGGAGGAAAAATTAAGATATCAAGCTTTGAAGGTGACAAAGCATATTACGTAAGAGTTGAAGATAATGGAGTTGGCTTTGATGTAAATAATCCAAAGCCAAAGACCGATGATCATAGAAAGCATATAGGCTTATCAAACATCAAGGAAAGACTGGCTGTTATGGTTAATGGTAAGCTAGAGATGGAAAGCAAAGTCGGTAAAGGGACCGTAGCAACAATTGTTATACCAAAAGTGGAGGCTTAGAAAATGATAGTAATTGCAGTAGATGATGAGAGCTGGGCATTAAAAGAGCTTAAGTACAATCTGGAAAATGAAAAAGAGGTCGAGGCAGTATATGCCTTTAGCCAAGGACAAGAGGCTATTGACTGGGCAAGCAATAATAGCTTTGACGCTGCGTTTTTGGATATAAACATGCGCGGAATGGACGGCATAGAACTTGCAAAAGCGCTTAGAGATTTTAATCAGTCTTGTTTTATTGTCTTTTGTACTGGTTATGGCGAATACGCAATTGATGCCTTTGGACTTCATGCAACGGGATATCTATTAAAGCCAATTTTGCCAGACAAAATTCACGCTGAGGTTGAATATATTTCTAATGTCATGGGCAAAAACAGTAAGAGGATTAAAGTTCAATGCTTTGGCGATTTTGAGGTATACGATGCAAAGGGCCAGATCATGAAGTTTAAGAGGAAAAGAGCAAAAGAGCTTTTAGCACTTCTTGTTGACGCCAACGGAGTAGGACTTAACGCAAAAGAAATATGCGATAGACTCTTTGATAATACTGAGGAAAATAAGGCTAATAACCTAAACCACCTTTACAAGCTCATACAAGAACTAAAAAGAGTATTAAAAGAAGCTGGGGCAAGTCAGGTTCTTATCAATGCTGGCGGTGATTATTTCTTAGATATGCAGATGATTGAGAAGGACGAGAGTGGTAAGGCAGAAGGTACGTACATGGGCCAATTCCACTGGAATTAATATACAGAAATTACCATATTTTATGCAAAAAACGAGCCTTTAAAGGCTCGTTTTTTATTGTTTTTGACATCTTGCAAGTGAAATTATGATATAATTATGTGTCTTACTATAATATATAAAAATATTATATAGTGGAAATAGTTAAAAGGTAGGCCAAAGTGAGCAAATTCGCAAGATTAATTTCTAGAATAATCATGTGCATCCCTGATGAGATTCAGGGAAATATTTGCGTTGCAAAAATTAGGTCTGCCGCAAGAAAAGAAGCATCAAGTGAAGCTAAAGAAGCAATTGCTGTTGCAAGAAAAGCTGCAGCAAAGGAAGCAGTTCATGAAAAAATAGCTGCAGCTAAAGCAAAGGCAGAAAAACTTAAAGATACTGCTGTGGCAAAAAGATGCGGCGCTATTGAATATAAAAAGGCTCTTAGCGTTGAGACTGAGTTTGAAAAGCAAAAGAGAGCTGAGGAGGAAAGAGCAAAGGCTGTTGCAAGAGCAATGGCAAAAAAGGCCGCAATTGAGGCAAGGGAATATGAGGCTCTTCAGATTTCGCTAGAAAAGGAAAGCAACGCCAGACTAAAAAGTGCAAAGAAGGAATTTGCAGAATATGAAAGGCTTGCAGAGAAGAATGCTGCAAAGAAGGCAAGAAGGGAAGTTAGACGAGAGCTTCGCGCTGAATCAAAGTTTTTAGTTGTGCTTATGTACGCAATCAATGTTATTGCTTGCATAGTGTTTGCGGTACTTACTACAAATTTTGCTTTATCCTTGCAGTCAAGTCCTATAAAAGATTTTGATGGTCTTTGGACTATTAACTTTATTCCAATTCTTTTGACAGCAATTGGACTCTCATGGATACTTCAGAATGCATTCTTTGGCAATGCAATAAATGGACTTGTTTGGTCACTGCTTTCATGCGCAAACACAATCAAGATTGCTGTAAGAGATGAGCCTGTACTTCCAAGCGATCTTCTGCTTCTTAAGGAAGCCGCAAGTGCAATGGGAGAATACAGGATTAAGTATCCTGTTTATGATTTAGAACTTTTGTGTGGAGCTATCCTTGTTCTTATTCTTCTTGGCGTAGTCTTCCAGATTATCTTTAAGGATAGAATCAAGAGCTTAAGACAAACAAGAGGCATAGTAAAGCTTGTGTTCATTAGATTACTTGGTGCGGCTATTGCTTTTGGAATTTGCTTTGGAATAGTAAACGGAGTTTATACCTCAAGGGATATGTACGAAAGCTATGACATAGAAGACTATGCTCATCTTTCAAGCCCATATAACGACCTTGGTTTTCCGTATAGCTTTTGCCACTACGTGGGAGCATATAAGGCTCAAAAGCCAAATGGCTATGATGAAGAAGAGGCAAGCCTTTATGGATCTAATATTCAGACAGAAAGCACTGATCCTAATATCCATATCGTTATGATTTTAAGCGAGGCTTATTCGGATCTTACAGACCTTGATAAGATTAGATA
>JAKSSJ010000059.1 GCA_024403215.1 Clostridia bacterium
AAAGTGTTCAACTGATTTAAGATATATTTCAGGATTTGGCTTGCCATTTTTTACAACACAGGAGACGTTGTAGCCTCAATTTCTATGAGGCCAGATTTTACTCCTATACTCAAAACCATAGAAGAGTACGGTGACGAAATCTTTTCAAGCTGCGACAGCATTTCACTAGAAATAGATGCGGACAAGGAAATCGTTAAGCAAACCTTTAAATATGCTCAAAAATACAATAAAGATATTTATGCCGTTATTTCAAATATGAGCATTGCTATAGAAAGAAGAGATTTCTTTAAGGATGTTAAGTGCCTTATCTGCAATCTTGAAGAGGCCGGCATACTCTTCTCCGAAAACTATTCCGGTAAAACTCCAGAAGAAATGCAAGCTATTCTTCTTGAAAAAATCAAGGCAGCTCAAATCAAGAGCATGTTTGTTACCATGGGCGAGCAAGGAGCCATCTTTGCAAGCGAAACAGGCGAAGTTGGTCACTGCCCTGCTCTTAAGGTTGAGGTTGTTGATACAACAGGTGCT
Organism: Clostridia bacterium; assembly: GCA_024403215.1. Classification (GTDB taxonomy): domain Bacteria; phylum Bacillota; class Clostridia; order Peptostreptococcales; family Anaerovoracaceae; genus RUG13409. Next base: position 526 of record JAKSSJ010000059.1, read on the forward strand.
GGCGATGCCTTCTTTGCAGGCGTTTGCGCTGGACTAACATACGGCAAAACAATGAAAGAGGCTGCAGAAATAGGTATTAGACTTGCATCAGCAGTAATACCAACACTTGAAAATGTGTGCCCAAGATTCCTTCCTGAAGAATTTGGTCTCCCAGTAAAGGAAGAATTTTAGTTGAACGTTTACGATTTTGATAAAACTATATATATCCATGATAGCAGTGTTGATTTTATTAAGCACTGCGTGTTTAAGTACCCAGCTTGCTTTGTTGAAATGCCAAGACTAGGCCTTATAGCAGCAGCGTACGGGCTTAAGCTCATACCAAGAGATACCTTCAAGCAAAAATGCTTTAAGGTTCTAAGACATGTTCCAGATTTAGAAAAGGAAGTGGACATATTTTGGGATAAGCATCAAAACGGAATTAAAAAGTTTTATTTAAATCAAAAAAGAGATGATGATTTAATCATCTCAGCATCTCCAGATTTTATTATCGACAATATTTGCAATAGATTAGGAATAGAATCCATGTCATCCTCTTTAGATCCTAAGACTGGGCTTTTAAATAGGCCAAACTGCTTTGGAGAGGAAAAGGTAAATCGTTTCCGCGAAGCCTATACAGATGATATGGTAGAAGAGTTCTACTCAGATTCCTACACAGACAGCCCAATGGCACGGCTTGCAAAGAAAGCTTACATAGTAAAAGGAGAAAAGCTTTTGCCTTGGAAATTCTAAAAAAAATAACCCCTTCGCTAAGTAGCGAAGGGGATTTTTTTACTTTAGTTTTTCAATGCAATACTTTGCAAGAACATCCATTGCATCAATGTATTTATCAGAAAGTCCAAGCTTCTCTTTGACGATCGAAAGCTCTGTGCAGCCAAGTACTCCGCAGGCTGCCCCGGATTTTTTAAACGCATCATCTATTAGCTTCCAGTCACTGTCTTTAAGCTCTTTTCCAGCCTTAACAATATCATAGATTACATGCATTACCTTCTTTTGAACAGCAGCGCTTGGAGTCACCACCTTAAGACCAAGCTTCTCAAGCTCTGCCTGGTAAACCTTAGTCTTTATCGTTCCGTCAGTTGCAAGAAGCATCACTTTATCATTCTTGGCCTTCTTGCAAAGCTCAGCTGCTTTCTTGCTTGCAAGTCTAACCATATTGTAGAGCTTAAGCCCGGATTTCTTCTCTAGCTTATCAGCAAAATAGTGAGCCGTATTGCAGGTCATTACCATGCATGTGCAATCAGCCTTCTTTAATGTTTTGGCATCCTTTAAAAGCTTTTTAAAAACCTTCTCGCGCATTGCCTTTGTTCCAAGAAGAGCAGCTGTTCTATCAGGAATTTGGCTATCGCTTAAAATGACCATAGGAATGTGATCCTGGTCCTTAGCAGCATTAGTATTGTTAATAATCTTTTCGTAGAATAACGAGGAGGCTGCAGCTCCCATTCCACCTATTACTCCCAATCTCTTCATCGTCTTACCTCATGTACTTGTGATACTTGTAAAAGTGTCCAAGCTGTCCTTTCGCAAACATTAATATTCTCTTAAGGTTCATGTCCGGTTTATACCAAAGTGAATTAGTCACCTTGCCCGCTTTTTCTAAGTCTCTAATCTTATCTCTGTATCCTGCATTTGCATATTTTAAAGCGACAGCCTTTGGAATTACTCTCCAAAGCTTTTCTTCGTCTAAAATAGTAAATGGCATTTCATTTTCTAAAATTCTATCTTCTACTATGCACTTTGCAACATTACCACCGCCGCCAGTTACATAGTAATTGCTTCTTCCCTGTCTAACGTTAATCTCAAACACTTTATACTTTCCATCTCTTTGATCATACTTAATATCAAAGTTAGAAAATCCAACAAAGCCAAGCGCCTCCAAAAAGTCTTTTAACTTGTTGCAAAGCTCTGGTTCATATTCGTTGATGATGACTGCATGATTTCCTATTCCATGCGGTGTGTGCTCTTCTAGTATTGTATGCCCAAGGGCCATCATCTTTACCTTGCCAAATCTATCGGAATAGTTTGTTAGCACGCGCATGAAAGAATCATCACCAGGGATAAAGTCCTGGATAATCATACTGTCAGTATATCCAGCATCATAGACCGCCTTTAGTATTTCTAAAAGACGCTCTCTTGTCTTTGCCTTAAATACCTTATCCTGTCCTTCAAATGGGTGTTCCCAATACATTACGCCATTTGATGGCTTGCAAATAAATGGAGCCTCAAATGGAAGATCAAAATCTTCTCCCATTTCCCTTCTATACACAAAGGTATTTGGGTGCTCTATTCCATATTTATCACAGAGCTCGTAAAATCTTGCCTTATGAATTAAAGTGTTAATAAGATCTGCTTTAATATATGGCGCAATTACGTTATCCGGATACTTTCCTAAATTTTCAGAGATAAGTTTTACATAGCTATCTCCGCATCCAATAAGAAGCACGGTGTTTTCCTTATTTGCATTTGCGAAATCGCAAACAGCCTTAAGGAAGGTTTCCTGCTTATCATTATCAACATTTGGATGAAGCCTGATGATACTTGAATTAGACACAGGCCAAGTAAAGTACTTGCTATAAACATCAGATGTTAAGCCGTACTCCTCATGAAAAGCCCTTGCCACGCTGTATACATTTATATCTCCACCAAAGAGTAGAGGTTTAATTTTCTTTATTCTTTCATCCATGCTAATTTTGGATCCTTTGCCTATTGCGACGCTTTGCCAGCTCTATTAAACAGTTTTGAAATCTTATCAAAGATATTATCCCTTTGAGGACCACTTGTTGTAATTTCTTTCTTTGCGAAATATTCTCTTAGGTACTCAAATGAATCTTTGCCAGCAGCAGTTGGCATCTTCTGATAAGTGCCATCAGGCTGCATAATCCAAGAGTTATTTATATCTTCTCTAAAGGCATGCATCACTTCAAGAACTTGTTCTTCTGCTTCTTTAGATTTAATTTCAATAAAGGCTTCTACTCTTCTTTCAGTGTTTCTGTTGAGAAGATCTCCAGAACCTATAAACACTCTTCGTTCGTTTCCTGTTCCAAAGATATATATTCTTGAATGCTCAAGATATCTTCCGATTACACTCTTTACGGTAATGTTTTCAGTAACGCCAGCAATACCAGGTTTTAAGCAACATATACCTCTAATAAATAGCTCAATCTTAACTCCTGCTTTTGAGCATTCTATAAACTTCTCCATAACATCCATATCATTAAGAGAGTTTACCTTTATAGATACTCTTCCATTGCTGCCTTTTTCCTTTTCTCTATCTAAAGCCGCAAGAAGTCTCTTCTTAAATCCATTTGGAGCAAGAACTATATGCTCTACATCCTCTGGAGCTTCTCCAAGCCGCAGACTTTGGAAGGTTTTTTCTGCATCAACGCCAACCTCATAATTTGAAGTGATAAACGAGAGGTCTGTATATTGTTCTGAAGTAACCTCATTATAGTTACCCGTACCAAGCTGAGTAATATATGAAGCCGTGCCATCCTGCATTCTTCTTTTAATCAGCATCAGCTTGCTATGAACCTTCATATCTTCAAGCCCATAAATAATCTGGCATCCAGCATCTTCTAGCACTTCGCTGTAGTCAATATTATTCTGCTCATCAAACCTTGCTCTAAGCTCAAGAAGACAAATAACCTCCTTGCCTTTATCTGCAGCATAAGCCAGGGCAGCAGCCAAACGGCTACTTGCAGCAAGTCTATATAGAGTAATATAGATTGACTCTACGCTATCATCCTCTGCAGCCTCATACACAAGGTCAATAAAAGGCTTTATGCTCTGATATGGGAAGCTGAGCAGCATGTCGTTGTTTTGAAGATAAGGGAAAAATTCTCCCTTTTTCAAATGAACATTTTTGACAGGCTTTGCGCTCTTATACGAGAGCCTTGGAATTTGGCCAATCTCTTTAGCAAAATTAAGATCAAATGGAACCTGAGAAACAAAAATTTGCTTTGATTGAACCTTAAATGCTTCTTTAAGATAGTTAATGAATTCATCGCTTGGCTTTCCATAAACCTGAATTCTTACAGGGGTAGAACGCTTTCTCTGCTTAAGAAGCTTCTTCATGCCAAACCTAGAATCCTTGCTACCTTTATCATAATCTTCAAAGAAGATGTCGGCATTTCTCGTGACTCTTATAGTATACTTTTTCTTTACGGTATATTTCTTAAATAGCGCCTGAATGTAATGGTTAACAAGCTCAGACATTACTACAATCTTTTGCTTACCATTTTCAGATTCAAAGCTTGCATACTTAGGAAGTCTATATAAGGAAACTATACCGTATTTTTCTTTTCCATTCTTGCTTAATGAAACAACGCAAAAGCTTTCCCTATCTGAAAGGAAAGGTACTGCGTGCTGCTCATCAATAATTCTCGGGGAAAGCAGGTCTTTATATTCAGCAAACATCTTTTTTGTCATTATTTCTTCTGTCTTAGAAAGATGTTTAAAATCAACCTTTACTATTCCCTCAGCATTAAGATCCAGCATCAGCCTATCATAAATAAGCTGAGCCATTTTTTGCTGAGATGCAACTATGCCATACAGCTGCTTAAGCTCGTCCTCCGCTCCTCTTCCTGTCTTTTCATCCTTGTAGCCAGGCATATATAGGCTTCTATGAATTAGCGAGCCTACCCTAACCATAAAGAATTCATCAAGATTTGAATAGTATATCGAGAGGAATTTTAGGCGCTCTAAAAGTGGGACAGTTCTATCACCAGCCTCAGAAAGAACTCTTTCGTTAAACGAAAGCCACGATACATCCCTGCTTATAAAGCAGCTAAACGGAGCCTTAGCCATTTTCATCACAATCCCTTTACTTATTCCTCTTTAATGCCTCTTCCATTGCATCTGCTGTAATCTGCATTACTTTAATTCTTGCATACTGCTTATCAACAGATTCAACAATGTGCCATGGAGCTGCCTTTGTTGATGTCTTTTCTATCATCTCATCAATTGCAACTTCATAAGCATCCCACTTTTCTCTATTACGCCAGTCTTCGTCTGTAATCTTCCAGCTCTTCTCTGGTGTATTCTGTCTTTCTGTAAATCTTGCAAGCTGTGTATCCTTA
>JAKSSJ010000006.1 GCA_024403215.1 Clostridia bacterium
CTGCAGGCACAAATAGATAAGGGATATTCTTCTCAAACAATTAGAAATACCTTTGGCATAGTAAAAAGTATTTTGGCGTATGCTATCAAAAAGGGAATGATTAGTGATAACCCAGCAGCTAGAATGGATGATCTTCCGTCTGTTAGGAGAGAGCAAAAGATTCATTATTTTACTCCAGCTGAATGCAAGGAATTTTTGAGATTTATAGAAAATGAAGATCTGGTTTATAGGACCTTCTATACCCTTTCCTTGTATAGCGGTTTTAGGCGTGGCGAGCTTTGCGCTATGCACTGGGATGATATTGATTATGAAAGACAGACCATAAGCATTAAAAGATCGCTTTCTCAGACAAAAGCCGGACTTATTGAAAAGGAACCAAAGACCCCATCATCTGAGCGAACCATTACGCTGCCACCATGCTGCTTTGATCTTCTATTAGAGCTTCAGAAAAGTGCCAATTGTGAGTATGTTTTTACAAGGAAAGGCACGACGTCTCCCTTGTGGCCCCAGCATATGTCTAGGAAGTTCCATAGACTTCTAGAGAGCTACAATAGCGCACATAGCAATAAATTGCCCCAAATTAGACTTCATGACTTAAGACATACGGCGGCCACCCTTTTGATTGCTCAAAATGTAGATGCTGAGACTGTGGCTAGAAGGCTTGGGCACTCAAATCCTGCGGTTACCCTTAATATTTATGCGCATCCTACTATGGAGGGAGACAAAAGGGCCTCTGATACCTTGGCCTCATTGCTATCTTAAAGATTTCACGTGGCATTCCAAAAGCTTCCCTATATATTATTGAAGAAAACTGTGATATAATATATGTTCGGAATAGTATAAGGGGTAGTGTTTTTTGAACAGAAATCCATATGAAGTCCTTGGGGTATCAAGAGATGCCACAGAGGATGAAGTAACAAGTGCATACAAGAAATTAGCCAAGCAGTATCACCCAGATTTAAACCCGGGTGATGAAGTTGCTGCGCAAAAAATGGCTGAAGTTAATGCAGCCTACGATGCCATAAAAAATGGCACCGCAGATTCCTATACAAATAGCGGCGCAAATCCATACAGCGGAGCTAATCCTTATGCGGGCTATAATCCTTTCAGTGGATTTACGGGTTCTTATACGTACAATCAAACTGGAAGCGGCAAGGGGCACTGGGAGAAACGTACTAGGGTTACACCGTTTGGTTTTACCATGTACAATGTTTGGGTGTCAGATGATGATAGTGGCCAGGGAGAATATGATGCAAGTTATGCGCCAGGCAGCAAACAAAATCCTTATGGCAGCCAAAACAACAGTGGCGGCAGAAGACGAAGCTGGTTTTCCAGGCTTCCGGCACTTGGCAAAATAGTTGTTACCATAATGCTTCTCAATCTAATGTCAGGACTGATTAATTTCCTGCTATTTGGATGCGGAAGAATATATTATTAGCAAGGAGAGTTTCATGGCTAAGAAGAAAAAACAAAATGATCTTGAATATAGACAGAGCCTTTCTGAAATGAGCCAGTGGGTAGCACTGTTTTTCATGTCAATATTTTTATTGATTCCAGGAACTCATGGTGCCTTCTATAACATAACTGAAAGCAGATTCTGGTACTTCTTTATAGTCGCAATGATTTACCTTGCGTTTATTATTTACGTTATATCAATTGGCTATAAAAAGATAGACTTTAAAACCTTTATTAAACCTAGCATATCTCAGTACTTTGTACTCGGCTATATGGTATGGTCGCTATTTTGTGCAATCATTTCAAAGTATGATTTCTTTGATACCCTGCTTGGTCATTCCAGGCAAGAAGCTCTTCTTTCAATTTGGGCTTATGGAATCCTTTTCATTTTCATTTCTGAATTTGCAGAGCATTCCAATTGGTATCTTTATGGCTTTATTGTAATGGCAACAGTAGAGGGCATCATTGCTACTATGCATGTACAAGGATCAACGGTGCTCTTCCCTGGTGAGTACAATTACTTTAATTCACATTTTATTGGAACAATAGGAAACGTAGACTGCTATTCAAATATTGCAGCACTTATCATCCCAGCCTTATTTGCGGCCTATGTGTTTATGGAGAATAAGATTAGATTTTTAGCACTTCCTGCTATAACTCTTCTTTTCTACTCACATACAGTAACACACGTAGATTGCGGTAAGGTAGGACTTGTTGTTGCATTCGCATTCTCAGTTATATTGACCTGCGATACATTAAAGGGTATAGGAAGAACTTTAGAAGCAGGAGCTTTTGTCATTTTAGGCTACGATTTATATAGACTCTTTGATGGAACAACAATGGAAGCAAAGGTTGTTAACGCTGATGAAACATTCAAAAAGATTATTTATCTTGCAATTGCAGTTTTTGCCTTGGGCGTTATCATCGAGCTTATTGCAAACAAAACAAAGGCAAGACTTTTCAAACCGGCCATTATGAGAATCATCATTTTAGTATTGGTTGTTGTAATTGCTGTTGTTGCTATTAAGTTTGTATATAACTATGAAGGCGAGAATGGACTCATCAAAGAATTCTCTATGGCAATGCATGGCGAATGGACTGATAGGATGGGATCAAACAGAGGCTACATCTGGAAGTGGTCGCTTGAACTTATTAAGCAAAAACCTATAACAGGTTATGGCCCAGGAACTTATGCTCTTGCCTTTGAACCTTATGATGAAGGATATATGCAGCTTCAGGCAAATACTATTGTTGATGAAGCTCATAATGACTATATTCACATTGCAGTATGCCAGGGCATAGTAGGACTTGTTTTATACCTTGCTTATGTAATTTCACTTTTAGTTCGCGGAATTATATTTGCATGCAAGGCAGGAAAGACTGATTTTTCTGCCCTTGCTAAAGGAGATGTCCTTGCAAAAGAAGATTTAGAAAAGAAGGCGAGAATAGCAACTATCTACATGATTGGTATTGTAGGTTTCCTTGCTGCTGTATTCTTTGTATTCTCCATTGCTATTGTATCCCCTATTTACTGGACAATGGCAGCACTACTTGAACATTTAATCAAAACAGGAAATCAATCATTAGAGAATAAATAAGGATGAGCATTTTATCAGCTCAAAATTTAACATATTCAGTTGGCGTTGAAATAATATTAGAGGATATAAACTTTAATATTAACAAAGGAGATAGAGTTGGAGTTGTTGGCGTTAATGGTGCCGGCAAATCTACGCTCCTAAAGCTTTTGGTGGGTGAGTATACTCCTGATGAAGGAGAAATCTCGATGACAAAAGGAACTACTCTTGGTTACTTAAAACAAAGAGAGCATTTTGAACCTGGCCAAACAGTTTTAGAAGTAATGGAGAATGTTCCAGAGGATGTAAAGAAGGCCTTTGAAGAATCTCATGGTTACGATTATCAAAGAGCAATCACCGGCTTTCTTACCGCAATGAGTTTTACGGAAGATTATTATAACCGTGATACGTCTTTGCTATCTGGAGGAGAAAAAACAAGACTCGCTCTTTGTGCGCTTCTTGTAAGAGAACCAGACATTCTGCTTCTTGACGAACCTACTAACCACCTAGATCTTCCTACACTTGCATGGCTTGAAAATTATCTTAAGTCATACAAGGGAACATTGATAATAGTTTCTCACGATAGATATTTTCTTGATAGATCTGTTAACAAGATTTTTGAGATTGAAAATTGCCACATGACTTGCTACAACGGAAACTATAGCGAGTATAAAATCCAAAAGCAGAGAAATTATGAAATAGATTTAAAGCACTACCTGCATGAGATGGAAGAAATCAAAAGGCAGGAGGAGCTTATTACTCGCTGGAAGGGCAGAGGAACGGAGCATCTTACCAAAAGAGCAAGATCTAGAGAAAAGCGCCTTGCGCATATTGTTCCTCCAACCAAGCCAACTCAGCTTACAGAAAGCCTCAGAGTAAACTTCAGTGAAAAGCTGATGTCAGGAAATGATGTTGTAACAGCAAGCAATCTTTCCTTTGGATACGGAGGCAATAGCCAGTTATTTAAGAACGTTGATCTTGATATTAAAAAGGGCGATAGAATCTGCATAGTTGGAGAAAATGGTGTTGGCAAGACAACTCTTCTTAAGCTTCTTCTTGGAAGACTTATGCCAAACGAAGGAAGAATAATTCTTGGTACTAATGTTATGCCAGGATATTATGATCAGGAGCAGACTAGCATTCATCCAAGCTCAACAGTACTAGATGAAATTCATTCGTCGTACATAAAGTATGATGAAACAGATATTAGAAAAATTTTAGGTTCTTTCCTGTTCCACGGTGACGATGTGTTTAAGAAGGTATCAGATCTTGCTGGAGGAGAAAAGGCCAGGCTTTGTTTATTAAAGCTTATGATGAGTGGTTCTAATCTTTTAATCTTTGACGAACCAACAAACCATTTAGATATTTCTGCAAAAGAAATATTTGAAGAAGCAATTTCAAATTTCCCTGGAACAGTTATTATCGTTTCTCACGATAGATATCTTCTTCAGAAATTGCCGACGGCTATTTTAGAGCTAACTAAAGACGGCATGGTAAAGTATCTGGGCAATTTCGATTACTACTCAGAAAAGAAGAAGGAGAAGACTAAGGCAGAGCGAGCTGGCGTGGTAAAGAAGGAGCCTTCCTTAGAATCCGTAGAAAATATGGACCCGGCTTTAGGCAAGAATGCGCCTTCTGAATCAACTAGAAAAAGCGAAAGCTATGAGGAGAAGAAGGCTCGCGAGAAGGAAGAAAGAAAGATCAAAAAGCAGCAAGGGGCAGCAGAAGAGCTTGTCATGCAGCTTGAAGATAAAATCAAAAGAAAAGAATCAGAGCTTGATGATCCTACTGTTGCAGCGGATGCTGCAAAGCTATCGGAGATTGCTCTGGAACTTTCAGATCTTAGAGTTAAGCTTTCAAAAGCTATGGATGATTGGATTAATTTAATGGAATAAATGGTGGCAAACAATGAAGTACAAATTAGTTTCAGATGCGGTTGTAAAAAGATTGCCTAAGTACAGAAGGTATTTAAAACAGCTCAAAGAAAATAATGTGTCAAGAATTAGTTCTGGTGAGCTTGCTGATAAGATGAATCTTACTGCAAGCCAAATTAGACAGGACCTTAATAATTTTGGAGGTTTTGGTCAGCAGGGCTATGGTTACAGTGTTGATAATCTTCATGACGAGATTTCCAATATTCTTGGAATGAATAAGGAATACAGCGCGGTAATGGTTGGCTGCGGAAGATTGGGAGAAGCTCTTGCAAATTTCTTAAAAAACTACGAGCCAAATATTAAGATTGACGCAATCTGCGATATACGTACAGATTTTCATGGCAAGGAAGTTGTTGGCGTTAAGATTATGAACAAGCAAGAATTTGATGCTTATCTTGATTCAAACAAGGCTGATATTGCTATTCTTACTGTGCCTCCAGAAACACTTAGCGAAGTTGTTGAGCTTTTAACAGCTCATGACATAAAAGGTATTTGGAATTTCGGTTTAACTGATTTGGAAATCAAAGGAGTTGCTGTTTCAAACGTCCACCTGTCAGACAGTCTCCAGAGCTTAATTTACTATATCAATCATCCAGAATAAGGAGCAATAAAAAATAGGCGCCTTAGCGCCTATCTTTTTAAGCATTATTCTTGCTTAGCAGCTCCTGTTGGGCAAGCACCTGCGCAAGCTCCGCAGTCTACGCATGTTGATGCGTTGATAACGTACTTACCATCACCTTCTGTGATAGAATCTGTTGGGCATTCACCTGCACATGCTCCGCATGCGATGCAGGAATCATCAATTTTATATGCCATTTGGTTAACCTCCTTGTTTGAATATTGTATACAACAAGAGGAATGTTACCATAAAATCGCTTAAATTTCAAGGATTTCAATGACAATTTACGGGCTGTCGGGCAAAAGTGGAACCGGCAAAAGCTACAATGCAATAGAGATTTGCGCAAGGCGGGGCATACCAGCCTTAATTGATGACGGCCTTTTTATATATGAAAACAGCGTGGTGGCCGGTATTTCGGCTAAAAAGCAGGAAACCAAGGTAGGAGCCATTAAAACCGCACTATTTTTTGATGAAGAGCACGCAAAAGGCGTAAAAGAGGCCATTGGAAGGGTAGAACCAGAGGCTATATTAGTGCTTGGGACATCCGATAAGATGGTAGATCAGATCTGCCAAACCCTAGGGCTCGGCGAGATATCGGAATATATACATATAGAAGATGTTACAACCCAGCAGCAAAGGGAAGCTGCCAAAAATGCAAGAAGGGGCGCTGGCATGCATACCATACCTGCCCCAACATTTGAGCTTAAAAAGCAGTTTTCTGGCTACTTTTTAAACGCTAAGAGGAGCTTTAAGTTCACTAATAGAGGAAAGCTCGGGACAACCACTGATGAAAAAACGATTGTAAGGCCAACCTATTCGTATTTAGGTTCATATGAGATATCGGACAAGGTTATTTCTGATATCGCTGAAATGATTATTGATAAAACCGAGGGCTGTTCGCAAATGTTATGGACTACATCGTCTAATACCGATGAAGGTATGTTTATTAGAGTAATCCTTATGTGCGAATGGGGTGCTAAGCTTAAGACTACGGCGAGGGTATTAAGGCAGAGAGTATACGATACTGTATCGTCAATGACTGCGTTTAATGTAATAGGGGTCGAGGTTGAAATTCGAGGCTTTAGAGCCAAATCCAACGTTACGTCATAGTATGCAATTTTACTACATATTAATTTATTGTTGACAATGGCAAATTGCCGGGTATAATATATTTAGCACTCATTATAAAAGAGTGCTAACAATAGGAGGAAAAGAAAAATGAAAGTTAGACCTTTAGGTGACAAAGTTTTAATCAAAAGACTTGAGGCTGAAGAAAAGTCCGCTGGCGGAATTATCTTAACATCTTCAGCAAAGGAAGCTCCACAAATGGCAGAGGTTATTGCTGTAGGACCAGGAGCAGTAGTTGATGGAAAAGTCGTACCAATGCAGGTCAAGGTTAAGGACAAGGTTTTCTTTGGAAAATTTGCTGGAACTGAGATCAAAATTGACGGCGTAGAATATATTATTATCCAAGAGAGCGAAATCCTTGCAATTGCAGAATAGAGGTAAAGAAAAATGGCAAAAGACATTAATTTTGGCGAAGACGCTAGAAGAAAGCTTCAGGCAGGTGTTGATAAGCTTGCTGATACAGTAAAGATTACATTAGGACCTAAGGGAAGAAATGTTGTAATTTCTAAGCAGTATGGTTCACCACTTATCACAAATGATGGTGTAACAATTGCAAAGGAAATTGAACTTGAAGACGCATACGAAAACATGGGTGCTCAGATTGTTAAGGAAGTTGCTTCCAAGACAAATGATGTTGCCGGTGATGGAACAACAACAGCTACACTTCTTGCACAAATTATCATTAGAGAAGGTTTCAAAAATGTTGCTGCTGGTGCAAACCCAATGGTTTTAAAAAGAGGTATTCAAGGCGCAGTAGATGTTGCTGTTGAAGAACTTAAAAAGGCTTCCAGAAAGGTTGATAAGAAGGACGAGATTAAGCAGGTTGCTGCTGTTTCTGCTGCAGACGAAGAAATCGGCGGACTTATTGCAGATGCAATGGAGAAGGTTGGCAAGAATGGAGTAATCACTGTTGAAGAATCTAAGTCCATGGGAACAACCCTTGAAGTTGTTGAAGGTATGCAATTTGATAGAGGATACCTTTCAGCTTACATGGTAACAGATACAGAGAAGATGGAAGCAGTAATTCAAAATCCATACGTTCTCATCACAGATAAAAAGATTTCAAATATCGCAGACATTATGCCAGTACTTGAGCAGGTTCTTAAGATGGGCAAAAAGCTTTGCATCATTGCAGAAGAAGTTGAAGGCGAAGCTCTTGCTACACTTGTTGTTAACAAGCTCCGTGGTGTTTTAGACGTTGTTGCAGTTAAAGCTCCTGGCTTTGGCGACAGACGCAAGGAAATGCTTAAGGATATCGCTATTCTCACAGGTGGTACAGTTCTTTCTGAGGAAACAGGATTTGATCTTAAGGAAGCTACTATCGATATGCTCGGTCGTGCTGGATCAGTTAAGGTTACAAGAGATACAACAGTTATCGTTGAAGGTGCTGGAGCAAAGAAAGAAATCGCTGCTCGCGCTGCAGTAATTACAGCTCAGATTAAGGAAACAACATCTGATTACGACAGAGAAAAGCTTCAGGAAAGACTTGCTAAGCTTTCTGGTGGTGTTGCAGTTATTAAGGTTGGTGCTGCAACAGAAACAGAACTTAAGGAAAAGAAGCTTAGAATCGAAGATGCTCTTAACGCAACAAAGGCTGCTGTTGAAGAAGGAATTGTTCCTGGCGGCGGAGTTGCTCTTGTTAACACAATCAAGGCTGTTGAAAAATACACAGAAGGTCTTGAAGGTGATGTAAAGACAGGCGCAAAGATTATCGTAAGAGCTCTTGAAGAACCAGTAAGACAGATTGCTATTAACGCTGGATTTGAAGGAAGCGTTGTTGCAAATGCTGTTAAGGAAGCAAAGAAGGGTACAGGTTTTAATGCTTCCACAGAAGAATATGAAGACATGCTTAAGGCTGGAATTGTAGATCCAACTAAGGTTACAAGATCTGCACTTCAAAACGCTGCATCTGCATCCTCACTTCTTCTTACAACAGAGGCTGGTATCGTAGATATAAAAGACCCTGCAGCTGATGCTGCACAGGCTGCCGCAATGGCACAAGCTGGCGGCGGAATGGGCGGAATGATGTAATTTTACGCATTAAAATGGCCCCTTTCACTAGACAAATGTCTAATGAAAGGGGCTTTTTTGTAGTATAATATAAGGTATGAGAAAAACAAGAGTTAAAAACAAAAAAAGATTTATTATTGCAATTATTATTCTTCTGCTAATTGTTGCTTTAGTAGTAGCATTGGTTGATTTTATCGTAAAAAGAAGCAAGGCTAAAACAGGGCCTTTAGGAGACGAAGATTATACTTCAACAGGTTCTGCTATTACAAGTGGCGAACTTTCTAAAGAAGAGCAAGAGCGTTTAGATAAAGAATTAGCTCGCGAAAAGGAAGTAGCTTCTGCAAAAGAAAAAATTAATTCGATGACCTATCCTATTTCGGAGGTAGAAGATTTTAATCTTATTTTAGTTAACAAGACACATGGTCTTTCTGATAAATATAAGCCAGATGATTTAGTAACCGTTGATAGGTTTGTAGCAGGCGTTGGAAATAATGAAACTCATATGCTAAGAAAGGTTGCAGCCGATGCGTTAAACAAAATGTTTGATGCGGCAGAAGCGGAAGGCATTGAGCTCAGACTTAGAACCGGATTTAGATCTTATTCATATCAAACTTCTCTTTATGATTCCTATGTTAAAAAAGATGGGAAGAAAGAGGCTGATACTTATTCGGCTCGCCCTGGTTATTCAGAGCACCAATCTGGCCTTGCCTGCGACCTTGGAGGAAAGAGCCAGGGTTTTGCTCTTTCTTATCAGTTTGGCGAGACAGAAGAAGGCAAGTGGGTTGCAGCCCATGCGCATGAGTACGGCTTTATAATTCGCTTTACCGATGGAAAGACTGTTGACGGCAAGAGAATGCCTGGAGAGATTACTGGCTATGTGTTTGAGCCTTGGCACATTAGGTATGTTGGGCTTGACCATGCTATGGCTATGTCAGGAACTGACAAATCCGGCAGCCTTCTTACCCTTGAAGAATATCTTGGCATAGTTGACGAGGCAGAGTATATAAATTAGTAGATAATTGTGGTATAATAATACCTTAAGGATAAACAATAAATTCAAATAAATCTCAATATTATTCGGAGGCAAGATGATGGCAAAAGCAACTGATGTAAGACCACAGAGCCTTGCAAGAATTAAGACCGAAGCCCAAGCAAAAAAGTTTATTGAAAAGCAAATAGAAGAGATTAAAAAGCAGGTTGGAGATGGAAAAGTTCTTTTAGCACTTTCCGGTGGTGTTGATAGCAGCGTTTGCGCAGCACTTATCGCAAAGGCAATAGGAAAAAATCTTACTTGCGTTCATGTAAACCATGGTCTTCTAAGAAAAGGAGAACCAGAAATGGTTTGCAAGGTTTTTTCAAAACAGTTTAAAACAAATCTTGTTTATGTTGATGCAACAAATAAATTCCTTAATGCACTTAAGGGAGTTTCTGATCCAGAAGAAAAAAGAAAGATTATCGGAAAAATATTCATTGATGTTTTTGCAAAGGAAGCAAAAAAACTTAAGGGCGTTGAGTTCTTAGGTCAGGGAACAATTTATCCAGACATCCTTGAATCTAAAGTTGGTATAAAGGCTCACCACAATGTTGGTGGACTTCCAAAGGATATGCAAAAGTTTGCTCTTGTCGAACCAGTAAAATTCCTTTACAAGGATGAAGTAAGAGTTGTTGGAAAGGCTCTTGGTCTTCCAGAGAACATGGTTAATCGTCAACCATTCCCAGGTCCAGGACTTGGTGTAAGATGTGTTGGTGCAATTACAAGAGATAGACTTGAAGCTGTAAGAGAATCCGATGCAATTTTAAGAGATGAATTTAAAAAGGCTGGTCTTGAAGGAAAGGTATGGCAGTACTTTACTATCGTTCCTGATTTTAAGACAACTGGTATGGAAAACGGAAAGAGAACATACAAGTGGCCAGTAGTAATTAGAGCTATTAATTCTGTTGATGCAACAGCTGCACAGCCAGTAGAACTTTCTTACAAACTGATTCAAAAAATCACAAAGAGAATTTTAAAAGAAGTTCCATCGGTTTCAAGAGTTTTAGTAGATTACTCATTTAAGGATCCAAAGCTCAATTCTGCAACAATTGAGTGGGAATAACTTATATAACTTAATTTATTTAATCTAGTATATTTATATTTTTTTAACTTACAAAAGGAGGATATTATGTCGGATGAAAGGACTTATGACGCTGAGTATTATGAAGCGTTAGACATTAGCGAAGAAGATTTTCGTGAGATGCTAAGAAAGGAAAAGGAATCTGCTGAGGAAACAACTCTAAAGGACGCTGAAACAAAAGCGGCTGAAGATTGGTGGAATTATCTTGTAGAACATAATAATACTCTACATAGTTTGGGAAGTACCATTGGTAATATCCAGCTTGGATATTATGAGTATAATGACATTACCCAAAGAATGGAGAGAAAGTATATTAGCGGAGCTGCACCACTTAAGGGTACAGAGATGTACTATCAAGATATTGTAGATGCATCAAATTACAATAAGCTTACTAATGGAGACAAGGTTAGACTTCATAATGCCGCAAAAGAAGGACGCCTATTCTACTTTACAGCCACTAATGAAAAGCATCGCTATGCTCGTGCCTTTTCCCGTGTAACTGGAGAGGGTGAATTTAAAGATTTTAATCCGGATAAGGAGGCTCAGGATTTGCCATCAGCTGAAGAACCTGAAAAGCCAAAATCAGTAGGCTGGTGGAATAAAGTAAAGGCTTTCTTTGGAAATACTAAGGCAAAAGAGAAAATAGCTGATTATAACAAGAGCTACGATGAATATTTGCCAAAGAAACAAGCGTGGGATAAGTTCTTTAAGGATTGTAAAACACCAAAAGAAATCGAGGAAAAGCGTCAACGTGCTCTTATGGCAAGAGAAATGAAGGCCGATATGGAAGAGGTTTCTGATGTTTATACAAAGCTTAAAGATATGGCTGAAATAAAAGGGCTTGATCATACTTACAATGAGTTGCGTGAAGCTGCTGAATATGTTGATGAAAAGGCAATGGGTACCTACGTAGAAGAAGAACCTAAAGAAATCCCTGAAGATAATAAGGTTAATGAGCCTGAGCAAAAAGAAATTAACATTGAAAATAAAAAGCCAGTAAATGTTGAGAATGAAAAGCAAGTACAGGCTGATAATCAAAAACAAGTACAGGCTGATAATCAAAAACAGGTAAACAAGGCTGCCAACCCAAAACCGGTAAACAAGGCTGCCAACCCAAAACCGGTAAATAAGGCTGCAAAACAAAAATCAGCTAATAAAAAAGTAATAATTAATCCTGCGGGAATTAACACGTTGGCATCGAAGATGGTCAATAGTAAGTATGCTTCAAAGGCAACGAAAATGGATGATGTAATGAAATTATATCGAACCGCATTTCTTACTTTGCAGGCTATAAAAGTTGCTAAGAAGACTGATCCTAAGGTGGAAAAGTCATTGAAGGAACAAGGCACTAAACTGTATGCGCAGATATTAGAAAATAGAAAATCACTTGGTGAGATTGCTAGGAATTATGCTAAGAATGAAACAGTGCCAGATGACGTAAGGAAGAAAAAACAGGCAGAGATTAATATGTGCAGCGAGATATTATCGAAATCTATTTTTGCACCAAAGAAGACTGCTGATGTACAAGGTCCAGCAAAAGGAATGTAGAATAAAGGGGAGATAATATGCCATTACCAGAAGAATTAGGATTAGAACAAGAAGAATATGATGTTGACGGCAATCTTCAGGATAAAACCGAAGAGCTGCAGATGATGCAACAGCACACTGAGGCTGTTGATGAAATTAATCAGCTTCTCAAAGAGGGCATTCCAGAACTCATGAAGCGTAATCTTCAAAGAGAGGAGGAACGCGAAAAGAGAGATGAAGAAATCCTTAGAGAGCATGAAGAAAAGAATAAACAAACTCTCGAAGTAGTTTATAATGCAGAGGATGTAGAAAGTCTTATTAACGCCAGCAAAAAGATTCTTGAGCAGGCAGACGAAATCAACAAGGATTTCGATAAGCAAAAAGAAGAATTCGAAAAGTATAACATCAAAATCGAATACGATGAAGATGGCGATCTTGTTGTGCCTGAGAATGTAAAGAAGGGCATGGACCCGCTTATTCTTAAGCAAATTCAAAATAGCGAAGAGTTAATTAGGCAGTCCGAAGAATATGATCTTACTGATGAATTCATAAAAGATGGTGAAAAGAACAAGCAGGAGCTTGAAGAACTCAAGAATGTAGATAAAGAGCAGAAATCTGATATTGAGGAACTCGAGCTCGCGCTTGCACTTGCAGAAGCACAAAAGGCTCTGCATGAAGCAAATCTCGGAATTATTAATACATACAACTTAGTGTTCGGAGATAAATCCGAGCAAGAAGAGGACCAGCTCGAGGAAAAGAAAGAATCTATTCAGAAGGTTCAAAACAACATGGAGCTGTTTGCAAAATCTCAAGAAGAAATGCAGCAGTTTAAAGAAGTATTTTCCGAAGAGAATATCAAACTCACAAAAAATCTTATTGAGAAAAGTAAGGATGTAGTATTAAGCTCTGAAGATTTGTTACAGCTTGAGGTTGCAGTTGCTAACAAAACAACCGAAAATGAAATTCTCGAAGCGGACATAAAACTAAGAGAGGCAAAGGATCAATTCCACGAGGCTGCAAAGCAGCAGAATCTTCAAGATATACTTAGAGGACAAGAAGATATTCCAGAATCCCCAGATCCAGTAAACAAGGTATATGCTGCAGAGGTAGTTCGACTTTCAAGCAGAATGAAGAGTGCCGTAGGCAAGAAAACTACAGAGCCTCTCACATCTTATCTCAAGCAGTGCGATGATTTTGAAAAGTCAGTAAAGACTATGTTCACCAAAAAATCAGACACTGTCCCAGGTAAGGTTTTAAGTGAAAAGCTCAATAAGCTTCTTATTTCAGGCAAAAAGCTTGCAAAAGAACTTCCAAATATGAAGCTTCCTGCAAAAGCAAAGAGTGAGCTCGCAAAGAATATTGCAAGAATTAAAACAGTTGATATGCTCATTGGGCAGGGAATTGGCTTGAACACAGTGGAAGGACAGACCAAAATGCTTTCCTGCAAGCTTCTTTTGGCGCAAGCTTTAGCGTCAAAAGACCCAAATGCTGTTTCAACACTTTTGTCTAAAGACAATCTCCAGGCACAGATGGAAACGCTTGAAGCAAACCCAGATTTCAAGCATATAGCAATAGGCAAAGATGTAAAGCAGCTGCATAAGATGCTCCTTGAGAAGGGTGATACTACATTAAAGAGATTTAACAATAGTATTAAAGACAGGATTATAAGGGAAAACTCTGTTGAAATTAAACCTGGATTCAAGCTGTAAGCTACTCTACTTGGTTAGCCATTAAGATACAAAGTATTTGGAGGAAATGATGAACGAAGTATTTGAGTTTTTAAAGAAGTGCCGTACATATTATCTTGCAACAATTGATGGCGATCAGGCAAGAGTTAGACCATTTGGAACCATAGATATCTTTGATGGAGCACTTACTATTCAAACAGGAAAAAGCAAAGATGTTTCTAAACAAATTCATTCAAATCCAAAGATTGAAATTTGCGCATTTGATGGACAGCAGTGGCTTAGGGTATCAGCTATAGCTGTAGAAGATACTCGTATTGAAGCTGCAGAGAGCATGCTTGCTTCTCATCCTAGCCTTCAGGGGAGGTATAAGGCTGGCGACGGCAATACAGAAATATTCAAGCTGACACATGTAAAAGCTACTTTCAGTAGTTTTACATCACCATCAAGAACAATCGATTGGTAAATGTAGGGCAAATCTCAACAACGGTTATCATCCCGTCATTATTACGATTTTTGAGCGTGTCCAAACCGCTTTGAATCAACTTGAGGACGCTGGGCTTGCCGGACGTGTCGAAGTATGGGACATTCAACAGTTTCTCTCTTCAAACGTTCATGAACACAGCTTTTTTGATGAAGGAAGACAGAATGCCACGCTTGGCGCAATTATTGCAAATTACAACCAGATCGTGAGCGAAAAAGAAACCGATCCGAGTCTCCGCATTGAGTTTGAAGCCAGGTGATTCTCAGTGGCCGATGTGTTTGACACGGAAAAGCGCTCCAGCATTATGCGTCAGGTGAAGTCCAAGAAAAACAAATCCACAGAACTCCGGTTGATAGAGATTTTCAAAGCAAACGGCATCACTGGTTGGAAACGCAGTTATCCAGTCAAAGGTCATCCGGACTTTGTTTTTCTGAAGCAAAAGATAGCAGTATTTGTTGACGGATGCTTTTGGCATGGACATGATTGCCGGAACACACGCCCTGCCGATAACCAAGAATACTGGCAGAAAAAGCGCGAACGCAATATGCAGCACGACCGAGAAGTGACGGCGATGTTTGAAGCTCGCGGCTGGACAGTATTACGCATTTGGGAATGCGAACTAAAGAAATGTAATATAGAATCAACCATTCAAAGGATTACCGAAGCGATCACCACTCCGGCGTGATTAATATTTTGTGTTTTGTTGCATGCTTTTGTACAACAAATCCTGCTTTTCCCAGTAAGGGTAGGAACATTGTATGAGAGGAGACAAAGCATAATGAATGGTTTTCCCGCAAGTATTATTCTATGCAATGGAAAGTATTATAAATTAAAACCAACAGAGGGAGACAATATCATGTCAACAGTAATTAACTATCAATTATCCATTTTTGGAAAATTCTCAATTCTGCCGACACCAGAAACAATTGCAAATCTGATGGCAAAAATCAATCAGGAAACACATATGACTATGCTTCCAAATATGATTACAAGCCAGCAGATTGAACTCCCGTCCAATCGTATATCCGCAATATCGAATCTTGGCTTTATTACACAAGATCAGATGTATAATATCGCCATTCTTAATGACAGGATCGATGTGACCTACAACAAGGTAAATGAAGTAGAAGTAAGTCAAAGTGATTTTTACTCATTTGCTGTGAAAGCGTTGTCAGTCATTATTGATTGTTCTAGCATCGTTGCTAATCGTTTAGCAGCAAATGCTCAGTATATCTGTGAAATGACCGATATTGACTCTATGCACGCAAAAGGAAAAGATCTAGTAAAAAATGCGGCATATTATGATGATAAAGAATATGCAGAATGGTCGCTGCGAACGAATGCGTTGGATTCAGTCGATATTAACGGCTGTAACGAAGGAATCAATGTAATAACGGATATTTCTTCTGCACTTGATATTACTGGAACAAAAGCATTGGTGGCGTTTCATGTTGATATTAATACACTTCCGCAAAATACAAATCTTCGATTTGGAAAGGATGCGTTAGAGCCTTTTACCGCAGGTATTATTCCGCTTTCTTCACAAATTGCGACAGGCGTGGAAAGGTTGATTATCCATGAATAATCCGATTATTCAGTTTCAAGAAATAAGTGACAGTTCATTCGTATCTGATATTGTTTTGCGCTCATCATCGAGAATTATCAAGAACAGAAGAAGCTCTAACTCGACTTCATCATCAGGTTCGCATAGTAGTAGAAATGATCCTGAACAAACTGGAAATTTTCAAGGCGAAAGAGTCCCCCTGTTTTTTGAGCAAGAAGCAATAGATGTTATTGCAAATTATGAAAGAGAACGCAAAAAGTATCTTCTCACGCAAATTTCCAATGAAATTCGCATTTTAATTAATCAAGATGAATTCGTTGATGGCGAGCCTTCAAAGTCAGAAACATATATGCGAGAGGTCGCAGAAAACGGGCAGATTGATTTAGTTATGGACGCGCTAATGGATGTTTATTCCGGCAATCTTCTCAACCCACATATGTTGGAAGGTATTCTATCAATGATTTCAAGCGTTCCATTTGATATCGTGGCCCCAAAAGGTCAGGTTATGGCATTGGGACTTCTCTCAAATAAGGAATTATCAGTTCGAGATAAAGCCATCCAATGCTTTGAACGATGGAATTCGAAAAGAGGAATAGAATACCTAAAAAGCTTGGACTGTCATCCACAGTGGCTTCAAAAATATGTTGAAAAAGTGATGCTATATTTAGAGAGAGACGGGGTAGATTAATGCCATTTTTAGTGCGAAAGCTCATGAAAATAGATGAGATCTTTGCATTATCAGACGCAGCAGAAGTATCAAAGGTCTATGCGGATATACCAACAACAGAATTTCGGACAAAAAATGGAACGCTATCTACATGGATAATTGATTCTCTCGATGATTTAGGTAATGCAGTGCTTGCGATTGCTGTTACTTCATCTGAAATATCAAAAATGGATTTCATAGTTATAGATACTCAATTACTTTCAGACAATGCACTCGAGTTCCAACAGACCTACGCCGGTCAAGATATAGCTATACCAGACCTGCAAGATACTCATTATGACATTCTCAACATTACTGTAGAAAAATTGGTCGATTGCATGAAAGTATATCAATCGATTGTGAGAACAGATCCCGATGGTGAGAAATACATTATTCGATATGCTGCTGGAGAAATAAAAGATTTATTGAAAGGCGCACTTGTTGACCACAGGATAGATGAAACCAAAGCCTCAAAAAAGCTTAAGGAAGAGCTTAGCAAATTAAAAGCAAGCTGACAACATTTTGACAACAAAAAGTCAGATAGCCCATACCATCTGAATAATGGAGGCAATCTGAATAACGTGAGATAATTCCCATAAACGAATCTGTTTAAGAGACGTTTGAAAAGGACGAATGGGAATAGTACACACATCGCCGCAATCCGCCGAAATTTCAATGGGTTGCGGTTTTTAATTTTTGAGCAAATGGATACAAACAGTGGAATATTAGCGTGTTGCGCAGAGAAGAACTTATTGAGGATGGGGTTAAATCTTTGAATTTGCTTATGAGAACTATCAAAAAAGATAATAAAATTTCATAATTTCCTACAAAAAAATTTAATAATATTGTATAATCATACTATGTTAATTTTTTGTCAAAGTGAAAGGAGCTATGGTATGTCAAAGATAAACGAGGCGGCATATCGCAGAATTGAAGAAATCTGTGATATGTATGCCGGTGAAAAAACACCTCTTATCATGATACTTTCTGATATACAAAAGGAATTCGGCTATGTTCCTCTGGATGTTCAGGAGATAGTATCAAAGAAAACAGGCATTTCAGTTGCCGAAATCTATGGTGTTGTAACATTCTATTCGTTCTTCTCCCTAACCCCTAAAGGAAAATATGTTATCGGCTGTTGTCTGGGAACTGCATGCTATGTAAAGGGTGCGCAACAAATTATTGATCAGTTTTGCGAAATCCTTGGCATCCGCCCTGGACAGACAACAGATGACGCATTGTTTACCATTGATGCTTTAAGATGCATCGGTGCGTGTGCGGCTGCGCCTGCTGTTACGATTAACGGAAAAATATTTGCAAGAGTTCAGGTTGGAGATGTTCCTGGAATAATTGCACAATACAGAGAGGAGGCTGAAAACAATGTATAAAAATACTGATGAACTCAGATTGGACATTGCGAAATATACAGCTGCTCTGGATGAAAAATTCAACGGCAAAGACGGAAAAAGATATGTGATGCTTTGTGGCGGGACAGGTTGTCTTGCTGCTGGTACTTTAAATTTAAAAGAGTCCCTTGAAAAACTCATAGAAAAGCACGGCATATCCGACAAGGTAGTCATCAGACGGGTCGGATGTTTTGGCATGTGCTCACAAGGACCTTTCATCAGAATATATCCAGAGGACAGGCTATACCGGATGGTAAAGGTCGAGGATATCGAAGAGGTTGTCGAAAAGGACCTTCTTGGTGGAGAAACTGTTGAAAGACTTCTTTATGAAGATCCGAAAACGGGTAATAAGATTTCTAAGCTCGAAGACATTCCGTATTATCAAAAGCAAAAAAGAATTGCTCTACATGGTTGCGGTGTAATCGATCCGAATAAGATTGAGGAAGCTTTGGGCTGCGGCGGATATCAAGGTTTGCTTAAGGCTCTTACAATGACTCCTCAGGAAGTTGTTGATATGATACTTGCCTCGGGTCTTAGAGGTAGGGGCGGCGGTGGATTCCCAACCGGCAAAAAGTGGCAGTTTGCTCTTAATCAGAACAGTGATGAAAAATATGTTGTCTGCAACGGCGATGAGGGAGATCCAGGCGCATTCATGGACAGAAGCGTTCTTGAGGATAATCCTCTTGCAGTAATTGAAGGTATGGCTATTGCGGGTTATGCGATAGGTGCATCCGAAGGTTACTTCTACATTAGGGCCGAATACCCGACAGCTGTTGCAAGAATTAGAGCAACTATAGCAAAGGCAGAGGAGTTAGGCCTTCTTGGTGATAATATCCTGGGTAGCGGATTTTCGTTCCATGCTCATGTAAGACTTGGTGCGGGCGCTTTTGTTTGTGGTGAAGAAACAGCTCTGCTGAATTCAATAATGGGTCAGCGCGGTATGCCTCGTCCAAGACCGCCATTCCCAGCAATTTCTGGTCTTTGGCAGAAGCCTACAATCGTAAACAATGTAGAAACTTTGGCAACAGTTCCGTATATTCTCCGTGAAGGTCTTGATGCATTCACATGCTATGGAACCGAAAAGAGCAAAGGAACCAAGGTATTTTGTCTTGGCGGAAAGGTAAAGAATGTAGGTCTTGTTGAAATTCCTATGGGCATGACTCTAAGAGAATTGATTTATGATATCGGTGGTGGTATCCAAAATGATAAAAAGTTCAAGGCTATTCAGACCGGCGGTCCATCTGGCGGATGCCTTACTGAAGAATACCTTGATGAACCTATAGACTTTGATAACATGGTACGCCTCGGTTCCATGATGGGATCTGGCGGTGCTATCGTTATGGACGAAGACAACTGTATGGTGGATGTGGCTAAGTTCTACATGGGATTTATTTGCGATGAGTCTTGTGGAAAGTGTTCGCCTTGCAGAATAGGTACAAAGCGCATGATGGAGATTCTTGAAAGAATTACATCAGGTAAGGGCACTATGAAAGATTTTGACGAGCTTGAAGAAATAGCAGAGGCTTGTCAAAATAATTCACTTTGTGCTCTTGGTCAGACCTCGGCAAATCCTATTAAATCCACAATTGCTCATTTCAAAGATGAGTATATTGCGCATATTGTTGATAAAAAATGTCCGGCAGGTGTCTGCAAGGATTTAATTCATTATGAAATCAATCCGGAGGCATGCAAGAAATGTTCAGCATGCTCCAGAAAATGTCCGGTTGAGGCCATCCATGGCGATCCAGGCAAGACTGTATTTGAGATTGACCAAACAAAGTGCGTAAAATGTGGCATGTGCATTGCAACCTGCAAGTTTGATGCAATAAGCAAGAAGTAGAGGAGGTAAGACATGAGTTTAGTAAATATTAAAATCGAAGGCGTGCCTTACCAGGTAGAGGAAGGAACCACTATCCTTGAAGCTGCAAGAGCATGCGGATATGAGATCCCTTCACTTTGTTCATACAATCACGGCGAGTGCAATCAGGGCTCCTGCAGAGTTTGCCTTGTTGAAGTAAAGGGTGCAAGAGGACTGGTTGCTTCCTGCGTATATCCTGTTAACGAAGGTATGGAAGTTATCATTTCTTCGCCAAAAGCTATCAAAGCAAGAAGAACCAGTGTGGAGCTTCTTCTTTCAAACCATTCACAGAACTGCCAGCAATGCCACAAAAACGGTAAGTGTGAACTTCTGTATGTAGCAAAGCTTACAGGCGCCAGAGAGAATATGTTCAATGGCGAAAAGACTGAGACCTTCTATGATGACCTTACACCATCCATAGTAAGAGATTCATCAAAGTGTATACTTTGTGGCAGATGTATTGCTCGCTGCAAAAGTGCCCATGGCAACGGGGTTTTGGGTTTTGAAAAGAGAGGTTTTAAAACTATAGTTGCACCTGCAGGCAATATTTCCTTTGCTGAATCTCCGTGCATTATGTGTGGACAGTGTGTAAGCGTTTGTCCAACAGGCGCGTTGATGGAGAAAAGAGAAGAGGATCTTGTATATTCTGCAATGTCTGCGGGAAAGCATGTAATCGTACAGACAGCTCCTGCGGTAAGAGCTTCGCTTGGTGAGGAGTTTGGACTTACGGTAGGCACACCAGTTACCGGCAAGATGGTTGCGGCATTAAGAAGGCTTGGATTTGAAAAGGTTTATGATACAAACTTCGCTGCAGACCTTACCATTATGGAAGAAGGATTTGAACTTATAGGAAGAATCAAAAATGGTGGAAAGCTTCCGATGATTACATCTTGTTCACCAGGCTGGATAAACTATGCGGAAACATATTATCATGATTTGCTTGATAATCTTTCTTCCTGCAAATCTCCTCACGAAATGCAAGGTGCAATCCTGAAGACATATTATGCACAACAAAAGGGTTATGACCCAAAGGATATATTTGTTGTTTCAATAATGCCTTGCACAGCCAAGAAGTATGAAAAAGAGCGCCCACAGCTTGTAACCAATGGACTTAAAGATGTTGATGCAGTTCTCACAACAAGAGAGCTAGGAGATATGATTAAGCGCTCTGGCATCATCTTTAACAAGCTCCCTGATGAAGAGTTTGATCCTGATATAATGGGCGACTACACAGGTGCTGCTGTAATCTTTGGAGTAACTGGAGGCGTTATGGAGGCTGCCTTGAGAACAGCATATTTTGTTCTTGAAGGAAAGGAATATGATGCAATCAATTTCGAAGCTGTTCGTGGACTTGAAGGAATAAAAGAGGCCACTGTGAACATGGCTGGAATGGATGTTAATGTTGCTGTTTGCTCAGGTATGGCAAATGCAAAAGTTCTCCTTGATCAAATCAGGGAAGGTAATTCCAGATATCATTTCATAGAAATCATGGGCTGTCCGGGAGGCTGCATAAACGGCGGCGGTCAGTCTTATGTAAGACATGCATTCCTTCCTAACGAAGATAATGATATAGTCGATACCTATAGAGAAAAGAGAGCAAAAGCGCTTTACTCAGAGGATGAAAGGCAAAAGATTCGCCAATCACACAACAATCCACAGGTCAAAGAACTGTATGAAAAATTCCTTGGAGAACCAAATAGCCATCTTGCTCACGAATTACTTCATACAACGTACGAAGGCAGAAAACCGTTCAGAATAAAAGAATAATAAACGAAAAATTGTCAGTGGGGACAATCCCCACTGACAACTTTTTAGGTATGACGGGCATGCCGTCAGTCTTTTGAAAGAGGTGGCTCTTTCATGAAAAATGCAAACAAAACAAAGAATCTGGCACTGTCGGGGCTGTTTCTGGCGCTCCTTGTAATGGTGCAGTTTTTGACAAAGAGCTTCGGCCAGCTGGTTACCGGTTCTGCGGTAAACCTGGTGCTTGCTATGGCTGCAATGAAGTGCAGTCTGCCGGGGAGCCTTGTGGCAGGCTTTGTATCGCCGTTTATCGCGTACCTGCTCGGGATTGGGCCGGCATTTTTGCCAATCGTACCGTGCGTGGCTCTTGGTAATATCCGCTTCATTGTTATCACCCATCTCTTAATGGGCAAAAGCCTTTCAAGGTCCGTTCTTTGCACCGCACTTGCGGCTTTGGTTAAAGCAGGATTATTATATGTATTAGTCGTTAAGCTGGTTGTGCCAAGCCTGGGGCTTCCTGAGGCGAAGGCTGCTGCAATCTCTGTTATGTTCAGCGTGCCGCAGCTTGTGACCGCTTTAATCGGCGGCGGCATTGCCCAGGTTGTTAAATCCAGAATCGACATATAATTTAGATGTAAGATATCTGATTTTCTTCAGGAGGAATAATGGATTCGCAGCTTAAGCTTTACAAAAGAGAAGAAGACGAAATTCAAAAAGTCTTTGCGGTTACCCTGGATTCTTGGGGAGATCTGGAATTCTTTAGGCCGACCACAACGCCAAATGCCTTAAAGCATCTTGCAGATATCTACAGGGATTTTTTCATTTCGGCTGCGCCGTTTCTTTTTGGTAAGTTTTCAATCTTTCATGTTCCTGAGGATATCCGGCTTCCCTTTAAGCTTGAAGATGG
>JAKSSJ010000060.1 GCA_024403215.1 Clostridia bacterium
CACCAATTAATGTTGCTGCTCCTGTCATAAAGATTCCGCCCCACATAACACCCTCGGTCATAGCGTCTCTAAAGTTTAGAACCTGCTTGCCATCAAATCTTGCAACGAATAAGAGTATGCAACCAAGAAGAGGAGGCATAGCTGTAGTCATGCCGTTAATCTTTGAATATAAATCTGGGAGGCTGTTTTTGAAAAAGCTTGGCCCTATCCAAAGAACTACAACAAATAGCATTACAAAGAGAATGAATTTCTCTTTTGCATCTGCCTTAGGAACGCTGCCTTTAAGGCTCAGAGCCTTCTTTGGGTCTATAGCGCTTATATCTGATGGTCTAAAGATGAACTTAAACATCAGTATCATGAGTACTAAAATTACTACTCCTGTTGGGATTCCCATGGCCATGAACTGGAAGCTATTAATAGATTGGTTATATGCACTAGCGTAATAGCCCATAGCAAGAGTTGGCCAAACATGGCCAATAGGTGTCATGCCAGATGAAAGTCCAATAGTAAAGACAGAACCAAGCATTATCATATTTGCAGATCTGCTGCCCTTTTCAAGCCCGAGGACATTATAAATATCTTCAAGGAAAGGAACAAAGGCAACAAACAAAACAGATGGAGAGATGAAAAGTCCAAGTATCATCTCTGCTGCAAACAGGAAGGAAACAAAGTGCCATGGGCCCTTGCTTGCAATCTTGTTTGTGATGAATGCAATGGTTGTTCTCCTAACGAAATTCGTTTGAGATAGTGGATACACGAGCATGAAGGTAAACATCAGGAAGGCCACTGTAGAGTTTCCGAATGTTTTTGAAAGGGTCGAGGTAAAGCCATACGAGGTTAAAATTGCAACCAGGAAAATGGTTATAAGGCTCGGCCAGTCAATTGATACTCCTATCCACATGATAAGAGACGCAAAGAAAATTCCAAGTACTGTTAGAGCTTCCTTGGAAAGTGCTTCGCTTGGTGTAGCCATCATAAAGGCTACTAGCACTATAAGTGCCAAAATTAATGCAATTATTTGCTTCTTAAATTTATCCATAACGCCGATATTCTACTATTTATATCCCAATTTTTCAAGCAATATGGTAAAATAGTGGCAATATGAAAAGGAGGATCAAGGCTAATGGATCAAAATAAGACTCCGCTTTTTAGCGCAATAAGAGAGTATGACCAAAGACGTCCATCGTATTTCAGGATTCCAGGTCATAGGTACGAAAACGGAATAGACCCACTGTTTAGAGAAGCTGTTGGTGATGGAATCTTTGGATTCGATTTGACGGAAACCCCATTAACTGATGATCTTCACAATGCGTCAGGAGCAATAAAAGAAGCAGAAGAGCTTGCAGCCGAGCTTTGGGGCGCAGACTATACTCACTTTTTGGTTAACGGTACCACCTGCGGAAATGAGACAGCGGTTATGACCTGCTGCGGTGGCGGAAGAAAAATGGCCATTCCAAGAAATGCTCATAAGTCCGCTTTAATGGGCCTTATCCTAGGCGGAGGAAACCCTGTTTATATTATGCCTGGGCTTGAACCAACATGGGGACTTCATGGCGGAATTACTCCAGCGCAGGCAGAAGAAATGTTTGAGAAAAATCCTGACTGCAAGGGCCTTATGGTAGTAAGTCCAACATATTTTGGAGTTACTTCGGATATAAAGGGGCTCGCAGAGGTTTGCCATAGGCATGATGCAATGCTCATAGTTGATGAAGCTCATGGAGCTCATTGCTATTTTTCTGATAGACTCCCTGTTGGAGGTCTTGCTGCAGGTGCAGATATTGTTTGCCAAAGCATTCATAAGGTTACAGGATCCTTTGGGCAAAGCTCTATGCTTCACGTTAAGAGTAATCTTGTTGATAGAAATCACCTTGAAGCAAATCTTCACCTTGTTCAAAGTACAAGTCCATCATATCTATTGTTAACCTCTCTTGATATGGCAAGACATGACATGGCTCAAAGAGGAAGCAAAATGATAGATGAGGCTCTTTCTTTGGCTCAGGATGCAAGAGAGAGAATAAATAAAATACCTGGCATTATGTGCGCAGGCAGAGAGATTATTGGTAATGCTGGAATTAATGATTTAGATGAGACTCGTCTTACAATCACCGCAGCGCCAATAGGTATTACAGGCTTTGATCTTAAGAAGATGCTCTTTGATGAATATAACATCGATATGGAGCAAGCAAATTATCATGACAGCTTAGCCATTGTTACATTTGCAAATCAAAAGGAAGATTTAGATCACCTTGTTGATGCTCTTTCGGATATTGCAAAGCGCTTTAAGGATGGAAAAGAGCTTCCAAAGGCTCTTCCACTTCCGCCTCATCCAGAATACGTCATCAGTCCAAGAGAAGCATACTTTGGCAAGAATAGAAGAGTTGATTGGAAGGATTGCAAGGGTAAAATTTCTGCAGAAATGATTGCTCCTTATCCACCAGGCATTCCAGTTATCTATAACGGAGAGAGAATGTCGGAAGAAGTTTGGGAATATTTAACAGAATATAAGGCAAGAAAAGCCCATCTTCAGGGCCCTTCAGACCCAAGCTTAGATACACTTTTAATCATCGACGATTAAGTCAAAAATGCTCAAATATCAACCCTTACGGGTCTTGAAATTTCAAGTAGGCTAATGGGGTCGAGGAGATTGTTAAAAACTTAACAACCCCAGGGGAAAATAATGCTTTTAATTATGTCAATGCTTGTTTATACTTGCATTGACATAGTTTTTTGCACGCAATTAATTTTACATGTGAAAAGGAGATAAGATGGACGTAATTGCAACTGTCAACGGTGCGATTAATGATTTTGTCTGGGGTGCCCCAGCAATCATTCTCATCATGGGTGTTGGCCTATTTTTAACTATTCGTCTTAAGGGCGTACAGTTTAGGAATTGGGGATTTCTGATTAAAAATACTTATGTTAAGGCGTTTAAAGATGCTAAGAAGGAAGCATCTGATGCAGGGGAAGGAGAGATTAGTTCTTTCCAAGCTGCAATGGCTTCGGTGTCGGCTGTAGTTGGCTCGGGCAATATTGCTGGAGTTGCAACTGCTATAGCAAGCGGCGGACCTGGGGCTTTATTTTGGATGATCATTGCGGCCCTTGTTGGAATGGCAACGAAATTTGCTGAAATATTCCTTGGTGTTTCTTACAGAAAGAAAGCCGAAGATGGAAGCCTTGTTGGTGGACCAATGTACTATATTGGAGCAGGTCTTAATGCAAAGTGGCTCGGAAAAATTGTTGCCGTCTTGTTCTTATTCTTTAGTGTTGTAATTTCCGCAGTAGTTGATACTAATACCATTGCTGGTGCAGTGGAGGAAACCTGCGGTGTTGCTCCAATCATTACTGGTATTATTCTTGCGATAGTAACTGCAATAGTAATCTTTGGTGGTATCACAAGAATAGGCGAGGTATGCGGATTATTATCACCATTTATGGCTGGTGCTTATCTGCTCTGCGGACTTTTAATTATTGTTTTAAATATCACAGCTGTTCCAGCAGCAATAGGAACTATTGTAAAGGCTGCATTCAATCCTCAGTCTGTTTTAGGCGGAGCTGCAGGAATTGGGGTAATGCAGGTAATGCGTTATGGAATGGCAAGAGGTATTTTCTCAAATGAAGCTGGAGTTGGATCTGCTGCTGTAACACATTCTGCAGCAAAGGTAGATAACCCAATGAAGCAGGCATTATGGGGACCTTTAGAAGTATTTGTTGATACAATTATTGTGTGCACAGTAACAGGTCTTTCTATTGTTCTTTCTGGACTTTGGACCACAGACCTTGATGGTGTTGCACTTACAATGGGAGCTTTTAGAGAGCTTCTTCCAGGAAACTGGGGACACTTTGTTGTTCTTGGTGCATCAATACTGTTTGGTTTTTCTTGCCTTATCACTTTCTATAACTACATGGAAAAGGGCTGGATTTACCTCTTTGGTAGCAAGGGTAAAATTCTAGTAAAGATTATTTGGATAATCTTTATTATCATTGGATCATATAGCACCTTAGGTATAGTTTGGGATCTTGCAGATACCTGCAACGGAATAATCATTATTCCAAACCTCATTGCACTAGTTGTTCTTTCGGGCAAGGTAGTAAAAGCTAAGAACGAGTTCTACGAGGTAGAAATTCCAAAATATGAGGCAGAAAAGAAGCAATAGAGTGTGAGGCTTTAAGCTAAATGTAAGTTATGGGCTGGACCTTTGGGTCCAGCCTTTTGTTTTGCAAAAAATGGTAATTTTTAGCTTATTTTTTGGCAGTTTTTGTATGAATATTTTTCACTTTCTCTATTATATATTGTGATATAATATATGAATATGTTAATCATTCTAAAATACAAACAAAGAATCTGATACCGAGCTGAACTGGTATAGCGAGGTTAGTACAGAATCTAAAGGAGAAGACATGGAAAAGAATTTAGCAAAAACTTATGATCCTAAAGCATTTGAGGATCGAATTTATAAGGAGTGGGAAAGCTCCGGAGCCTTTAGGCCTGAAATGAAGGAGGATAAAAAGCCTTTCACAATTGTAATGCCACCTCCAAACATTACAGGTCAGCTTCACATGGGACATGCAATGGACCTTTCTCTTCAGGACGTGCTCACAAGATTTAAGAGAATGCAGGGTTATGATACTCTGTGGCTTCCTGGAACAGACCATGCATCAATTGCAACAGAAGTTAAGGTTGTAGATAAAATTAAAAAAGAAGAAGGAAAAACCAAGGAAGAGCTTGGACGCGAAGAATTCTTAAAGCGTGCCTGGGCTTGGAAGGAAGAGTACGGAAATAGAATTACAACTCAGCAAAGAAAGATGGGCGCAAGCTGTGATTGGGAACGCTCTAGATTTACTATGGATGAGGGCTGCAACAATGCGGTTAAGGAGCATTTCATTAAGCTCTATAACAAGGGCCTCATCTATAAGGGAAGCCGCCTTATCAACTGGTGTCCAGTTTGCAAATCTGCTCTTTCTGATATTGAAGTAGAGCACGAGGATAAGCAGGGTAAGTATTGGTACTTTAAGTATCCAGGAAAAGATTGCGACGGAATTACAGTTGCAACATCTCGTCCTGAAACTATGTTTGCCGATGTTGCTATTGCAGTAAATCCTGATGACGAAAGATATAAAGCCCTTGTTGGAAAAACTGTAATGCTTCCTTTGGTTGGAAGAGAAATTCCTATCATTGCAGACCCATATCCAGATCCAGCAAAAGGAACTGGTGCTGTAAAGATTACACCATCCGCAGATCCTAACGACTTTGAAGTAGGACAAAGAAATAATCTCCCTGTTCTTGAATGCTTAGATGAAGAAGCTAAGATGACAGAGCTTGCTGGAAAGTATCAAGGCATGGATAGATATGAATGCAGAAAAGCTTGGGTTGCAGACCTTGATGCTGCAGGCTATCTTGTTAAAACAGATGACCTTACTATTCCAACAGGAATTTGCTATAGATGCCACAATGTTGTTGAACCAAGAATTTCAGAACAGTGGTTTGTAAAGATGAAGCCTTTAGCAGAGCCTGCAATTGA
>JAKSSJ010000061.1 GCA_024403215.1 Clostridia bacterium
CCTCTACTCTCTTTTTTAAATCTGCAAACCATTCTTTTTGATGTGCAGATGCTTCTGCAGTTGCCTTAAGTTTTTTGACAGCTGATGATTTTGATTGTTCTTTAATATTCTCACCCATTACTTTATCTCCTTGGCAAATGCGGATAATTTTTCTTCAAGTGTTTCGTTCTTTTCAACTGGCCACTGCATCTTGAAAAGTCCTAATGTTTTAATATCTCTGCTTTCTAAGCTTTCCTTTTGAGAAGGATAATCCCAGCTTGCAGCTTCTTCATAAATATTTGTGTAGAAGATTACGCCGTTTGCTTTGCAGGAATCAACCTCTCTATTAAGAGCATCAACTCTCTGGCTAACAAAGGCCTTCTTGCTTGAGAACTCCCTAAGCATATAGCAATCAACAAGTCCTCTAATTGGTGTGTAATCAAGATTGAAATCTCTATCATAAACTCTTGCACCCCAATCATGATCTTCTGATACAACATTCATGCCAGCAGCTTCAATCTTTTCATAAAGCTTTGTGTTCTCCTGATTTGAACCTGTAAGGAAGACCTTCTTAAGACCAGTCTCTGGCCAAGACTTAGCGTCTTCATAAAGATCATTAACAAGCTTTGTGTGTTCTTCTTTATTCATAAAGAATCCAGAACCAATAGCAACCATTGCCTCAGATCCTGTAATCTTATTTTCATTTCTAAGCTCTTGCAGCTTTCTAAGTGCTGCCTTGTTTTCATTGCAAACTTTTGCAGCAGCAAGAAGATCTTCATTAGTAATCTTACGTCCTGCCCACTTCTCGAGCTGCTCCCAGAAAATTTTAAGTGTGAGCTCATTTCTATCCTGGTGCATTCTATTTCTTGTAAAGAGCCAATCGATAAATGCAATGTCTGGAATATTTCTTTCTGGTTCTACTCTTTTGAGCTCTCTAAGATAGAGGAAAGTACGAATTACAACGTCTGTGCTGTTTGAAACAACAATAGCATCTGATAAATCGCCATAGGTACCATCAATTAATTTCTCAAATGTTGAACGAATTACTGGGTCGAAAGCATATTCAAGGTACTTATTTGTAAGTACAAGCTCTTTTTCCTCATCAGCATAAACCTTTATTTGGGCCATACCAGCAGCAAGACAAAGCTCCTCTGGAACGTCAGTTCCAAGGGCTGCAATTACCTTTTTTTCAGCTTTTTTGCAGGAAACTGCATATTCTTCCCTGTTTTCGTAGGCATTTTTAAGCTTTTTGAAGGCTTCTGATGCCATAGCGCAAGTTCTAATTCCCACTTGCATTCACTCTCCTCTCTATATTAAAATGTATGTACTATGAATAGTTACATTCCTTCTGCTCTAATGCAGCATCTAAATAAGAATCTCGTAAATACCCATCCAAGCAAGGATCCTGTTTCGTATTTATCAAGAGGCATAAAACTGCTTGATAAAAAGGATCATATTCATGATGGTTATCTTTACGTTGGAAAAGCAAATGATTTAAAAGCTGTGCTATCAAAGGATAGCGAGATAGCAAAACCTATTTGCGTAGTTAGCGCCGGCAGATGCGAATTCTTTAATGACAAGAATCCTATTCCAGAGCAGCTGTTCCTTATAGAAACAAATTTAGATTTAATTCCTTTATATAATCTGACTCAGGATTGTTATCATAGAACAGTTAACCAAAAGCCTACCAAGCCTGGCGAGCTGTTTCTTAATAACGCCTTTCAGAATCTTTTAACAGACATTCTTGATTCAAGAGTAACAGACTCTGATGAAATAAAAAAATATCTGGTTAAAAACAACCTTGATACTTCTTCATATTTTAGACTGTATGCACTGCGCTTTAACAGCACAACTCATACGGGTTCTATTGCTTGGAATTATTTATTATCTACTATGCAGCAGATCTTCCCTTCCTCTTACACTGCAACTTATTCAGATGCAATTGTAATCTTGGATAGAAATGCAAATAAAAATCCAAACTTTAAAGTAAATGAAGAAGCAATAAGACCACTACTTGAACAGTATGATGGTTACTTTGGTGTTGGCAATATTTGCGGACACCTTGTTTCAATACCTGCAGTATATAGCCAAATCATGGCTGGTATTAACTACGGTATAGAAATAGATCCTAAGGAAAGAATCTATTACTACGAAGATTATGCAATGTATCAGCTTGTTGAATTGGCATTGGAAGCAGCAAACAGAGGCATGCACACAAGAAATCCAATTCACCTCATGAACAACGAAGCCGTATCACTTCTTGAGCACGATGCAAGGCATAATGACAACCTGCTATCAGTACTCGATTGTTACCTATTGCATAATTGTAATCTTAAAGAAACTTCTGATGCATTATTCATTCATAGAAATACTTTAAGAAATAAGCTGGACAAGATTGAACAAGTTATGGGCTGCCAGCTAGGAAACCCTAATCTTGAAGAACGTCTGCGTTTCAGCTGTACAACCTATAGGTACATGACTAAAGTACTTAAGGCCGACCCGCTAAAACTCAGACGTAATTCGGAACAACCTGATTAGAGGTTGTTTAATTCTTTAACTCTCTTGCATGCAACAAAGTGATTTGGTGCAAGCTCTTCAAGTTGTGGAGTGCCGTTGAAGCACTCTTCTGTTGCATATGGACATCTTACTGCAAATCTGCAAGCATCAGGTGGATTAATTGGGGAAGCAAGTTCTCCTTTTAATAACATTCTCTGCTTCTTTTCCTTGATAGAAGGAATTGGAATAGCAGAAAGAAGTGCCTTTGTGTATGGATGCCATGTGTGCTCAAACAATTCATCTGTTGGAGCCTTCTCAATCATCTGACCAAGATACATTACAGAAATGTGGTCTGAAATATGTCTTACTACTGACAGATCGTGAGTAATAAAGATATATGCCATACCAAGTTCTTTCTGAAGATCTTGGAGAAGGTTAAGAATCTGAGCCTGAATAAGTACATCGAGGGCAGATACTGGCTCGTCGCAAATAATCATCTTTGGATTAAGAGCAAGAGCTCTTGCAACACCAATTCTTTGTCTTCTACCACCATCAAGCTCGTGTGGATATGTTTCTGCAAGTCTTGATGCAAGACCTACTGTATCCATGAGTTCTGCAACTCTCTTATTTAATGCTTCCTTATCTCCTTTGTAAACGTTATGAATAAGAAGTGGCTCAGCAATCTGCTGGCTAACGCTCATTCTTGGGTTTAAAGAAGAAAGAGGATCTTGGAAAATCATCTGCATCTTTGGACGAAGTTCAAAGAATTTCTTTTGGTCAATCTTTGAAATATCTTCTCCATCGAAAACCATCTTTCCACTTGTTGGAGATGTAAGGTGAAGAATAGTCTTACCAAGTGTGGACTTACCGCAACCTGATTCTCCTACAACACCTAATGTTTCTCCCTTATCAAGTGTAAGTGATACATCATCTACAGCATGAAGCATTCCGTCAGGAACCATAAAGTATTTTTTAAGATGTTCTATTTGAAGTAATTCATCAGCCATTTTACTTTACCTCCCCTTCCTCTGCTTTTGCTTTAAGCTGTGCATCAATGTCTTCTTGCTTCATATATTTAACGCACTTTACAAGGTGACCTGGTTCAACTTCAACTGTAACTGGATCAACAATCTTGCAGCAATCCTGTCTTTCTGGACATCTATCGCAGAATGAGCAGTGCGTTGGAAGATTCATTGGGTCTGTTACAAGACCTTCAATTGAATTAAGTCTATCTACCTTCTTATCAAGGCTTGGAAGTGCATTAAATAATGCAAGTGTATATGGATGCTTTGGATTATTGAAGATATGTTCTGCTGTACCATACTCTACAACTTCTCCTGCGTAAATTACTGCAACCTTATCGCAAACTTCTGCAACAACACCAAGGTCATGTGTAATCATAAGTGTTGCTGTGTTGAACTTCTTCTGAAGCTCTCTCATAAGGTCTAGTACCTGAGCCTGAATTGTTACGTCAAGTGCTGTTGTTGGTTCGTCTGCAATAAGAAGTCTTGGGTTGCAGGCAAGTGCCATAGCAATAACAATTCTTTGTTTCATACCACCTGAGAACTGGTGTGGGTATTCGTTATATCTTGCGCCTGGAATACCTACTGTTTCCATCATCTCAATGGCACGTTGTTTAGCTTCTTCTTTTGTAACCTTATTGTGAAGTAATACTACTTCTGCAATTTGGTCTCCAACGTAGATTACAGGGTTAAGTGCGGACATTGGGTCTTGGAAAATCATACCCATAGTACCACCACGGTACCTTCTCATCATTACGTCGTTCTTTTTAATATCTCTTTTCTTTCTTGATGTTGTAACAATGTTTTCACCATCAAGAAGAACTTCACCTTGGATTACGTGACCAGCCTGTGGAAGAAGACCCATTGTTGTTAAAGCAATAGTTGTCTTTCCTGCACCTGTTTCACCTACAAGTCCAAGTGTTTCTGATTCATAAACTTTAAAGCTGATGTTGTTTACGGCTTCTGCAACACCATCTTGAGTTTCATAATGTACTACTAAGTTCTTAAGCTCGAGTACAGGTGTTCTTTCTTCACTCATCATCTGTACCTCCTTTACTTAAGACGTGGGTCAAGAGCATCTCTTAAACCATCACCAAACATGTTCAGTGCAAGTACTGTGATCATTACTGCAACACCAGGGAAGATGAGGATGTATGGTGCTGAGGAAAGATAAGCCTTACCTCCTGCAAGCATAGCGCCCCATTCTGGAAGTGGTTCTGGAATACCAAGACCAATGTAGCTAAGTGATGATACAGTAAGAATTGCTGTAGCAACAGAGAATGTAACGGCTGTAAGAATAGGACCAATTGCGTTTGGAAGCATGTACTTAAGAAGCTGTCTTCTTGAGCTTGCACCCATAGCCTTTGCGGATTCAATATAGTCGTTTCTCTTTACTGTAAGAATTGAAGCTCTTACAACTCTGGCTCTTGCTGGCATTGTAGAAACTGCAATAGCAATTACAAGGTTTCTAATACCTCCGCCCAATGTTGCAGATACTGCAATTGCAAGAAGCATTGATGGGATGGATTGGAAGATATCCATTATTCTCATGATTATGTTATCTACTTTACCACCGCAGTATGCAGCGACAGCACCTAAAGTACCACCAATTGCAAATGCAACGATTACGCATAAGAATCCAATAGGAATTGAAATTCTTGTTCCGTAGAGTACTCTTGAGAAAATATCTCTACCAAAGTTATCAGTACCAAATGGGAACTCTGCGCAAGGCTTTTGAAGAAGATGATCATAGTCTTGTACATCATATCCATGTGGAATTACATAAGGTGCAAATACTGCGAGTAATAAGAGCAGTATTATAATAACCATTCCGACAACTGCGAGTTTATTTCTGATAAGTCTCTTCCAAGCTTCTTTAGCTGGAGAACTCTTCTTTTGCTTGCCATGGTTTCTTGCAAGTTCTTTTGCTTTTTTAGCCTCG
>JAKSSJ010000062.1 GCA_024403215.1 Clostridia bacterium
TGCCTCTTTGTTCTGTGCCACGTTTTTGCCCTTTCCTTATCACTCTGCATCCAGAATTTTAAGATTACAGCGCCATAATCTGTGAGCTCTTTTTCGAACTCATTGATTTCGTTATATGCTCTCTTCCAGTCATCCTCTGCGCAGAAGCCTTCAAGTCTTTCAACCATAACTCTGCCATACCAGGTTCTATCAAAGATATGGATGTGGCCTGTCTTTGGAAGCTTTACATAGAATCTCCAAAGGAAGTGTCTTGCTTTTTCATATGGCTGTGGAGAAGCAACTGGAATTACCTCGAAGTCTCTTGGGTCTAAAGGATAAGCAATACGCTTAATAGCGCCACCCTTTCCTGCAGCATCCCAGCCTTCAAATGCAAGAATAAATGGAATCTTCTTTTTATAAATCTGATAACTAAGCTCGTGAATTCTTTCTCCAAGCTCATCAAGCTTCTTCTCGTATTCCTCATCAGAAATAGTTTTATCAAGAGGAATTTCAGAAAGCTTAACTGTCTTAGCCATCTTAAACTTTTCTTCGTAAGGCTTACCAATAAACTTGCCGTTTGCAAGAGCATTGTCAATTGTGTCTGAGAGAAGCTTAAATGCGTTAAACTTAAGCTCTGATTGCTTCTTTGCATCTAAAATTACCCACTGTGAGAATTCATTTGTATCCTTCATGAAGGTTTCGTAGCTCTTCTTAAATGCCTTGTAGTTTGCGTTCTGGAAACGATCTGCCTTTTTTACTCTCCAAGCAGACTTCTTGTTTGATGCAAGCTCTTCAAGTCGGCTCTTTTGTTCCTTCTCGGAAATATCGGGGAACATCTTTAATACTACATAGCCGTTGTTAATAAGAGTTCTTTCATAATTGTTGATTGACTGGATTCTTTCCTCATACTGCTTTTTGGAAAGCTTTCCCTTAAGACAATCATCAACCGTGCTTTCCATATAGCCTCCATCCATAAATCTGAAGGTTCCGTTTGCTGGCATAGATTGATAATATCTATAAAGGAAAGGATATCTCTCAAATCCTTCTCCGCCGCCCTCTACATAAACGTTGTAGAATCTTGGGTCTATACTTTTAATAAGTTCATTGATTAAATAGCCCTTTCCAGCTGTATCCCAGCCTTCAACCAAGACTATAAAAGGTATTCCAGCAGCCTTAATCTCTTGAAGTCTTGCTGAAATATTATCTCTGTAAGCTTTTGTATCTCCCTTATTTACTTGTGCATTTACATTCTCATTTTCCATTTTGTTCCCATCCTTTTATAAATCAAACTACTTAATCAAACCGCTTAATCAAACTACTTGTTTGGGCCGCCAATTTCTATTCCGCCCTTTTCCTGCTCTTTAGCCTCTTGCGCGCGAACCTTTTCTACTGCCTGCTGATAACCCTCGACAACGTAATTAGCAAACTCTGTAGCATTCATATTCTTTGTATCATTAAAGAACTTTTCGCCATCAATATCTCTGATATAAGCATTAAACGCAGGATTAACTCTGATTGTTGATCCCCCAGCTATTCTACTTGTACCACTAACTTTATTTGCAATCTCATCCGAAGCAAGATGCTTGCAATCAAGAAGCTTTATATAGATTAATTCTGAAAGCTCTTTTCTTACACTTTCCTTTGCTTTATTTAAATATTCTTCATTATCCTGCAAACCAATCAAAAGCAGTGGGGCATTAGTCCATCCTGGTTCTCCTCTTTTAGCCATATGGTCATCATAGGCCTTTTTATCATGATTATAAAATCTGCCACGCATTCCAAGATTTTTAATATTTAATTTAAATGCATCATAGTTTTCAGCAAGCGCATCATTTACTATGTATTCTGGTTTTGCATATTTTGCGAGCCTTTCATATGTAAAGTCTCTAATTTGCTTTGCTGTCTCAAGTCTGTTCTTTCCAAAATCCCTTGATGGCACATCCCTTTTAGCCTCGATATATGCTTCTGATGCTTTATACAGGCTAACAAGCTGTTTCTTTAAATCAGCGTCATTTAGTTCTCCGCCCGATAATGCAGTCGAAAGAGCCGCAAGCTCATTCTTCATCTTTTTAAATGAATCTGTGTTGATATGGAAGAATGGGTTGTTTGCCTCGAGCTGATTTTCAAATGAAGCAATTTTATCATTAAAGATTTCTCTCTCGCTTCTAACAGGCTCTTTTATAACCCTTGCTTCGTTATATGGAATCTGCATCTTACCAAACTTATTGTTTTTCTCCTTCTTCTCATATGTATCTGCAGCTGTAAATGCAGCAGTCCAAACTCTAGAATAAATAGTGGACCCTTCGTTCATCTCTCTAAGACGCTGATAATTAAGCTCATTAAACTTATCATCAGGGATTACCCTCATTTTGCCGTCCTTAAGCTGAGTAAGATCATCTGTATCTGCATAGAGCTGATCACTTTCAATAATCTTAGCTTTAAGCTTTTCAACATTTTCATATGCAGCATCTATTTCAGCTGAGGAAAGTTTTGCATCTGCAAGGAAAATAGTAAACTCTGGCTTTGTTAGAGTCATTATAGTGTCAGCCATGCTTCTGCTCATAAACATAATGTTCTCAAGCGAAGTTGTGTTCGTATCGCCAGAGCCAGCAGCTCTTGTGTGGAAGGAGTGGTCATTATCAATTCCAATAACTTCGTCAAGTACTGGATTCTCTGGATCTGTGGTATCAAACTTGTATAGCAGATTTCCAGCATGTCTATCCTTGTTAGTACACATGAAATCTAAAACCTCTATATCTGCAAGCTGCATTAAAGCCTTGCCAGAGATAGCATGCTCAGAAACGTAATCGTCCCCCACCTTCTTTTGGCCCTTTAATGACCATTTGTAAATAGGGTCGTCCTTTTTTGGCCTTGACGTGTCGCTTCCGTAAGCCGTGTCCATAAAGTTATATTCTTTTTCTTCACCATTAACTTTAATGGTCATAAGTTCCGACTTTGCAAGAAGCCTGCTGCGTCCAAGAAGCTTTGCTACCTGGCTCATAGCATAATTTCTGCTCTCTATTCCTGTCCCATCAGGGCTATCCTGGTAAGCTGCAGCATTCTCATCCTTAAGGTGAATTTCTGATGCAAAGCCCTCTTTTTCTATTCCATATTGGTCAGTAAATTTAATTGGAATTCTGCTAGAAAGCGCACCCCCAACCTTTTTAATATCAGGTGCGTTTACTTCAAGTACTCTCTTTCTTGCTCTGTCAATAAGCACAGGAAGTGGTACATCCTCGTTTAGATTTGCAGACTCAATTACATCATAATCTTTTCTTACGATGTCTAAAATATTTGAAATATTGGCATTGAGCTTTTTCTCAATCTTGCTTGTCTTGTCCTTTTTTAGAACAGCAAGGCCATTCGTAATTGCTGTAAGATAAGAAGCCTGAAGCTGAGTCAAATCATCCTCAGACATCTTGACAGGATTGTTGTGCTCGTCAAGTTTATAAAGCCTTTCAAGAAGAGTGCTTAATGTGCTTAATGACTCAAAAAAGTCCTCATAACTCTCATCAATATTTTGGCCTTCTAATGTCTTTTCATAGGCCGCAATATAACTTCTTAGCTTTCTCATTGTGTCTAATGCTCTATTTCCCATGCTAATTCCTTTCTTTTTTACATATTAAAATAGTGGATAAAAAGCGACTTTTATCCACTAATATTTTACAACAATTATCGACTATCTTCAAGGCAATTTGCCTCTTCTAAAAGGCCTTTTCTTAGTCCTCTACGACCTCTAAAATGCCCATTGGGCAAGCCTTTGCGCAGATTCCGCATGCTATGCACTTGGAAACCTTAGCTGGCTCTACTGTCTTTACCATTACATGGAATGGGCAAGCAGCAACGCAGTCTCCGCACTGTACGCACTTCTTTTGGTCTATCATATATACGCCCTTTGCGTTCTTGCTAATAGCGCCGTGTGTGCAAGCCTTTTCGCACTTACCGCACTGTACGCAAAGCTTAGGTGCTGGTTCGCCATTATTTCCGGCTTCAATTCTAATGCAGGAAAGCTCTGGATTAAATACCTTATAAAATGCCTCTGAGCAAGCTACTTCGCATGCCAGGCAGGCTTTACATTGAGTTTTATCTGTAATTTTAAGTTTTTTCATTTTATGACTCCTTATTAAACGATGTTAATATTTTATCAAATTTTATGGCATTTTTCCATATACAAAAGCTCTAAAAAACGCCTGCGTTTTTCGTCTTATTTATAGAAAGGCCTCGTACTCAGTTACGTTAAGCACTGTCTCGCCGTCGATTTGAGCTGCACAAGGTCTAGAGAACTTAACCTGCATATGCTTTCCTGTAAAGATACTAACCATATCCTTATTAGAAACATGGGTGCCCTTAAATATTGATGGGAACTGCATAAGGGCCTTGAGCTTAGATGGGCTCTTATAGATTACAAGAGTGAGGACATCAGATAATCTGTCCTGATCTGGGGCCATCATCATTCCGCCACCATAATATCTTCCCTTCATTGTTGGAGCAATCCAAACATGGTCGAAGGAATAGCTCTTTCCGTCTACTGTAACATCAGCATGACAAGGCTTAAAGTGGAATAGAAGACCCTTTATTGCAATGCTAGTATAATTAATCTCCTCATTCGGAGTTGTATCCTTAATTTGATCTGCAACCTCACAGCAATAGCCGTCAATTCCAAAGCCCATGTTATTGATGAATTTTTTCTCAAGACCATTAACCTTGACGGTTGGAAGATTTTCTAGATA
Source organism: Clostridia bacterium (assembly GCA_024403215.1). Taxonomy (GTDB): domain Bacteria; phylum Bacillota; class Clostridia; order Peptostreptococcales; family Anaerovoracaceae; genus RUG13409. Next base: position 4,710 of record JAKSSJ010000062.1, read on the forward strand.
TTTATTAACCAAAACCTCTTCACCAGCCTTGTGGCCTATGTCTGTAAAGAAGTCATTGCCTGTTCCACTTCCAAGAAGATAAACGTTATTATTGATTGTATAGCCGTTCATAGCATTGATGAAATAGTTAAGGGTTCCATCACCGCCTAAAAGAACAACCTCATCATCTCCATTAAGACCAGCGAAAAAATTTGGATAATCAAGTCCAAGAGCATCAATAAGCTCTACATTCTCTTTTACTTCTGGCTTGATACCGTTGTTTGCGAGGGGATTGTAAAGATAATACTTCATAATGTTTCTCCTTTAGATTAAACCACAGACAATTAAAAATTCACCGATTGAATATGTAGGCATAACCCAG
>JAKSSJ010000063.1 GCA_024403215.1 Clostridia bacterium
TTTCAGCATAAGTGTCTACAGATAGTCTTATTGAATATCTTTTGGCCAATATTTCTTGTGGACGCTGCAGCAATATTTGCTGCAATTCCTTTGTCCAAAGCCATAGTTGCAATAAGCGGCTTACCAGTATCTTCAGACCCATTAAATACGAGCCTAATAAATCTCTCACCCTCTCTACCGACAACAACTGATTCATCCCCAACACCTTCTGGGAATACCAGCCTTTTTGCCGCAGCAGTTTTTGGCTTTGAGAATATATCACTTACATTGCCGCTTTCAACAACGCTTCCGTTATCTAATATGGCAACATGCTTGCAAGCATTTTCAACAACGCTCATTGAGTGCGTGATGATTACGACTGTTACACCAAGTCTTTCGTTAATATCTTTAATTAGACTTAAGATTTCATTTGTTGTTTTTGGATCGAGCGCCGAGGTTGCCTCATCACAAAGCAAAACCTTAGGATTTGTTGCAAGAGCTCTTGCAATAGCAACTCTTTGCTGCTGACCACCAGAAAGCTGGCTCGGATAAGCATTTGCCTTATCCTTTAAACCAACTATATCTAATAGTTCTAATGCCTTACTTTCAACCTCAGCTTTTTTTACGCCTTCAAGCTCTAGCGGGAAGCAAACATTATCAAGGTTTGTTCTTTGCATCAGAAGATTAAAGCCCTGGAAAATCATTGTTATGTCTCTGCGCTTTTCCCTTAGCTTTTTATCATCAAGGCTAAGCATATCAACGCCGTCAACAATAACCTCACCCGTTGATGGTCTTTCAAGAAGATTTATGCATCTTACGAGCGTAGATTTTCCTGCGCCGCTCATTCCAATAACGCCGAATATATCGCCGTCTTCAATAGACAGCGATACATTCTTTAAGGCCTCAACCTGGCCTTCTGGCGTTGTAAATGTTTTTGATAAATTCTTTATTTCAATCATTTCTACAAATATTATTTAAGTGCATCAAGTGTAGTTTGCTTTCCACCGAAAAGTCCCATTGGCTCGCAGTGAATCCAAGAGATTGATTTAAGGTGTGTACCCTGTTCTTTGTTAAAGTCGTTAAGGTACGGATCATGCTGGAAGTAGTTAGAATCAACTTCTCCATCTTCAACAACTTTGTTTGGAATTACGTAGTCGTTGTATTCAACAACCTTAAGTGTAATACCCTTTGCTGCAAGAATATCTTTAACTATATTGTTGAGAATTTCTGCATGTGGTGCTGGAGTTGCAGCACAAGATACTGTCTTTCCAGAAAGTGCTGCATAATCAATTGATGCATCATATCCATCTGTTGGCTTATCAATTGTTGTTACAACAGATCCATCTGGATAAGTCTTCTTGATGTAATCCTGAACCTGCTTTGATTCAAGAGCAGCCTTTAGTGCAAGGATTAATGGATTCTTTTCATTTCCTTCCTTTACGACAAGAATGTTTGCATATGGAGATGCTGAGCCTTCAATACCAAGTGCATCGGATGGCTTAAGTCCTGCAGGAATAGCATAGTTACCATTAATTACTGCATAATCTACGTCCTTTAAAACATTTGGAAGCTGTGCAGCTTCAATTTCTGTAAACTTAATATTCTTTGGATTGCTTGTAATATCCTTAATTGTAGCTGTAATGCCAGCCTTATCATCCACTTCAATATATCCAAGTGCTTCTAAGAGCAGAAGTGCTCTTGCTTCATTGGATGTATCATTTGGAACTGCAATTGTAACAGAGTCTGACTTTTTTCCGCATGCTGCGAAACTAAAAACTAATATTAGTGCTAAAACAACGCTTAAAATCTTTTTCATCTAATTTCCTCCTAAATAAAAAAACCGAAAGGCTAATGCCTTTCGGAAGATAGCTAAAATAAATAATACTACTTAGAAAAGGCATTACAACAAGGCGCATTCATCATGCGCATGCACATTGCCATCATCATGTTTCTAAGTACGATGTTCTTCAAAACTAAAATTTCCTTTCAAAGTTTTCAATTATGATAGCACCGATATCCTATTTTGTCAAATATATCTAATTTCAGAGCTAAAAACAAATTAAGCCTTTCTAGCAAAATAGAACATGTATTGCTGCATAACCCCAGCAAAGCCTTCATACTTTTCTAAAGGGAAATGTCCACCATAATGCTGATCTACAGTTCTGGCAATCCAAACATCTATTGGAAAGGCCTCTATCCTATGATATCCAAACAAGGCGACACAATTTGCAACCTTATCCCCTACTCCTCTTAAAGATTTTAGGCTTTCAACTAATTCTTCATAATTTAGATTATGTAAATCTTCAAGTCTAAACTCGCCGCTCGCCACTGCCTTTGTTGCTAGGTAAACATATTCAGCCCTGTATCCAAGGCCTGCAGCTAGAAGCTCATCCATAGTAGCCTTTGAAAGCTCTTTAGGACTTGGGAAGGAATAATAGCCTCCCGTAAGCTTCTTTCCATAGCTTTTGCAAAGGCGCTCAACGCAGGTTTTTATAGATGGGATGCTCCTTCTTTGGGAAATGATATAGGTGATGAGCATCTCCCAGGGATCCTGCCTTAAAATACGTATTCCATAGCCAAAATCGGCCGCCTTTGAAAGGAATTTATCCTTCTTGTCAATTGCATCAATAAAGTGGCCATAATTGGTTTTAAGGTCAAAATAATTGGCCCAAAACTCATTGTCCTTATCAGGGCATTCAATGATCTTCCCCTGCACCCTGCAGAGCTTATTCATTGCAATGCAAACCCCGTCATCCATCATTCTAAATGCCTGACCAGAGTCTTTTAACTGCACAAAATCAAATTCTTTAGCCTTTACTTTAATCATATACTTTATTATAATATAACATTATGTATTTGCAAGGAACATTGCCATGGAAAATTTGACCAATTTAAACAAAGAAGAGCTTGCAAAAACCAAGGCAGAGCTCTTAAAAAAATATAAAGACTACCAAAATCTTAATCTAAATCTTAATATGACAAGGGGTAAGCCGTCCAAAGAACAGCTTGCGCTTTCAATGCCCCTCCTTGATGTCCTTAATTCGTCCTCAGACTGCACTGATGCCTATGGCACGGACTGCAGAAACTATGGCGAGCTTCTTGGAATAAAAGAGGCAAGAAAGCTATTTGGCGAGCTTCTTGGAACAAGTATAGAAGAAACCATAGTAGTTGGCCAATCATCCTTTAACTTTATGTATGAGCTTATGGCAATGGCAATGCTTAAAGGAACTCTTGGTTCAGATAAGCCTTGGAGCAAGTACGATAAAGTAAAGTTCCTCTGCCCTGTTCCTGGCTACGACAGGCACTTTACCATCTGTGAGTTTTTAGGAATTGAAATGATTAATATTCCTCTTACAGAAGATGGGCCAGATATGGATCTTGTAGAAAAGTACGCAAGCTCTGACGAAAGCGTCAAAGGCATTTGGTGCGTTCCAAAGTACTCTAACCCACTCGGCGTTTGCTACTCAGATAAAACTATAAAAAGGCTTGCAAATTTAAAGCCTGCGGCAAAAGATTTTAGAATCTTCTGGGACAACGCATATAGCGTTCACGCAATTTATAAAGACATTCAGATTTTAAATATTCTTGACGAATGCAAAAAAGCTGGCAATCCAAATATGGTTTATATGTTTGGTTCTACATCTAAGATGACCCTGCCGGGAGCCGGCGTTGGCTACTTTGGTGCATCAAAGGAAAACGTAGAATATATTGAGAATCAGCTAAAATGCGTCTGCATTTCTTACGATAAAATGAATATGCTTCGCCACGTAAGATATCTAAAAGATATTGATAATATTAAAGGCATCATGGCAAAGCAAGCAGATATATTAAGACCAAAGTTTGATGCAGTACTTAATACTCTTGATGAAGAGCTTGGAAATAGCGGCGCTGGCTCTTGGGTAAAACCTGGCGGCGGATACTTTGTAACCTACGTAGGTAAAAAAGGAACAGCAAAAAGAATTCATACTCTTTGCAAAGACGCTGGAGTACTTCTTACAGAGCCTGGCTCAACTCATCCTTACCATAAGGATCCGGATGATAGTTACCTAAGACTTGCACCATCCTTCCCTTCACTCGATGATGTAAAAATGGCAATGAAGGTTTTCTGCGTTGCAGCACAAATTGCAACAATTGAAACTTTAGAATAATTTTTAAAACAGATAATTAAACAAATAATATATTTTAAGAAATCAGGAAAATGAAATGAGCAAATTAATTATTCCTGCAGGATACAAACCAAAACTTGATTCCTACGACACACAAAAAGCAATTAGCAGAATTCACAGCATCTTTGAAGAAAAGCTTTCAGAGGCTCTCAATTTATACAGAGTTTCTGCACCACTTCTTTTGGATGCTTCCTTAGGTCTTAACGATGACCTCTCCGGTGTTGAGCGCAAGGTTGAGTTTGATATTAAAGATGGAAAGATAAATTGCCAGGTTGTTCAGTCTCTTGCAAAATGGAAAAGACAAGCACTCAAGGATTACAAGTTCTTTGTTGGCCGCGGTCTTTACACAGACATGAATGCAATAAGACGTGATGAAGAGCTTGATAATATTCACTCAGTTTACGTTGATCAGTGGGACTGGGAAAAAGTTATTGAAGACAAAGATAGAAACATTGAGTATCTTAAAGAAACTGTACGCCAGATTGTTTATGCAATTTGCGACACAGAGATAGAGCTTAGAAAGCACTACCCTGCTTTAAACGAACTCAGCTTTAAAGATAGAAACGTTAGCTTTATTGATTCTCAAGAGCTTGAGGATATGTATCCAGACCTTGACGAAAAAGGCAGAGAGAATGCTTATCTAAAAGATCACCACACAACCTTCATCATGAGAATTGGCAGAACTTTAAAGAGCGGAAAGCCTCATGGCATGAGAGCCCCAGACTATGATGACTGGGAACTTAACGGAGATATATTATTCTGGGATGAAATTCTTGGCCAAGCAATGGAGATTTCTTCAATGGGCATTAGAGTAAATCCAGAAAGCCTTGATAAACAGCTTAAGCTTTCCGGCTGCGATAACAGACGGGGACTCATGTATCATAAGATGCTTCTGAATGGCGAGCTGCCACAGACCATCGGC
>JAKSSJ010000064.1 GCA_024403215.1 Clostridia bacterium
TTTTTGTGTATTTAAGAGCAAAGGCTTCAATTTGATTAATAGCCTCATTCAAATCTTTTTCATCCATTTTACCCTCTCCCTCTATTCCAACTTACTGGCATTATACAAATACTGCACCCTTTTGGGCGCAGCATTTTGCACATTAAAACCTACTTAAGTTGATTTCTAAATTAATTATTATTTCTCGATTGTAAGAATATCAGAGAAGCCTGTAATTTCGAATACTTCCATGATGGCATCATTAACATTCTTAATAACCATCTTTCCGTGTGTATTCATTGTCTTTTGTGTTGCAAGAAGAACTCTACGCCCTGCAGATGAAACATATTCAAGCTTTTCAAAATCGAAAACTAATTCCTTAACAGCAGCAAGATCTGAACTCTGGTTAAGCTCTGCGTCAAGTGATGGAGCTGTTGTTGTGTCAAGTCTGCCTTCAATAGCTACAACCATTTTTTCGCCTTCAAGGTTCTTATTAATTGTCATTTTGTTTCTCCTTTATATATTTAATTACAGTTTTTACCAATATACTCTATCCCCACGAATAGCTAAATCATTATACCATACTTTTTACATATCTATAAAGAGCTTTTTACAGAATGCCTGGCAATTTTCATAAAATATAAGATTACAATTGATAAGAAACCACCAAATTGATATACTTAAACTAACTAATTATTGCATTATTTCAATGAGGAGATATTAAAATGACTGCAGAAAATCAAAAACTGTATGACCAAAGGCTAAAACGTTTAAATGACGCGTTAGACCTTAAAGAACCTGATATGGTTCCAATCGACGTTGAAGGCGGAAAGTTCATGATCAACTACGCTGGATATAAGATGAAGGATGCTATTTACGACACAAGCCTTGAAGTATATAAAGACAGTGTTAAAAAGTTCATGAAGGACTTTAACCCTGACCAAATTTCCATCAGCGCAGCAAACTTCTTTGGCGAGGGCCCAGGCTACGAAGCTACAGGCACAAAGAATATGTTCATTGCCGGAATGAAGGGAAACCCAATTGACGAAGACTCACTCCATCAGCACGTTGAATATCCAACACTTATGGATGACGAATTCGAAGAATTCTTAACAGACCAAACAGGCTGGAGAATTAAAAAGTATTTCCCAAGAGTCGCAAGCATTTTTGATGGCTGGAAGGATCTTGACTTAAGCTTTGACCACAGAGCAGCAATCAACACAGCGCTCGCACTTTCAAAGCCAGAAGTAAAAGAAACAATCCAAAAGCTCTGGGAGGTTGGAGAATTTTATCAGAAGCAAAGAAAAGCTTTTGCTGATGCCGTAAAGGAATTTGCAGAGCTCGGATATCCAAACCTCGCAGGAACAGGTGGAATTGTATCACCATTTGATAACTATTCAGACAACTACCGTGGAACTATCCTCTCTTTGGAGGACCTCTACGTAAACCCAGAAGTAATTGAAGCTTACACAAATAACTTCCACAAGATTCAGCTCGAGAAGATTAGAAACATGAACAAGGATGGAAGATTTACAGGAAAGTATGTATCCACCATGCTTCATAAGGGAATTGATGGCTTCATGAATGATGAATGTTATGCACACTTCTATTGGCCACATCTTTACGAGATTATGGAAGAAGAAATTAAGGCTGGCATGATTCCAATGATGTTCTGCGAAGGAAAGTACAACACAAGACTTAAGTACTTAAAGCAGTCACCAGCAGGAAGAAAGCTCTTCAGATTCGAAACAATAGATATGAAGCTTGCAAAGCAAGAGCTCAAAGGTGTTGCCTGCATCGGCGGTGCCTTCCCAAGCACACTTCTTCAGTTTGGTACAAAAGAACAGGTTAGAGAAGAAGTTAAGCGCTTCCTCGAAGATGCAATGCCAGGCGGCGGATACATCTTCAGAACATCAGCAAGTATCGATGCTGCAAAGGTTGAGAACGTTGAAGTTCTGTTCGAAACAGTACGTGAATACGGTAAAGACTAAAAAAAGTTGTCAATGGGGTCAGACCCCATTGACAACTTTTTTATTTGTATAAAAGCGCCTCGACCCTAGAAGTGTCAATGTTGTCAATGGGGTCTGACCCCGTTGACAAGCCCGTTGACAACATTGAGACGCGGTTTATAAATTCTCTTGGGGTTTCAGAAGCAAGTTTTCTATCTTTAGTAAAACGCTTTCTAAACACCAGTCTATAATACTTGGCGAGCTCATTCCCCTTCATCATGTAAAGTCCCATTCTAAGTGCATGCACAAAGTTCTCCCAAAGCCTAATAAGCGCCTTTCCAAAACGCGTACTCTTTTTCTGGCTTACCCTTGCCTTCTCACTCTTCTCGTATTTTGGCTTATCAAAATGTCTCATCTTAAACAGCGCAATAATTATAAATACTATTACAGCCGCAATGATAAGAATTACTATTAGCTTGCCTAAAGGATTTTCGGCAGCCACTACATCTCCCATAGCAGGACCCTCTTCTGACCCTGGCATAATACCAATGCTATCATCAGAATCCGGGAAAAGTGAAACAATCCACGACATGAGATTATAAATTCCTCTGCCGAGCGCCTTAGCACCCTCAGCAACAAGCTCAAAGAATTTTACAACTATATTTCCCGCAGAGTTTGCTGCAAAAGAAAATACCAATAGCGACAGGCAAACAACCAGTATAAAAACTATAGCCGACATTAGTTTACCCTTTGCCTTCTTTGTGTTTATTCGCATAAACAGAATTGAAAGAAGTGAAACCATACAGCCTATAAACGATGGCAGAAGCCACTCAATACTTTTTTCATTTATCTCCGAGTAAATACAGCCAATGATTGCAAAGGCAACGCTAAAATCTAAAAGCAAAAGCATGCCATTTAGATCAACCGGATAGTTGCGTCTTATAAAACCTCCAAGAGCTGCGGCTATAAAGGCTAGAATAATCCAAATCACCTTGTTTTCTACAAGGAGTATCATTGATATGAAATTAAGAAGAAGGGCTATTACAAAAGTAAAGTCCGCAAAGCGATACTTTCTATCCATTGCTCTCCTCCTTCCTCATATGTAAGAAGTGTTAGGTTATTATCAAATCCATTGAGCATTCTGCACCTTGCAGCGCTAACAAAGTCCTTACAAATATAATAAAACCTTCCAACCTTGCCGGACAGAGCTAAAATGCTGCTCGCATCAAAAATGCTATCTTGGATTTTAATGCTGCCGTCATCATTTCTCTCGGTATCAAAATTCTCATATTCTGCAAGGCTATACAGCATAGCATCCACAGGATCTGATGGACCATAGCAGACAGCCCGGTTATTCTTTCCCTCGCATATGCTCATTGAAGAAGCATATCCGAGCCTTTCAAGCTCAACAAGAAGTGAGGCAAGTATACTTAAAGCTTCCTCAAGCGCCTCATCATCCCCTGCAAAGCTTTCTCCGTCAAATATAAAATGCACTCCTCTTGGCATAATCTCTTCGTAAAGATTCACGGAAAGAGGAAGATTCCTTGCTGCGAGCCTAAAATTGATTCTCTTTGCTGGATCTGTTGGAAGATACGGTCTTTCCTGCTTAATAACAGTAACATCTTCCATAACACCATTTCTTCCGGTGTCTGCATTCCAAAGATTTTTCATAAAAATTTTTGGATTAACATTAACTCTTCTTGGATAAATAGCAATTGCTTTTGGCCCGCTGATATTATCCTTAAGATAATTCTGTCTAAGACCAAAGCCATCTCCTGTTACAACGCTTCTATCCTCAAGATGCTTTATTCCTCTTTTGTCTGCAGTCCACTCGCGCCTTATTGTAGTTTCTTCATACCATAAAAGTCCGTCAACCGTAAACTCCTTGCTGCAAAGATCATTTACCTTGACCCAAAGAACTGGAAGAAATTTTTTATTATTCAGCTTAACATCTATATAAAGAGTATCGCCGGGAAACAGTCCATAAGACGAATACCTAAAATCACATAATAAATTTTTAGTCGAGCCCAGTGACCACAAAAATGCAACAAGCCCAATAAAAAATAAAAGCATAAATAATGCCGCAACAAGCTCTATGCCAAAATACGCAAAAAGAACACTTGCAACAAAATTTATGCAAATAAATGGCCACGATGCTATATAACTAGAATTTATATAAGTGGTTTTATCCATTAGCTTACTTTAATATGTCTGTTGGAACTGGAGTGCTATTAAGTATATCTTCCAAAACTTCTTCTGCGCTTACTCCAGAATATCTAGAAGCTCCCTTTAATACTAGCCTATGAGCAAGTACTGGAACGCAAATAGCTTTTACATCATCAGGTGTAACAAAGTCTCTACCATCAAGCGCAGCATAAGCCTTGCTTGCTTTATACAAGCCTCTTGTTGCTCTTGGGCTTGCACCTATATCAAGTCTTGAATCATTTCTAGTAGCAGTTGCAATAGCAACAATATATTCCTCGACCCTTGCTGATAGCTTAACATTAGAAACTTCCTTTTGAGCCTGCAAAATATCATCTCCACTGCAAACGGCGTTTACCAAGTCGAATGGAATTTCATCGCCAAGCTTTTCAAGCATGTTCATCTCTTCCTTTGGATCAGGATAGCCAATAGACAGTCTAATCAAAAATCTATCCATCTGAGCAGCAGGCAGTCTGAAGGTACTTTCAGCCTCTACTGGATTTTGAGTTGCAAGAACGATGAAAGGTTTTGGCATCTCAATTTTCCTGCCTTCAATTGAAACCTGTTTTTCTTCCATAGCTTCAAGG
>JAKSSJ010000065.1 GCA_024403215.1 Clostridia bacterium
TTAAATCATAAATTTCAGCAAGTGCAGGCCCCTTATCATCTATAGTACCTCCTCCAAAGATCTGTCCATCTACTATCTGCGCTTCATATGGGCCATAATCCCAACCAGTACCTTCTGGTACAACGTCTAAATGGCAGAGTATGCCAAGCATATCGTCTCCAGAGCCTGCGTCTATAAGGCCGCAGTAGCCATTCAAATCTTTCGTATTCAAACTAAGGCCACCTGCAATATCAAGAGCCTTATCAAGTGTTTTTCTAACCCCTTCACCAAAAGGAGCATTTTCCTTGGATGTAGAAAAATCTTCAACACCCTTTATTTTTATGAGTTCTTGAAGATTTTTAACTATTTCATCCTTATGATTGTCAATCCAGATGTCTGTATTCATTTTATTCGGCCTTTCGCTCTCTTTCGAGAAGCATCTTCAAAGCTTCTTTCATACCTAAATCGCCCTTAAGGAAATGATAAAGGAATGTTGTAATCGGCATATCTACGCCGTATTTAACAGATAAATCATAAACAGAATAGCAAGTTGTAATTCCCTCAACTACCTGTCCAATCTGTGCAATGGCCTCATTTGGGGCAACCCCTTGGCCAATAAGAATGCCGCAGCGTCTATTTCTAGAAAACATAGAGCCGCAAGTTACTATTAAATCGCCGACCCCAGAAAGCCCCAGGAAAGTAACAGGGTTTGCACCCATTGCTTCGCCAAGTCTTTTCATTTCGGCAAGACCACGGGTCATGAGAGCTGCACGGGAATTGTCGCCAAAGCCCATGCCATCTGCAATACCTGTAGCCAACGCAATTACGTTTTTAATAGATCCGCCAAGTTCTACACCAACAATGTCGTTATTGGTGTAAACACGGAAATGGTTTGTAAATAACAAATCCTGCACTGCAAGATTTGCCTGCTCATCTAAAGATGCAATAGTAACATCTGTAGGCACGTCTTTTTCGATTTCTTCGGCATGAGATGGGCCAGATAAAGCCACATACTTAACACATGGAAGTATTTCTTCGGCCACTTCAGACATTCTAAGCAGAGTGCCGTTTTCAATACCCTTTGCAAGGTTTATAACTATAGCGTTGCCTACAAAAGGAGCTGCCATTGTAAAAACAGATCTAAAAGACTGAGCAGGAACAGCAAAGATAACAAAATCCATATCTTTGCAAATAGAAACGTCTTCACCACGCTTCCAAACAAGAGGATTGTGTCCGTTTCTAATTAAAAGATTTTTCATGGATGTGCCAAAGGCTCCTGCACCCATGATACATACTTTATTCATATTTTGCCTTTTGTTTGTATACGTCGTTAATTCTCTTAAGGAATAAGAAATCGAAGCTCTTTTCCTTATCCTTTGTAATCTGGTAAACCTCTTTGCCCGAGAATGGTTCGCAAGGTTCTATGTGATACATCTTAAAGAGATTAACTTTTCTATCATTTAATTTTGGTTCGAATACCGTAACAGGAAGGAACATTGCATCATTATCTTCCTTTGGGCATACTCTATGAGCAAGAAGAGTCATTGTTGGATGAATATGACCTTCTCCTCTTTCAGCTTCTGGAGTTGGGAATACCTTTGCCTGTCTTGTGGCAGAAGGTGCAACAACAAGAACGCCTTTATTATCAGCGCACTCTTTTGCAAGCTTCATGTAAATTCTTTCAAACGCTACTTTATAGCTCTGAATACTCTTAAGCTTTGCTTCATCTCCCTCAAACTTAGCCTTAAGCTTCTTTTCAGTGGATGGCGTAATCATTGGGGTTACATACAGACCACCGCGCTTTAAGATAGGAATAACAGGCGTAAGTGTTCCGTACCAAGGAATATTGATAGGGAAATAGAAAGGCTTATCCGGATAAGCCTCGAAGCCTAAGCATATGAGTCTGAAGATTTCTCCAAGAGAAGGATGATTGAAACCAACAACCACAGCGCCCTCATTACGTGGATACTCCTTTATTAATTTTGCAGGCGCAAAAAGTCTAATGACCTTGCAGGCTCTTTTTCTAAGCTTTGAATCGTCTTTCTGAAGAGCGATAAATCTTACCAAGGTTCTGCTTAAAAAGCCTACAGAATCCATTTCATCCAAAAGCTCCTTGGCACCAATACTGGTAAGCAAGGATACTTCGTGATTGTTTATTTGATCAAGCAATTCTTCTCTGCCCAAACTTGCAAGTTGTTCAGAATTAAATACTACTTTCTTCATATGTATATTATACAATAAAAAATTGTCGGTGGAAATACCACCGACAATTTAGTTATTCATAAATATGAATTATGCTCTAGCCTTCTTGATTTCTTCGATAAGAACTGGGAGTACTTCGAAGAGGTTTCCAACTACGCCGTAGTCAGCGATGTCGAAGATTGGAGCGTCTGGATCCTTGTTGATAGCGATGATGCAATCAGCTCCGCCAATACCAGCAGCGTGCTGGATAGCACCGGAGATACCGCAAGCAACATAGATCTTTGGAGCAACAGTCTTACCTGTCTGTCCAACCTGGTGAGCGTGAGCAATCCAGCCAGCATCTACTGCAGCACGGGATGCACCTACAACGCCGCCAAGAGCGTCAGCAGCTTCCTTGATGATGCCGAATCCTTCTGGTCCGCCAACACCACGTCCGCCGGATACGATGATTTCAGCGCCTTCAAGATCAACGCCTTCGCCTTCCATATCCTTAATAACTTCGAGAACCTGTGTTCTGATCTGATCAGCAGCTACGTGGAAATCTTCGTTGATGATTTCAGCCTTAGCTTCTGTTGGTTCGCACTTCTTGAATACGGAAGGACGAACTGTACCCATCTGTGGTCTCTGGTCTGGGCAGATGATTGTAGCCATGAGGTTACCACCAAATGCTGGACGTGTCCACATTACGTTGCCTGTTTCAGCATCAACGTCGAGGGATGTGCAGTCAGCTGTAAGACCTGTCTTTACTCTGCAAGATACTCTTGGAGCAAGGTCTCTACCATTGTTTGTAGCTCCGATAAGAACGGATGTTGGAGCATACTTTTCTACGAGATGTGTAAGTGCGATTGCATATGCATCTGTGTTGTATTCCTTGTATTCTGGTCCATCAACTACGATGATCTGGTCTGCACCGTGTGTGTTAGCTTCTTCGATAGCCTTTGTTGCATTGCAACCGATAACAACAGCAACGAGCTTTCCGCCCTGCTTGTCAGCCATCATTCTACCAGGTGTTAAGAGTTCGATGCCTACGTTCTTGCATCCACCGTCAGGAGTTGTTTCAACAACGACCCACAGATCTTTTGTTTTTGCTTCCATTGTCAATATCCTCCTTCAATTACATAATACCAGCTTCGGAAAGCTTTGCATAAAGTGTCTTAGCTGCTACTGCTGGATCTTCTTCTGTTATCTTAAGACCAGCTGCCTTCTTTTCTGGGCAGAAGGACTTCTTTACCTTTGTTGGGGAACCCTTAAGTCCGCATTCCATAGCGTCGAGTCCGAGGTCAGCGAAACCAAGTGTTGGGATTACTGCCTTGTTAGCAGCCATCTTTCTCTTGATTGTCGGGTATCTTGGATCCCAAGCTGGCTTTGTGAATGTAAGGAGGCATGGCATCTTAACGCCGATAATAGCAGCGCCGTCTTCCATTTCCTTCTTAACCTTCATCATGTCGCCATCAAGTTCACATTCGAGTCCGTATGTAACCTGTGGAAGACCAAGGTGTTCAGCGATTTCTGGACCAACCTGAGCTGTGTCTCCGTCGATAGCCTGCTTACCGCAGAAAATAACGTCGAACTTTCCTTCGATTTCTTCAATCTTCTTAATAGCTGTAGCGATAATCTTGGATGTAGCAAGTGTATCGGATCCGCCGAATTCTCTGCCGGATACGAGGTATGCCTTATCAGCTGCAACTGCAAGGGATTCCTTAAGAACAGCCTTAGCCTGTTCTGGACCCATTGCTACTACTACGAGCTTAGCATCAGGATTCTTGTCCTTTACACGTGCAGCAGCTTCAAGTGCATATCCATCAAATGGATTAAGAATGCTTGGTACGCCGTCACGAATTAATGTGTTAGTAACAGGATCGATCTTTACAGCTGTAGTATCAGGTACCTGCTTTACGCAAACGAGCATATTCATGATATGTTCTCCTCCTATAAAAATATATATTTTCTAGTGATCCGAGCACATTAAAATGCCCGGACTTATTCCAATACAAGCTAGATTATAACATAAGATTTAGTGCCGTGCCAGTCAAAGTTTTAACAATAACTATTAGGAAGCTAAAAATATGCACAATAACTAAAACAATGTACTATTTTGACTTACAATGTGTCTTTTTTCGCGTCTTTATAATATAATGTAATGTATTTATTTTTTTAATAACGAGGCAAATAATGAAAAAACCATCCCTTTACTCAAAACTTGCGCTCTTTCCAGCGTTAATTATATATTTAGAACTCGTACTTCACATTTTTATGGGTATGAGCCTTAAGTATTTCCCTATTTACTTTTTCTTCTCTATAGGCTACGGCGCTATACTCACAGCAATAACAGGCCTGTTTGGAAACAAAAGGTACACTCTGGTAACTAAAATACTCGTATTTATAGTTTCCTTTATTTATGGCGCTGAATATTTCGCAAAGACTACTCTTCAGTGATGCTACCCACTGTCAGTTCTTGGCACAGCAGCAGACAGTCAGCA
>JAKSSJ010000066.1 GCA_024403215.1 Clostridia bacterium
TGCCAGCTGTTTATAGGAGCGTGGTTTAAAGGCTCCTTACTGTTAGCTTTTGACAGATCTTCATTTACCACCGTCTTAAGTAAGCTATACACGTAGTCTGGGGCTTTGCGTCTTTGCTGTTCCCACTGGCGAAGGGTGCAAACTGGAATATTATACTTTTCTGCAAAATCCTGCTGACTTAAGCCGGACTTCTCTCTCAATTCTTTAATCATAACAAAAAAATTATACGCCATTGACGCACATAAGTCAATGACGTATAGACGATTTCCTAAAACTTGTCAATGGGGTCTGACCCCGATGACAAAGTTGTCAATGGGGTCTGACCCCGATGACAAAGTTTGTTAAAAAACACAAAAGATATTGTTGACAAACCACAAAATTAAGCGTATTATTTGTGCATGATGAATTTTGTATTTAACAGCAACATTATTGGTATTATTGAGGGCATCGTTATGGTGCTCCTTCTTGGCGTTCTTATTATCAGAAAAGCTAAACCAATTCTTTAGGGCTGTTGCATTTGTTATCTGTGGCTTTGCTCTAAGGGCAAAGCCTTTTTTATTTTTATAAAATCTAAAAGCTATCAAAACAAAAATATTTATTAAAGGAGATAAAAATTATGAAAAAAGTTTTAGCTTTATTACTGGCAGTAGCTATGGTCGTGTGCTTTACAGGATGCGGCGAAAAGAAACAAGAAGAATCTAACGTTATCAAACTTGGTGGAATAGGACCTCTTACAGGTGCTTATGCAAACTATGGTCTTTCTGTAAAGCAGGGCGCAGAAATTGCTGTTGCAGAAATTAACGCTGCAGGCGGAATCAATGGAAAGCAAATTGAATTCCAGATGCAAGACTCTCAGGGCGACCCAGAAGCAGCAGTATCTGCTTACGGAAAACTTATCGACTGGGGAATGGACGTTTCTATCGGAACAACACTTTCTGGCGAGATGGCATCTGTAGTAAAAGAATCTGCAGCTGATGATATGTTTATGATTTCTGGTTCTGCATCCGCAGACGCATGCCTTGCAGATTCACCTAACGCATTCAGAATTTGCTTCTATGATTCTTATCAGGGAATTGCAGCAGCAAACTATGTAAAGAAGAACTTCCCAGGAGAAAAGGTTGCAGTTCTTTATGAATCTGATATCGACTACTCCAAGGGACTTTATGAATCATTCGAAAAGACTTGCAAAGAGATTGGCGTAGAAATCGTTGAAGTACAATCCTTCCTCGAAACAGCTACATCTTATGCATCACAAATCACAAAGCTTGTTGAGTCCAAAGCAAAAGTAATCTTCATCCCATTCTATGCAGAACAAGCAGCAGCATTCCTTGCACAAGCAGGCAACGGAACAAGCAGCTGCGCATTCGGTGATGATGTATTCTTCTTCGGTGCAGACGGACTTGACGGTATCCTCGGAAAAGTTGGTGGAAACACATACACAGCTAACAACGTACTCATGCTTACACCATTTGCTGAGAACTCTTCAGATCCAGCAGTACAAAACTTCGTAAAGCAATACAGTGCAAAATACACAGAAGCTGTTGACCAATTCGCAGCAGACGGATATGACGCAGTATATGTAATCAAAGCTGCAGTTGAAAAGGCTGGATCCACAGCTGGAAGCGAAGTAACAAAGGCACTCCTTTCCTTAACCCACAAGGGAATCACAGGAACAATGACATGGAATGCAGACGGAAATACAAACAAGGATGCTATGGCTATCATTTATAAGGATGGCGTTGGCACAGTATTCGGAGAATAATTAATTTATGAATGTATTCGTTAGAACATTTATAGGTGGTTTAAACCTCGGCGCAATATATGCTCTTATTGCGCTGGGGTATTCCATGGTTTACGGTATTGCAAAGATGTTAAACTTTGCACACGGTGATGTTATCATGATCGGTGCATATGCAGGCATCGTTTGCGTTAGCAGTTTGGGACTCCCTCCACTTCTTGCTATTTTCCTTTCTTGCATTATTTGTGCAATACTAGGAATGTTAATTGAAACCCTGGCATATAAACCACTTAGAAAGGCCTCATCACTTGCAGTACTCATTACTGCGATTGGTGTAAGCTATCTACTTCAAAATATTGCGTTATTGTTCTTTGGTTCACAGCAAAAGGCTTATCCAAGCATTGGAGACTTTGGCTCGATCCAAATTGCAGGCGTTAAAGTAGACGGAATATCAATATTAACAATAGTAGTAACTGCAGTTATCATGATTGCACTTACTTTGTTTGTTAATAAAACAAAAATAGGTAAAGCCATGAAGGCAACATCAGAAGATAGAGGAGCTGCAGAGCTTATGGGCATCAGCTCGGATAAAACTATTCTTCTAACTTTTGCTATTGGATCATTTTTAGCTGCAATAGCAAGTGCCTTTTATGGTGCAACATTTATTTACGTAAAACCAACAACAGGTTCCATGCCTGGTATCAAAGCATTTACTGCTGCAGTATTTGGCGGAATCGGCTCGCTTCCAGGAGCAATGCTTGGTGGCCTACTAATCGGAATGATTGAACAGTTCTCGCAGGTATACATCTCGACCCTTTGGTCAGATGCAATTACTTTTGCTGTTCTTATTATTGTTCTTTTGGTAAAGCCTAGCGGACTTCTTGGAAAGACAGTGGTTGAGAAAGTGTGATCGCATGAAAAAGAAATTTAAATTAAACAATAATGCAATCACGCTAATCTTGGTTGCTGTAATTTATGGAGTAGTAGCGTTCATGCTATACAGCGGAAATATGAAGCGCCAGGTAATGAACATGCTCATTCCTATTTCTGTATACATCGTACTTGCAGTATCATTAAACTTAGTAGTAGGACTTCTTGGCGAGCTCTCGCTTGGCCACGCGGGATTTATGTCCGTTGGACTATTTAGTGGATGCTTGGTATCAATTGCACTTGTTAATTCATGTGCAGCTCCAATTAGAATTCCACTCGCTATGATTGTTGGTGGACTCGTTGCTGCAGTGTTTGGCTTTATTGTAGGACTTCCTGCATTAAGACTTAAAGGCGACTATCTAGCAATCGTAACACTCGCTTGTTGCGAGATTATTAAGTCACTCATTACAAACCTAGAATTCACAGGCGGTGCTCTTGGTCTTAACACAAGTCCAATTTGTGTTAACTCAAAAGTTCTTCTTCCTTATGCAATCATTTTAGTATTCATAACTGTTATAGTTATGATGAATTTAAAAAAGTCGCAGCAAGGAAGAGCAATTATGGCAATCAGAGATAACCGCATTGCTGCTGAATCTATCGGTATTAACATTACATACTTTAAGTTAATGGTATTTGTGCTTGCTGCATTCTTTGCAGGAGCTGCAGGTGTTTTATACGGACACTGCTTTGCAAATATCAAAGCTGTAAGCTTTGACTACAATACATCAATTGAAATTCTTGTAATCGTAGTTCTTGGTGGAATGGGATCTATAAGCGGTTCTGTAATTGCAGCAATCGTACTTAAAGCGCTCCCAGAAGCTCTTAGAGAATTCTCTGATTACAGAATGTTAGTATATGCAATCGTTTTGATTTTAGTAATGCTTGCAAAGAACAATCCAACCTTGGCTAACTTCTTCGGCAAATTTAAACCAAGCAAGCTGTTTGCGAAAAACAAAAAATCAAACAATCTTGAAGAGGAGGCATCGTAATGGCAATTAATAAAGTTAAGTTGTATGATGTGCCTTCCGAAGCAAGAGTTTTGGAGAGAGACCTTGGCAAGATGCCTGTCCTTGAATGCAAGCATCTTGGAATCACATTTGGTGGTCTTCACGCAGTAGAAGATTTTAATGTAACAATAGGTCCTTCAGAAATTGCAGGTCTTATCGGCCCAAACGGTGCAGGTAAAACAACAATATTCAATCTATTAACAAAAGTATACGAACCAACTAATGGTGTAATTATGCTTGATGGAAAGGATACTCACGGAAAGACAACCGCAGAGCTTTCTCACATGGGCATCGCTAGAACATTCCAAAATATCAGATTGTTTAACCACATGACTGTTATTGATAATGTAATAGCTGCTGATCATCAGAATAATTACAATCTCGCAAGCGGAATTTTCAAACTGCCTGGTTATTGGAAGAAGGAAAAGGAAGCAAAAGAAAGAGCAATGGAGCTTCTCTCTATATTTGATATGGAAGACGAAGCAAAGGTTAGTGCAAACTCACTGCCTTATGGCGAGCAAAGAAGGCTCGAGATTGTAAGAGCACTTGCAACTCAGCCAAAGCTTCTGTTGCTTGACGAGCCAGCTGCTGGTATGAACCCAAGCGAAACCGCAGAGCTGATGGAAAACATCAGAAAGATAAGAGATACATTCAACATTGCAATTCTTCTTATCGAGCACGATATGAAGCTGGTTATGGGTGTATGCGATGGTATTGCGGTTTTAAACTTTGGTAAGGTAATAGCAAAGGGAACACCTGAAGAGATAGTTTCAAATGAAGCTGTAATTGAGGCCTACCTTGGAAGGCAGAAGGAGGCATAAAGATGAGCACAA
>JAKSSJ010000067.1 GCA_024403215.1 Clostridia bacterium
AATACTGTGAATTTCAGTAGACGAAACATAATATATTTTAAGAATCGTCACTTTGAGAATAAAAACAGGGGCAAAAAGTTAGACGATTTAAAGGAAAAAGCGTTAATCGTCACTTGGGGCATAAAACAGGGCCAAAATGTTAGACGATTACGAGGGAAAAACGCGTTTCGTCACAATAGCGGTGGGAAGTGGAGCCCACGGCTGACGCGGAGTTGCGGGACAGCGGAAGAATGGGGGGATTGCACCCCTTAAGGAGCCCCGCCAAAGGCAACGTAGAGTATTGATTACATTGATATTAGCATTTCTGTTGGTAGGTGAAGGCGAGGCAGCGGAGCTGACGATGGCTGAGCCACCAACCAAGAAATGCGGCATTAGGGGCTGAATTGGCAATTCTGGGATAAGGAAGCAATCTGGGGTCCCGGTTCACAGCGATTGGCGAGCCAAAGGCGAAGACAGAGCTGATGAACCGCTGGGGGGACCCAGTTAGCGAGAGCGTGCTGACGTTTCCAGAATTGCAATTCAGCCCAATAGTGAAGAAATCTATTTATTGCCTGCGCCTAAATAATATAGTATAATATACTATGTATGAGTAGGCGCAAATTGAACACAACTCAGCTAGCCGTTGTGCTGGCAATAATGACTTTAATGTCTAAGCTACTTGGCTTTACAAGGGAGCTGTTTTTGGCCAACTATTTTGGCGCTACAGCCATAACCGATGCCTATACTATGTCCCTTTCAATTCCAAGCAATTTGCTCTCTGGAATTATGGGTGCTGCTGGTACGGCTTTTCTTCCAGTTTATTCAAGAAAGATGGAGGATGAGGGCAGGGATCAGGCAGATCTTTTCACAAGCCAGATTATGAATATGCTTCTGGCCATTACGGCAGTAATTACTGTTATTGGCTGGATTTTTGCAGTTCCACTGGTTAAGGTCTTTGCTCCTGGCTTTACCCCAGAAACCGTTGCCCTTACAGCGTATTATATGAGGGTGGCATTCATCTTTGTATTCTTTGCAGCAATTTCTCAGATTCTTGAAGCCTACCTAAATTACAGGGGAATTTTCATCCCTGAGTATTTCTTCAACTATGCCCAAAATGTAGTAATCATAGGCTTTATCATTACAAGCGCAAAGCTTAATATGCCAAAGATGCTTATCTATGGCATAACAATTGGTTGGTTTATCATTGCGGCAGGTAAGTTTTTCCTTGCGAAAAAAGCTGGGTATAAATACAAGGCATCCTTATCATTTAGCGAGCCAATTAAGGAAATTGTTGAGCTTGCAGTTCCTGTATTTATCGGAAACAGTGCAATAGAAATAAATTCGCTTATTGATAGAGTTCTTGCTTCAAATCTTGTTGAAGGCAGTGTATCGGCATTAAACTATGGTTCGCTGTTTAGTGCCATGTTTACTGGACTTACTGTAAGCGTATTTGTTGCAATTATTTATCCAAGACTTACTCAGGCTTTTTCTAAAAACGATTTAGAAAAGATTGGCGATATTTCAGAGAGAGGAATCAATCTTGTAGCTCTAATTATGGTGCCTTGCACTATGGGAGCAATAGTATATGCAAATCCTGCTATTCAGGTTGTATATGAAAGAGGCGCATTTAATGGTGCAGCAACTGAACTTACTGCAGCAGCCTTCCTCTTCTACTCAATTGGCATGACTTTTACTGCAACAAGAACTCTTCTTGATAAGGTCTTCTATTCAGTATGTGATACAAAAACCCCGGTAATGTGTTCTGTTATTGGAGTTGTTGTAAATATAGTTTTAAATCTCATACTTGTAAGATTTATGGCGCACGCAGGTCTTGCGCTTGCAACAAGCATAAGCCAGGTTGTATCAGCACTGCTTGAGTATGCTTTATTTAGAAAAAAGCATCCAGAAATTACTCTTCTTAAATCTAAAAGAAAGCTTGTAAAGATATTTATATTCTCAGCTATCAGTGTTGCTGTATCTTACGCGTTCTATCACTTTGTTGGCGGTATGGTCTTCATGCCAAGAACAGTGCTTTTAGGCCTCGCAGTAATAGTTGCTGTAGCAGTATATTTCGTATTCCTTGTTGTTAATAAGTTCGATGAACTTTCACTTATAAAAGATATATTTAGCAGAAATCAGGATTAGGTTATGGTAAGTAAACTAAAAATATTCGCCTTAGTTTTATTAGACGGATTACTCGTAAATGTTGCATATGTATTTGCACTTTTAATGCGTTTTGACTTTAGCATTTCGTCACCGTATTTTATTATTTGGCTTCAAGAATTTGCGGCTGCGTGGATAGTTTTAACTATCATAAAGCTTGCGGTGTATGCAGTCATGGGACTTTATAGAACCCTTTGGAAATATGCAAGTGCAGATGAAATAGTAAGGATAGTTATAACATGCATGATTGCGTGTGCACTTTCTATCGTATATTTAAATCTTGTTCAGCACGTACTTCCAAGAAGTGTTTACATCATGGATGGAATCTTGGATGTAGTATGTGTTGGCGGCGTAAGATTTGCTTACAGATTCTTTAGAAACCTAAGAGCTCCTGGTAATTTCAACTTAAGAGTTGATACTAAGGGCAAAGACATTATACCTGGCGTTGATAGAATAAAAAGAATCATGCTCATTGGCTGCGGCGATGCTGGTGCAACAATGATTAAAGAAGTTGCAATGCACAAGGATCAAAGGCAAAAGGTTGTTGTTGCAGTTGATGATAATAAAGAGAAGATTGGACAAAGAATTGCTGGCGTTAAGATTGCTGGTGGCAGAGACAAGATTGTTTCCCTGGTAGATAAATATGCAGTTGATGAAATCATCATCGCTATTCCATCTGCAACCAAAAAGCAGATTTCTGAAATCGTTGAAGTTTGCCACAAAACAAAGTGCAATATTAAAATCCTTCCAGCCCTCATTGATCTTATCAATGAAAAGGTAAGCATCAAGTCTTTAAGAGATGTAGACATTGAGGACCTTCTTGGAAGAGAAGCGGTAAATGTTGACCTTAAAGAAATAAGCTCTTATCTTGAAGATAAAATTGTTTTAGTAACTGGTGCTGGTGGATCTATTGGTTCTGAGCTTTGCAGGCAGATAGCAAGATTTAAACCAAGAAGACTTATACTCTTTGATATTTACGAGAACTCAGTATTTGAACTTAATAACGAGCTTAGAAGGAAATTCCCTCAGCTTGAGATAGATGTAAATATCGGATCTGTTAGAGAAAGAGCAAGGGTTGAAGAGCTGTTTAAACAGTATAAGCCTCATGTAATCTTCCATGCAGCAGCTCATAAGCATGTGCCTCTTATGGAAGGCAATCCAAGAGAAGCTATTATCAATAACGTCCTTGGAACTAAAAACTGCATTGATATGGCAGAAAAATATGTTGCGGATAGATTTGTTCTCATTTCAACTGATAAGGCTGTAAATCCAACTTCGGTTATGGGCGCTACCAAAAGAATGTGCGAAATGCTCATGCAAAATAAAGCAGCATCCTGCAAAACAACCTGCTTTACAGCGGTTCGTTTTGGAAATGTTCTTGGAAGCAATGGCTCGGTTATTCCAACCTTTAGAAGGCAGATTGCAGAGGGCGGTCCTATTACTGTAACCCACAAGGATATCACAAGATACTTTATGACTATTCCAGAAGCAGTGCAGCTTGTTATCCAGGCTGGGGCTATGGCAAACGGCGGAGAAATATTTATCCTTGATATGGGCGAGCCAGTAAAAATTATTGACCTTGCTGAAAAGCTCATTAGGCTTTCAGGATTTACCCCATATGAAGATATAGACATAGTTGTAACAGGTCTTCGTCCGGGAGAAAAGCTTTATGAAGAGCTTCTTCTTGCAGAAGAGGGTATTAATCAAACATCACATGATAAGATTTTTATTGGCCATCCAATTACTTTAACATCAGAGTTTGTCGATTTGCTTTCGGATGATAAAGCGTTTGAAAACACAGTATATGGTCTTAGGGATGTAACAGAGAAAGAGGTTAGAGAGTGGATCCATACTATGGTTCCAAATTATAAGGATACTCCAAACAAATAAAATGAATTCTATTTTTAACAAAAAAACAATAATATGCTTTACGCTTGCTTTTGTAATAGCTCTTGTTTCATTAACAGGAGTAAGAGTTTTTATTGGCAACAAGGCAAATCAAAAAGTCTTTGAAGGCGGAGAAGATGATACTAAGCTTAAGGAGGATCTTAAGATTGAAGTAGATCCATCGAGTCCGTTCTACGAGGCTTATACAAACCCAGAAAGAATCAATGTGCTTCTTCTTGGCGTTGCGGACAAAAATACTGATACCATCATGGTTGCAAGCTATGATACAGAAAATCAGGATGTAAATATCATATCTGTTCCAAGAGATACATATTATCAAAGAGATGGCTATCAAAGCTATGCTTACAACAAGGTGAACTCGGTTTATAGAACTGATGGAATTAAGGGAATTGCAGAGGCTGTCTCTGAGCTTTTATACGGCATGCCTATTCACTACTATGCACTTGTTGAGTAT
>JAKSSJ010000068.1 GCA_024403215.1 Clostridia bacterium
TGGCTTTGTTGTTGCCTGTGTCAGAGCTTCGTCATTTTGTATGCTTTTGTGTTGAGGTCCGTATCCATAGTGCGTTAAGATATGTATAAGATACATATAGTTAGGCTCTTTATCTAGTTTAACTAGAAGAAGAATTGAAATGAATACGTGAATTACTGCAAAAACCAGCTTAAAAGGCAGGGTAGAAACCACAATAAGAGCCAACATAATTGCAGCAATTGCTCCAACTAAAAGGTCCCATACTGTGATACCCTTAAAGATTTCTATCTGGACTTTTGTATTGCCTGGAATAATTCTCATACTATAACTTACTCTCTACTATATATAACAACTAATTATTCTTCATCCATGAAGCCGACATCTTCGTCATCGCCTTCGCTTCCGCCGCCTTCATTATTATTTGGAATACTTGGTGGAATCTGGCCGCCCTTGTTATCTCCAACGCTTGGGCCTCCGCCGCCCTCGCCACTATTATTATTTGAAGGTCCGCCGCCCTCACCACTATTATTATTCTGAGGTCCGCCGCCACCTTCGCTGCCAGAGCTGCCGCTACCGATACCGGTAAGATCTTGGATTTCCTTCTTAAGGTTATCCATCATACCAGTTTCTTTTTGCTTCTGACCATCGGCCTTCTTATCCTTAGCCTCGCCCTTCTTAGCAAGAGCTTCCTTGGTCTGGAATCCTTTCTTCCAAGCACCTACAACACCACCGTGTTCTCTCATTGCTTGGCCAACATTCTTTAAGTTATCAAGTCCACCGAGTTTTTGAGTTGCCCAGTTACCTACCTTACCGCCAACCTTGTTTGCAGCTGTTGTTAAGCCTGTTGCATCGCTAAGTCCACCGAGGACCTTTGCACCAGCAGAGAAGCCCATTTTAGCTCCAGCTTTAAGTGCTCCGCCAGCAAGTGACATACCCTTGCTAACAAGACCACCACCAACATCACCAGCCATAATGGACTGATATCCAGCGTTATCTGCAAGAATACCACTGATCATTCCGCTTGCTTTTTCCGATGTTACGCAAATACCTATTACAAATGCAAGCTTAGCAACTGCATTTGGGAAGCTCTCTTCAAAGAGAACCAGGTCTGTGCTTAAAACGATAGGTATAAACATTATCAGCAGTCTTACAGCCACAACAGAACCAAAGATTGATAAGCTCTGTATTATAAATGCTGTAGTCCACTGTTTAAACTTACCTCCGTCATCGAGCGGCATAACCGCTATAAATCCCGGAGCAGTTATATACAATATCATGATATTGAAAATTCTACCTGTGCAGTTGATGAGGATTGCTGCCATTTCCTTTACTACAAAGAATGCAACAATCAAAGCAACAACGTGCTGATAAGAGAATAGACCAATATCGAAGTCATCTTCCATCTGACTGTAGCTGTAACAATCCTTTTCACCTACATAGTAAGGTTTTCTAAGAGCATCTGTAAGCGATGCATGCTTATTAAACTCAGGGTTGTTAGCAGAATCCATAGTACATGAAAGCATAATAGTTCTGCCTAAAAGACCTCCAAGTCCAGCCATGGATGCTGACTCTTGGTAAGACTCAAGTGGCAGGAAATTCTTATCTGTTTTCAATCTATACATACAATCAGACAGGGTTAGTATCATGCCTTCATTGTATGAATCTATCGGAATATCTTGATATACGTCGGCCGCGCTATATATCTGCAGCAAAGTATATTGCCACGAATCGGGGGCCTTAGCATATGAAAATGCAAATATATTAGTCTGTGCTAATTTTTGAAGTTTGATTCTTATTTCATTAAAACACGAGTTTACATTAAACCTACTCTCGTACGACGGATTTAGGGCATAGTTTCCTATGGTATCCATTATGTCGTACATATCCTTAAAGTCCGTCTCAGTAAATACTATCTTTGACGGGTACGCGTACTCATATGCATTATCAAACAAGGTATCGACCGCTTGCATAAGTGTTCCTGTGGCGTTAATAGTTGCACTTACTATTGCAGTCATGAGCAGAATTAATAGTATAGACTTAAAAGTATTAATTAAAATCTGTGCGTTGCTTCCCTTTACTTTTTCCCCTGTGGAATCAAACATCTTTTTAACTATTGCCGCAATTGCAAAACCAAAAGTGAGGGCAAAGCCTATGCAAGCCATTCCCCAGTACACTGCTGTTATTACATCATTATCAAAGAAAACATTAATGATGTAATTTTTCTGTCCTTCATAAAGAACAGTTTTAATACCAGCAAAGATTTCAAATGCTTCGTACAAAATATCAATCAGTTTACAAAGCATTGCTTCAATTGCGAACAGTATTCTCGCTGCAAATAGCAGCAAGACTGCCATTAAAATTATTGAACTCATTTACTTTCCTACCTAACCCTCATGTTCTTTCGAGAATACAACATAAAGCCAAATGCTCCCGCAATGATGATGACTGCTAGAGCAACAAATATCCATGCACCTCCATCAAGGAAGATATGTATGGAAAAATAGTAAGTGCTTGTGTTACCAGCAGCATCTGTGTATTTTGCTACATAGTCCCCTGCTACTTTAAGAGGTTCCATAGTACCTACTTCTTTACCTTCTCTTGTAACCTCAAGCGTTGAACCGGCTTCTTGTTCACCAAATGTTACAGGACCATTAGCTACCATTACTTCATCAACGCCAATTATCTCAAGCTCTGGGAGCGTATGGTCTATTTCTACATTGAGTGTATATTCTTCACCAGTGGCATTGAGCTTATATACTATGCTATACAAGCCGTCTTTTACCATTTCTATGGTATTAGAATTTACAACCTTTTCTTCTCCATCAATTCTTACAGATAAAATGTAAAAGGCTGATGGAATTTTATATGCCTGAAGCATATTAGTTACGCCTTCAACTACTGTAAAGGCAAATAACTCTTTATCATTTTGATTATTTCTTACTGCATATCTACCTGCAGTCTTTAGAGCTGAATACTCTGATGGATCTACAAGTACTCCGTCTCTATATACAGAAATGCTTGCAGCTCTACCAGGCTTGATTACTCCGTATCCTGTTGTAACCATTCCGTTATAAACGTTGGCTAAAACATCAGAATCTGCAGATGAGCTTGTAGTATACACAAACATTTTTTCTATTGTGTTATATGCAACCGTTGAAGAAACTGTTACTGTATTTTTTACAGCACCTGTTTCACCGTCAATCTGCTGGCCTGAAACTGGATCGTACAGATAGATAGCATTAGCGCCAAAGCAAGGCATTATGCTAGCTACAACAATTATTAAACTTAATACTACTAATCTAAGTTTTCTCATGCGTCTTCACCTAGCACTGCCTTATTTCTTGCTGCAACATCATATAAAACTTCATCTGGTCTAAAGATATTAGAACGAATGTCGTCCATGTCCATTCTACCAATCTTATAGTATGGGCATGCATATGATGGTGTATATTTTGTTTTAAGAGGATAGTTACCAAAGGTTACGATAATTGCGTTACCTGTGGACTCCTTGTTATTAAGCTTTTGGAGCTCTGAAGGATAGATAAGAGGTCTTGTCTGCATTTGAGTAGAAATACTCATATCTCCTTCTTTGCTTCCTACATTAGAAGATGAGGATGTGGTCTTAACTGTCTTGTTACCGCAGAGCTCTGAGAACTCCTTGCAAGTACCAATATCGTTGGAACCGATGAACATCTTCATTGCGCAGTTTGATTTAACGATATCGCCGCAGGTTTCGCCATATACGTTGTTAAGCTGTGAGTAAGACTGTACAACCATGTTGAACCAAATCTTACGAGATCTACCTACAGTGATCATCTTATCGAACTTTTCAATTTTTGGCATGTTACCAAACTCATCAAGGATGAAGTATACGTTTCTTGGAAGAGAAAGATCTTCTCTTGCAGAAGCAACCTTAATGAGTGCTTTATAAATACTCAGGATGAAGAGGGCTGCAAGTCCGTGACGTGTATCCTTTTCATCTGGTATTTTTATAAACAACGCTGTTGGTCTTGATGCAAACTGCTCTGCGTGAATATCTGTTGCTGCAGTCAGTCCGCAAATACCGTTATCGTTGAATATATTCAGTTTATCAAATGTAATAGACATGTATGATGACATTGTCTGTTCTGCAGCGGCAAGAACCTGTCTTGAAAGTGAGTATGCAGCAGAGAGCTGACCTCTTCCTTCAAAGTAGTTCTTCAGATTCTTATAGCTCTCGGAGCTAATTGTAACAATCTTTGCAACGTTGAAGAAATTGAACTTTTCTTTTGTCATGCCAAGCTCTGGCTTTTCTGAGTCTTCAAGCATAGCAAGTCAAGTAGCAAGCACAATAGACCTTGCACCTTTTTCCCAAAGTGGATCTTTGTCGTTAGTAATAGGACAAATTCCTGAGATAAGATCGTTAAGGTCTTCATACATTTCATCATATATCTTTTGTTTTGCAACAGAGACATCGTCTTGACAACGACGAAGGTCT
>JAKSSJ010000069.1 GCA_024403215.1 Clostridia bacterium
GTTAAAACAGGATGCGCTAAGTCCGTCGCCATAAGTATGAGCCAAAGCAATCTGCTGCTTTATTTCACCATATTTTTGACCCGTAACACCTAGCTGGTTTACTGTTGCCATAGTGTCTCTATTTATCTGAAGCACATTGCAGGTCTTCTTGTTATTATCAAACGACACCAGCAGCAAAAAGTCAGCCTTATCATTGTTATAGTAGCTTTGCGAGCTTGTCATCTCTCCTGTTGAATCAAGACCAATGATAAGGTAATTTTCTATGCCATCTTTTTTAGTATATGTACCTGAAGGGAGCACCACCTGGTTCATACTAATTTCTGCTTCCTGCGGTGTTGGAGTCTGCACCTTGTTATGCTTTGGGAGCAGGCTAAATGCAATCAGAAAGCCAATTGCCACTATAATAAGCGCAATAACAGCATGGGCAATATTTATAATTGTTCTGCTTCTGTCTATTTTCACTCTCTATTCCCACCAATGTTTCTCTTCTGCTGGCTTTTGTTCTTCCATAGAAGCATCACTGGTCTCCTCATTTGAGTTCTCTTCAATATTAGCTGGGCTATCATCTTCCCCGGCCACTACTACGCCTTCGGCAGCCTCTGCCTCAGCGCGCTTTCTTTCTAATTCCTTGCGTCTTTCTTCCTGACGCTCCTTCTTTTCTGCCTTTTCCTCTTCCTTTTTCTCTTCGTGTTTAATAATCCAGATGCAAAGGTGGATAAGGATGATTACTAAAAGATATGCGTACTTGCAGTAGCATTTCCATCCATGTCCAAAATCTCTGCAAAGGAAGAAGCAGAATGGGCACCATCTTGGGCAGCAGCATCCATTACCGCAATGGCCCTGATGAGTCTCTGCAAATGCTGGATTTAAGAATACCAAAGGTCCAACGCTATCTAAATATACTGAAAGTGTTCCGTCGTTATTTCTTACAACAAGGTCATCATCAATAAGCTGCCATTGCTCTTTGCCATTGACTACCTTTCTCATGGCAACTACAGGCTTAAGCTCGTCTGCACCGAGGTGAAGATCAAATAACAGCTTTGCATAGCAGCTCTTTCTAAAGAGCTGTTCAAGAGTAATATTTACAAGAGTAATATCTAAGATATCTCTTGGAATATATAGGTTATGATCATACTGAGTGCCGTACTTACTCTTTGCCAAGGCATCGAGCTGAGCAATAAGCGTTTCGCTCTTTGCAAAATCTGCTGCAATTTCCTCGGCATTATTGAGACTTGCTACAATAGATTGCTGAATAGCAGGATCATCTGTTTTTAGACTAACATTATTCTTTTCTGCATCAAGAGTAACAATGATTTGCCAGTCCTCAAGACCCATAACAAGCTCTTCTTTTTTGAGGTTCTTGTTTTTTACGTCTACAATTACTGCAGGATATGAAAGCTCGTTGCCATCCTTATCCTTATAGCTTTGTGGAACGATTTCAACTGGGGTTTTGCTTGGGCTTGCATTTGCTGCAAAGCAAGCTGTGCACATTCCAAGTACCGTAATTACTGCTAAAATTATCGAGATGATTTTTTTCATTTTCTTTTCTTCTTTACACAAACTGCTCAAATATTATAATCTTTGTAATACTTGTTCTTATAGCCGTATTTCTTATAGCCATAGCGTCTATAGTATTTATAACCACGCCTGTAATAGTATCCTCCGCCTTCGTAATATCCGTTGTAAACAACGCCTATGATATTTGCGTTAGCAAAGTCTAGCTGTCTGTATGCCTCGCTAAAATCAGACTTTTTGGTTATACCATGTCTTGCAACCAGGATTACTCCATCGAGATATTTTGAAATAGCATAAGCATCTGATACAGCATTAACTGGTGGAAGGTCTATGATTACGTAATCATATTGACGAGAAAGAGTATCTAAAGTATTCTTCATCCTTGTTGATGCTATGAGCTCTGATGGGTTTGGAGGAATATCTCCGGATGCAATTACTGAGAGATTTTGATTCTCTAAAACCTTTTGGTAAATTACAGAACTTACTCCATCAACCAAGTAATTTGTAAGTCCTGGGCTTCTTTTAAGACCGAGGCTCTTAGATACTGTTGGTCTTCTTAGGTCGCCTTCAATAAGGAGAACCTTCTGTCCCTTCTTTGCTATTGCGTACGAAAGGTTGATTGATGTAAGTGATTTTCCTTCCTGAGGACAAGCACTTGTAATACCAATAATTTTTCCTCTGCCAGCAACATTCTCAAGGCAAGTAAACTCCAAAGATGTTCTTAGCATGTTATATGCTTCAGATGATGCAAAGTCTAATGCTGCACCAATCTTTGTCTTTTTATCGTCTTCGTCTGAATCTCCGCCCTCGCCGTAATAGCCATATCCGTAGCCATCACCGTAGCCATAGCCATCGCCGTAGCCGTACTTATCGCCATAGCCCTTATAACCATACCCTTTGTAATAGCGATTATTGTAATATCTATTATTGTTCTTTTTTCTGAAAGGTTTTTTTATCGCTGCGAAAAGTTCTGCCAGGCCTGGCTCTTCCTTCTTTGGCTCTTTATTTGATTCTTTCTTTGCTTCTTCTGCAGCTTCTTTTTTTGCTGCTCTTGCGGCCTCTGCAGCCTGCTTTCTTGCAGCTCTTTCTGCTTTTCTTTGCTCTCTTTCAGCAGCCTTATCTGTCACGATAAAGTTGGAGGTTTCTGGTACTTCTGTTTCGAAAGCAAGATCTTCTGTTGTTTCTTCTATCTCTTCTGCTGTTTCTGTAGCCGGCTTTTTAAGCTCGAAATCTGAATAAACTGATCTATCTTCCATTACAGATTACCTCCTTCCTTATTTGCAGAACCTAGCATATCAATATCTTCTATGTTGGAATAATATCCAATATAGCTCTTATGCCTTGAATGTCTTCTGTGCTTTCCACCAATCTCTGGAATGATTGCAAGTATTGGAAGTTCATCTTTAAATGTATTTCTAATCCAATCTTCACTATCAACTGAATCGTAGATAAAGATGTTGTATACGAGTATTGCACCAACTGAGAGCACAAAGCCTATTACTAGTCCTATGATTGTGTTCTTTGAATATGATGGACTACTTGCTTCTTCTGGGAATTCTGCAAGATCTACTACTGTTACAGATGTTCCATCTACAATTCTTGAAATTCTCTTTGGAAGAACTTCTGCAACTGTATTTGCAATATATACTGCATCACTTGGATCTGCGCATGTTACTGTAATTTTCATAATTTCAGTTCCATTTGCAGCTTCAGATTTTATCAGCTTCTTAAGATCTTTATATGTATACGTTCCATTTACATTACTATTTTTATTCAAACTATCTGCCACATCTTGCAGTGTCAGGTTTGATGATAAGATTACACCATAGGTTTTTACTAAGGCTTGCGATGCTTGGATATCTCCTGTCGTTAAGTCAAGCTTTGATGAACCTAGTGATAATGATGAGTTGTTTACATACAGCATTACTGATGTTTGATACATTGGTGTTACAAACTCATGTGTATAAACAAAAGCTCCTGCTGCGCAAACTACGCTGGCGATAAATATTATCCACCAACGTCTTAGCAGTATGACAATCAGTTCTAGAATGTCAATTTCGTATACGTTTTGATCTTCGTTTTGCATTTTCTTTATTCTCTATATTTAAACTAAAAAATTATAAACGACAAAATAGCCTAGGGTCTCCTCTAGGAACTATCATTATACTATAATATACTGCAATTTTCAATAAAAAAAAGGAATGGCGATTTCCCGTCATCCCTTGATTTGGTGCGGATAAGAGGACTCGAACCTCCACGGTGTTGCCACAAGAACCTAAATCTTGCGCGTCTGCCAGTTCCGCCATATCCGCATGGATTTTTATTAAAAAAGGCTGCTATTAGCAGCCCTCTAAGTTCATTGGTGACCCCATCGAGAATCGAACTCGAGTTACCGCCGTGAAAGGGCGATGTCTTAACCGCTTGACCATGGGGCCTTATGAAAAAACTCGCGACGTCTTACTTTCCCAGGCCGCTTCCAGCCAAGTATCATCAGCTCTGCCAAGCTTAACTACTGAGTTCGAGATGGGATCAGGTGTAACATTGGCGATATTGCCACCACATTTTTCATTTCAATATTCAGTTCACTTAATTGTGCCCTGAAAACTAAACAATGCGAATGTATGTAAAACCATTGGTCAAGTGCTCGACCTATTAGTATCGGTCAGCTAAATATGTCGCCATACTTACACCTCCGACCTATCAACGTGATAGTCTCTCACGGGT
>JAKSSJ010000007.1 GCA_024403215.1 Clostridia bacterium
TATGGGCCGAAGATTAGCTCGGCGCTGATGCTGTTTGAAGAGCCGGGCGGCGCCCAGGCCGAAGGGCCTGGGGCCCGCGCAGCGGGCGGCGGCACGGCCGCCAGCGCCGCGTGCTACGATGATCTGCTCGCAAAAGATGAGTACGGATTATATTACTTCACATTCTCAGATTTAATAAACCCGCTTCACATGCAAACAGAAGGGCTCGCAAAACTTTTTGAAAAGCTTGCTGCAAGTTTTGACTGCGTCGTGATAGACGTCCCAAGCAACTGCATTCTTGGCGTTGAAGTCCTTCCGTATTGTGATGACATTGTAGAAGTTTACGGCGCAGATCAAAGCCGATATTACTATTGTGACGAGCATGTTGGCTTCTTAGAAAAGCTTTGTCCTGATTCAAAAATACATCGACTCTATTTCTCGTCAAATCAAAATTCGGATTTGCAGTCATCGCAAACTAACATAAAAGAAAAGGTGAAAGATCTTGCTTTCGAAATCAAGTTCTAAACTATCCATTTCATATTTTGCAGACAAGGTCAGAAGCAAAATGAGTCTTTGCGCAGAAAATATTTCTGACGAAGAAGTAATGCGCCTCACAAAAGAAATCATACTTTCAGATCCTCTCACTCAAATAAAAAATTTTTCATATTGTAATGATTTAATTCATAAAGTCTACTGTACGCTTCGCTGCGAGCTAGAACTCTTGCAAGATATTGCTGATGATCCTGCAGTTACAGAAATCATGGTAAACGGACCAAAAGATATATTCGTTGAACGCCATGGCCACATCGAAAGAGCGAGCATCAGCTTTGAAGATAGAGATGAGCTTCAGCGCATCATACAAAGACTTGCCGCAAGAGTAGGCAGAGAAATCAACGATATGAATCCAATCGTTGATGCCAGGCTTTCCGATGGTTCTAGAATTAACGCAGTTAATTCTAACATTGCAATTGATGGACCTATTCTTACGATAAGAAAATTTAATCAGAACAGAATGACAATGGAAGATTTAATCCGCCGCGGCGATATAACTAAAGATGCTGCAGCTTTTATATCTTCCATCGTTAAGGCTCGCTACAACATTTTAGTTAGCGGTGGCACAAGCTCCGGCAAAACAACTTTCCTCAACATACTCTCCGACTTTATTCCAAAGGACGAGCGCCTTATCGTCATAGAAGACAGCGCAGAGCTTCAGATTCGAAATCACGAGAATCTTGTGCGCATGGAATCAAAGCTCGCAAATGCACAGGGCAAGGGTGAGGTAAGTATTAAAGATCTTATCAAGTCATCACTTAGAATGCGTCCAGACCGCGTCATAGTTGGTGAAGTTAGAGGCATAGAGGTTATTGATATGATTGCGGCGATGAGCACAGGACACGATGGCTCGCTATCAACAGGCCATGCAAATTCCGCAAGAGGAATGATTAGGAGATTAGAAACGATGTATCTTTCGGGCAACGATTATCCGATTGATGCAGTAAGAGGGCAGATATCAGAAGCAATCGAATACGTGATTCATTTGCAAAGAGATGCTGATGGAAACAGAAGAGTTGTTGAGGTGTCTGAATTTTTAGGTTATGAAAACGATCAACCGATACTTAAAGCGATTTTTAAGTTTAATGAAGGCAAGGGGCTTTGCCGCACCGAAAACAAAATCACAAGAACCGATAAGCTTGCAAGAATTGGACTACAATGTTTATGTGATGAGCCCAGCGGAAAAGCTTAAGTTCTATTTAATACTTGCCAGCATATATTTTATTCTTGGTTTTTTATTCTATAGAGACGTAATTGTTTCTGCCATTCTTTGTTTTCTTACGATTCCATCAAAAGGGGTTTACATTGACTACAAAATTAAGAAACAGAAAGAAAAATTATTAGAGGGCTTTAGAGACGCGCTCTATTCAATTTCTGCGAGCATTGCTGCCGGCAGGCAGATGCCGCAAGCAATTGAAACAGCAGGGACTGAGCTTAGCGGCAGCGTCGCCTTGGAATTTTCTTTGATGGCCACAGCCTATCACCAGTCTCACGCCGAGATAGGTGATCTTCTATCAAGCTTTGCCGCCAGAAGCGGCCTTTCTGAAATAAAACAATTCGCAGACGCTTACAGAGTCTGCAAGAAATGCGGAGGAGATTTAGAATCAGTATGCTTAAAGAGCGCATCGCTGTTATTAGACAAAATAGATTTTCAAAACGAAGTGAAGATGCTAGTCTCTCAGAAGAAACTAGACATAGCACTTCTAACAGCGATGCCTCTTTGCGTCCTTCTTTTCCTAAATCTCTGTTCCTATTCTTACATAGAACTTCTTTACACAACCATTATCGGAAGAATAATAATGACAGTCTCCCTGGCTCTGATAGTTATAGCGCTATTTTGGGGTATGAAGATTACAGACTTAAAAATCTAGCAGACAAGAAGGCTCTAAAAAATGCAATCCTCACCATCATAATCACCGCCGTAATTTTTGCTGCAGCGTATTTTACTACAGATACAGAAGATAAGAATGTTACAGCCTTTGTCCGCGAAGAAACCTCGCGCACAGAAACTGTTCAATTAGAACTATCCAAAGATGACGAGGTCTTAACCCTTACAGAAAACCTCACAATACTTCCTGAGGGCTTTACCCAAGACTCAGAAGAAGATGAATACGTTCCTGAAAGCTTTCTTACAGCATATAGCAGAAAGCTGCTTAGTGATCTAAACAAAAACTCAAGCAACTCCGCACTTCTTCTTCCAACATATGAAGATGGTGTAGACATTACGTGGACAGTAAAAGGTGAGGAGCTTCCAATTTGGATCTTGGGCCTAGGCCTAATCCTTGCCCTTGCAATATATTTTTCAAGATACGATGAAATAAAGAAAACTAACAAAGCACGCAAAGAAGAATTCGCCCTTGAACTGCCAAACATGGCAATGCAGTACACTCTAATGCTCAATACCGGCCTCATCTCCGAGTCCGCATTCGAAGAACTGATTAGGCAGAATCAAGATGAAAGCAATTATCTATACATTGTCTTTCGTGCTCTCTTAGATAAAGCTCGTAGCACTAACACTTCCTTTGTATACGAGATGTATAACTTTTCAAGCAACTTTGGAAACAAAGATTTCCTACGGTTCTCAACTCTATGCGTAGAGCATTCGCATAGAGGCTCTGAACTGGCCAGCAAACTAGACAACGAAAGAAAACAA
The DNA here is from genome assembly GCA_024403215.1 of Clostridia bacterium. Taxonomy (GTDB): domain Bacteria; phylum Bacillota; class Clostridia; order Peptostreptococcales; family Anaerovoracaceae; genus RUG13409. Next base: position 3,185 of record JAKSSJ010000007.1, read on the forward strand.
CTCTGGAATGGCCGCCTTTCAAACGCCAAAGCCAAAGCAAAGGAAGCAGAGACAAAGCTCTGCTTCCCACTCATGCTGCTGCTCTTAGCCCTAGTGCTAATCTGCGTTGCCCCCGCCTTTCTCGAGATGTAACATATATCCTCGCGCGCTCCCGCGCGGCTTTAATAAGAAGGTTGGCGGCTTCGGGCCTGCTGGCCTGGGAGGGGCCTCAGGCCCGGCCGCCAAAGCGTGTCCCGCTGCACGCTCCCGCTTGCCCGCTACCACACACCTTGCCACATTTTAATTTTTTCATCAAAGTGGCAAGGTTTTAAGGCCACAATACGGCATGCACCTTGCCACATTTCAAGTTTTTAAACAAAGTGGCAAGGTTTTTAGGCCACAATACGGCATGTACCTTGCCACATTTCAAGTTTTTAAACAAAGTGGCAAGGTTTTTAGACCACAATACGGCATGCACCTTGCCACATTTTAATTTTTTCATCAAAGTGGCAAGGTAAATCAATCAATTTCTTTAAAAAGATACTAAAATTCCTTGCCAAAAAATCAAAATTCGGCTGTTGTGGCAAGGTTACCTATATAAAAAACTAGTCATAATCCTTGCCAAAAAATCAAAATCTGATTGTTGTGGCAAGGTTACCTATAAAAAACTAGTCATAATCCTTGCCAAAAAATTAAAATTCGGTTGTTGTGGCAAGGTTACCTATAAACAACTTATCATAATCCTTGCCAAAAAATCAAAATCCGGTTGTTGTGGCAAGGTAAACGAAAAAAGAAAGGATGCAAAGTGAAAAATATTTACAATGAAGTGGCAAAATACAAAGAATCTATTATGAAACATAAAGATACTTTAGAAAAGTATTTAGAAAAATCTCCTGAAGGATCCATCAAGATAGATAACAGGCCAGAAGGAACACTCTTTGCGCTGAGAACTAATACAGATGGACAAAATAAAGTTAAGTACATCAGCAAGAAGGATACTAAGGTGCTTAGCAAGTATGCTAGCAAGCGCTTTGCTAAAGACGCATTAAATGTGCTTAATAAGAACCTTAAGGCTTGTGAAGGATTTCTAAATGTGCATTCTACTTTAGAAATAGAGGACGTGGCGGCACAGTATCCAGATGAATTCAGAAAAGCTAACACTCTTTATAAGGATAAGAAAGCTATTATAGATGAGTGGAGGGCTGTAGAGTACCGTAGTAACCAATATAGGCTTGACCAGCTAGTGTGTAAAGCATCCGACGGTAACATGTATAGATCCAAAGCTGAAGTAATGATAGCAGAAATACTATTGAAGTATAATTTGCCCTTTAGATATGAGTGCGAGATGTATCTTGGAAATATGAAACATCCAATATTTCCTGATTTCACTATACTAAACCCGAAGGACATGAGCGAGTGGTACTTTGAGCACTTCGGAATGATGGACACCTCTGAATATGCGAGCAACGCGGTAAAAAAGATAATTGCCTATTCCAATGCAGGCTATGAGTTAGGCAATAGATTTGTTTTTACAGTGGAAAGCTCTATGACTCCTTTGTCCATCGAGTATGTTGAAAAGATAATCAGACATTACTTTATAGATTAATATCAAATTTAGATAATAAAAAACAGAACTTACGTTAATAAGGAGGAGAATATGGAGAAACTTTTAGGAAGAATAAAGAACAATTTAAGAAACCCTCAGTCTGGTATGGAGTTAGTTGAAGTGGCAATCATTATAGGCGTAGTGGTTGTTCTTGGCCTAGTATTTAAAACTAAAATATCAGCTTTTGTTAAAACAATCCTTAATAGCTTAAATGCAGCTGACTTTACTTGATATTGGCGGCGAGGCGCAGGTCTATATGAAACGCACAAGTCTATACGAGACACGCAAATCATATATGAAACGTACATTTGCGAGCCGCGCAAAAAGGGGATCTGCAACAATTGAAGCTGCCCTTGTAATACCACTTTTGATACTTACCATTGTTGGAATAATCAACATTGCTGGAGTGAGAGAGGTAAGGGTGAGAGAGAACAGCACGGAAAACATAAAGAGCACATTGGAGTTCCTTAAAGATGATGCAACAAACCCAGAGGATCTTCTGCGCCTTAGATGGACTGCGGGTTTTGGCGTGGTTTCTGGTTTAGATGGTACAGCTTCTGGAATCGGTGCTGGCGCTGTGGGCTTTTAATACTGTTAATAATGGTGAATAGAGTTAATCAGATAAAAAATTCAGATATAACAAATCCGGCTACCAATATTTTTAATGAGAATAAGCAAAGCCGCCGTGGCGGCTTTGCTACAATCTATATTGTCATCACCCTTGCGTCCATCATGATGGCTCTTCTTGTCATCATTGAAGTAGCAGAAGGCTTTGGCTGCAAAAGCCTTGCAACAACTATAACAACGAGCGCAGGAGAATCGGTGCTGGGCGAATACAACGTAGCGCTGTATAAGCGCTACGGGATTTTTGCTGTGCGAAGATTTGAGGACGAGCTCTCCAAGGAAGCCGCTCACTATATAAACGGCAGCAGCGTTGTAACCAAGGGACTACTACGCCTAAAACTAGATACAGTTGATGTTTACACAGACAGGTACCCGGCGCTGGACGTTAAGGGTCTTTCAAAACAGATCATGAAGTTGGCGCCCGAGGCGCTTCTAAAAGATCTCGGTAGTATTGGTGATTCGGGAGGAGTGGGGCTTGGTTCTGATGGGACTGATGGGATAGGTGAATCTGGAACTTCAGGAATGGGAAGTAACTCTACTGGTTTTGGTGGAGTCAAAATCCCTGGAGTTAGTCATGAATTGAGAAGTATAAACACTGCCTCGCTGCCATCCAAGTTGCTAGGCTATTCATCGCGCGAATCGGTGCTGCTCTCCGGCGGCATCGCGGAAGTAAATCCATCCAAGCTAATAGAAGATGAATACATACTCGCCGTCTGCTCCAACAAGCAGGAGACAAGTTCAAAAAGCTACCTCGCCTATGAAACCGAATACATACTCTTTGGCAATCAGTCCGACACGCTCAACCTGGCATCGCTAAGAAGAAGCATCTATGCAATACGCTATGCAAAGCGCCTTGCAGACGCGCAGCCCTTGCCCGCCGACCCGCTGATAGCCGGAGCAATTCTTGCAGCAATCGCAGCACAGGCAGAAGTAGACGTTAATGTAATAGTAGAAGGCGACGAAGTAGATGGCCTAAACTATCAGGGCTACCTTAGACTTTTCCTGTCACTGCTTTCTAAGGATGAAAAGCTAGCAAGGCTAATGGACATAATGCAAATCAACATCAACTACGTTGATGGAGTTTTCTTTGCGTTTAGTAATTACGCCTATGGCTTTGACATGATTGCGAAGTTTAACAAGAGAGTAATAGTACCATTCACCTGGGGATCACCACAGAGAGAGGGAATCATTGAACAGACGCACGTCTACAAGTGAATTGCATGTGGGGGGGGACAAAGCATCGTGGGAAGTTTTTATATAAAAATTAAATCAGAACTGAAAAAATTTATTGGAGCTGATAAGAATTGTGGTGCCAGGTGGAAACGCGGCACGATAATCGTTGATGCCGCAATAAGTCTTCCAATATTTTTGTTAGCTATGTGCACTATCTTATCATTGTTGCTGCAGGTTGGCAGAGAAGATAATGCCATGCTAAGCATGTTTAAAACATCGCAGACTGTCACCCGCACGCTCGCTACAGTTGGCTATACTACTGGAGGGGTGTTGGATTCAAATACCTTGGAACAGGGAAGTGAAGAATTAATTAATTCCATAAGTCAGGATGACAGAGGAGACTTATACCTCTTTAAGGAAGGGCACGTGCTAGTATTTAGACCCTTCATCGGAGAAAAATCCGATTCCGATGGCGACCGCGTCTACATCTTCCCAAAGTATGGCGAGCGCTATCACATAGAAGGCTGCAGCACACTGCATAATGGAGAACGCGTAGCAGTGCTAACAGATAAAGTGCGGCGCCAATATAAGGCGTGCGAGATTTGCAAACCAGATGAGTTGCCCGACGGCGCAACCGTGTGCATCTATTCAGATGTTTCGCACACGTATCATAGGGAGTCTTGCGCAACGATTACTAAATCTTATGAGTGTATTTCACGAAAAGACGCCATCGCGCAAGGTTACACCGCCTGCCAAATCTGCCTAAAAGGCTTTGAATAGAGGTGATAACAATGAAAACATCAAAAGCAATAATATTTGGAATTGGATTTATTGCGCTGTCAATATATGAGCTCGTCATGGTATTTAGATTTAATCCAAACAGGGCCTATGATGGAGCAAATAAACTTTATGAATACATTAGAAAAAGAGATGCAATTAGATTGTTCATATTCTTTGCACTAATAGGAATAGGATTATTGCTATACGCCTATATCGGATTAAAAATATGGAAAGCAATAAATAAGATATTCTAATACTGCCGTTATTTTTCATTGACCTTGCCACATTTTAATTTTTACGTTAAAGTGGCAAGGTTTTTTAGTTACTTTTTTGCGGATACCTTGCCACCTAGCACTGTTTTTGAAAAAGTGGCAAGGTTTTTTAGTTACTTTTTTGCGGATACCTTGCCACTTAGCACTGTTTTTTAAAAAGTGGCAAGGTATTATGACGTTCAGAGTTGAAAAAGCTTGCACAAACCTTGCCACTTTAGCAAATTTCTTAACAAGTGGCAAGGTAGGTGGATTTTTAATGCCTAAAAACCTTGCCACTTTGGTAAATTTCTCAACAAGTGGCAAGGTGCGCACATTTTAGAGATCAAAAAACCTTGCCACTTTGTCAAATTTCTCAACAAGTGGCAAGGTCATGTAATTAATCGCGCCTCATAAGCACTATATCACACCTGGTACGCACTATTTCCCGTTCAATATATACTTTTCAATTGCTTTTGCGACGCCGTCCTCGTTGCAAGAAGCTGTAATATCTTTGCAAACAGCCTTCACCTGATCTCTGGCATTCTCCGGTGCAATAGGAAGCCCAACAAGCTTAAGCATCTCAATGTCGTTGCCTCCATCGCCAAGCGCCATAATCTCTGACGGCTTAATACCAAGCATATCGGCGAGCCTTAAAAGCGTCTTGCCTTTGTTTGCGTTGATATCACAAATCTCTATGTTATTTTCCAGAGAGGAGGTTGCATCAACCTCTGGGAACTTTTCTCTTACAGCATCAAATACTTCTTTTACAACATCGAAATTATCTGAGAAGAGCTGAATCTTTTCAACCGGCTTACCAAGAGTCGTAATGAATTCTCTCAAATCTTCAACTGGCTTTCTGTACAGCTTAATCAAAGTCAAAAACGGCTCTGGGATGATGTTCTCTGCGACCTTCTTTGCCTCAAAACTCATGTAGCCCCATTCGTCTATGTAGGCGTCGTAAATGATGTCGTACTGCTCCACAAAATCAATAACCCTAAGCGCAGTCTCTGGCGACATGCCGATGCTGTACACAAACTCCTTTTTCTCGTAATCATAAATGGTCGAGCCATTCACGTTGATGGAGTATTTTAGAAAATCAAGCGTTCTAACATCTTCTGGAATGCCTTCAAAGAGCCTGCCCGTGATTGGAACAATATAAACTCCGCGCTCCGCAGCTTTTCTGAGCGTGTTTTTGGTGTACTCTGAAATTGTCTTGTTGTTGGACAGGAGAGTCCCGTCCAGGTCAGTTGCTATTAGCTTAATTGCCATTTTTTACCTTTCGTGTGCGACCCGCGCCACCGCCAGCCGCGCCGCCAGCCGCTCCGTGACCGCCGGGCGGCCCCGCCGCCGGCCATATTTAATATTTCCACCCATTATACCATAAATATGTTAAAATATTATAGAAGAAATATGCGCGCCAGCCTCCGGCCATCCGTCACGTACCTGGACGCGCGGCCGCAAAAACCAATGAACACCATCTCCTATACAGCAACACCAGAAGATGAAGGCAAATACGTAAAAGAGATTCTGCAGCAGAAGCTCAAATTAAGTTCGCGCCTCGTCAGAAAAATTAAAATAACAGGAGAAATAAAACTAAACGGCCGCAGCGTACACGTTAGAGAACGCGTAGACGTAGGAGACACAGTCACCGTATCCTACCCAGAAGAAGAAAGCTACTTTGAGCCAGAAAACATTCCACTAGACATAGTCGATGAGGACGAAGATCTTTTGGTAGTAGATAAGCAGCCTGGCCTAATAGTGCACCCAACATATAACTTCCCAACAGGAACGCTCGCAAATGCAATCACGTATTACATGCAGCAAAAGGGAGAAGTGTATAAGCTGCGCTTTGTAAATCGTTTGGACATGTACACCTCCGGACTAATCATAGTCGGCAAAAACGCGCACTGCCAGGATGCCATCATGAACCAAATGCACGACGGCACCATAATCAAAAAATACAAGGCCATAGTCCACGGCGTAATAGATAAAGACCAGACTATAGACCTGCCAATAGATAAAGATCCAAATCACGTTGCGCGCCGCATGGTAAGAGAAGACGGCTATCCATCCGTCACTCACGTCCGCGTAATAGAAAAATTCAAGGACAAAAACTATGGGCAGCTAAACGGCTTTACCTTTGTCGAGCTCAAGCTAGACACCGGCCGCACCCATCAGATAAGAGTGCACCTAACTCACATCGGCCACCCACTAGTAGGTGACGAGCTCTACGCTCAGCTCTATGGCTACAACGTAAATCCAGACTGGATGCCTCGCCAAGCCCTGCATTCATATTATTTAAACTTCGCTCACCCAGTAACTGGCGAGCGCATAGAATTAGAAACACAGCTGCCAGACGACATGAAAGCAGCATTAGAATACATAAGGGGACAGTAATGAACAGCAATTTTGTACCAGTAATCCTGGGTAACGACATCAACGCCTACAGCATGGCAAGAAGCTTCTACGAAGCCTACGGCGTTACATCAGTAGTTGTCGCAAAAACTAAATCAGGATTCGTATCAAACACTGCATCAAAAGTTATCAAGTTCTACGAATACCCAGACCTTGATAACAGCGAAGAATTCATCACAGTCATGACCAACCTGCGCCAAGAATTTCAAGGAAAGGACATGATTATTTTAGGCTGCGCAGATAATTACGTAAGAACAATATCTAATAACAAAGAAACGCTGCAGTCGATAGGCTATATAGTTCCAGTCGGAGAGAAATCAGTCATAGATAATATCATGAGAAAAGAAATTTTCTATGAACTCTGCGATAGATACAGAATCTCACATCCAAAAACCTTTGTCTACAAACCATGGATGGATTATATAATCAACTACAACTTCCCGTATCCAATGATAGTAAAACCAGCAGATACAGTTGATTATCACAATCACAGCTTCCCGGGCCAAAAGAAAATATATTCAGTAGCATCAGAAGAAGAACTCATAGTCCTTCTTAAAAGAATCTACGAAGCCGGCTACATGGGCAACATGATAGTTCAAGAAACCATCCCAGGCGGACCATCTAATGAATATGACATGCAAATCTACGTTGGTCATGATCATAAGGCAAAGCTCGTGAGCCTCGCAAGAGTGCTAGTAATAGATGAGGACGACAAGACAAGAGGAAACAATCTCGCGTCAATCACAACGTATAACGAAAGCCTCATGAAAAAGATTTCTCACGTGCTTGAGCTAATTGGTTACGAAGGCTTTGCCGATGCAGACATCAAGTATGATGAAAGAGACGGCGAGTTTAAAGTTTTAGAAATAAATGCGCGCCAGGGCGGCTCTCATTACAGAGTAACAGGAAGCGGACACAACCTTGCAAAGCTTTTGGTAGAAGATCAGATAGAGCACGAGCCAAAAGAATTAGAACTCGTAAATACTCCATACTACTGGAGCATAGTGCCGCACAAAGTAGTCTATGCAGTGACGGATGATAAAGAGCTCTTGGAAGAGGTAAGAGAGCTTCTAAAGTCTGGCCATTTTGGAAACTCACTGGATTTTGAAAAGGATAATACCTTTAAAAGAAGACAGATGCTTAGAGCAAGATCAATAAAGTTATTTAATAAATATATAAAATATTATTTAAAATCTTAATCAGGAGGACAAAGATGATTAATGTTGCAATCAACGGATTCGGAAGAATTGGAAGACTCTCTTTTAGAAAAATCTTTGGAGATAAGCGCTTTAAGGTAGTAGCAATCAACGACCTCACAAGCACAGATATGCTTGCTTATCTTCTTAAGTACGACAGCTCTCAGGGCAAGTGGCAGGGCCACAATGTAGAAGCAGGCGAAGGCTTTATTACAGTAGACGGAAAGAAGATTCCAATCTACAAGGAAGCAGACGCACACAATCTTCCATGGAAGAAGCTTAAAGTTGACATTGTACTTGAGTGCACAGGCTTTTATACAAGCAAAGACAAGGCTCAGGCACACATTGACGCAGGCGCAGGAAAAGTTCTTATCTCTGCACCAGCAGGAAATGATCTTCCAACAATCGTTTACAGCGTAAACGAGAAGACACTTAAAAAGTCAGACAAGATTGTATCCGGAGCATCATGCACAACAAACTGCCTCGCACCAATGACAAAGGTACTTAACGACATGGCACCAATTCAAAGCGGTATCATGACAACAGTACATGCATACACAGGAGACCAGATGGTACTTGATGGACCACACAGAAAGGGAGACTTTAGACGTGCAAGAGCTGCAGCAGTTAACATCGTTCCAAATACAACAGGCGCAGCAAAAGCAATTGGACTTGTAATTCCAAAGCTTCAGGGAAAGCTCATTGGAAACGCAATGAGAGTTCCAGTACCAAGTGGATCAATCACAATCTTAGATGCTGTAGTAACAACAAAGAAGAAGCTTACAGTTGAAAGCATCAATGCAAAGATGAAAGCAGCTGCATCCGATTCCTTTGAATATACAGAAGAACCAATCGTATCATCAGATGTAATTGGAACAACTTGCGGATCCTTATTCGATGCATCCCAGACCATGGTACAAGACCTTGGAAACGGAAGCTACCAGGTAAGAATCACATCTTGGTATGATAACGAAAACGGTTATACAAACCAGCTTATTAGAACCTTTGCCTACATGGCATCAATGAAATAATGAACCTAAACGATATTGCAATAATCATTCCATCCTTAAATCCGGATGAAAAATTTACGAGTGTAGTCAGCGGCATGATGGCCGCTGGCTTTACTCGCTTTGTGTTAGTAGACGATGGCTCAGATAAAAATCACAAGGAGCCATTTAGACTTGCAGAAAAATATCCAATGGTAACAGTGCTAACTCACACTGTAAACCTTGGAAAAGGCCAGGCATTAAAAGATGCCTTTAATTTTGTTTATGATAATCTGCCAGATGTAGAGGCAGTAATAACCATAGACGGCGACGGCCAACATAAACCAGAAGACGCAAAAAGACTTGCGGACAGACTATCCGAAAAACCAAATGAAGTCGTCTTTGGCTGCAGAAACTTTAATGAGAAAAACGTTCCAACAAGAAACAAGCTTGGAAACAAAATAACATCACTTGTATTTAGATTGTTCTTTAAGTTTAAATTGTCTGATACACAGACAGGACTACGTGGAATCCCAAGAAAATATTTAAAGGATTTTGCAGAAAAGGTAGAAGGAACAAGATTTGAGTACGAAAGCAATATGCTTTTATACATGAACGACGAAAAAATACCTTACTCAGAAGTTTCAATAGCAACACTATACATAGAAGAAAACAAGAGTTCTCATTTCAATCCAATCAAGGACTCAATTAGAATATATAAGCCGATCATTAAAAAAGCGACAGGCTTTAAGTTTATAATCACAGGCGGCATCTGTACGCTAATAGACTTAGCCCTTTATACAATCTGCATGAAGAGCATAAGCCTGGAAAACATCTGGCTACTAAACATACTCTGCAACACAATAGCAAGAGTAATATCAGCAATACTAAACTACCTTGCAAATTACAAATTTGTCTTTTGCAGCAAAGCGCCAGTACTAAAAGGCGCACCAAAGTATCTATTGATAGCAGCAGGCAAAGTATTAGTATCCTGGGTAATACAAACACCAGTATTTAATGCTCTGCACATTACAGGTTTCCTATGCACAATAATTAAGTGCATTGTGGATGTAATACTTGCATTTATCAGTTACTTTGTTCAGAAAAAATGGATCTTTAAAGAATAACGCGTGCCTTAATGCCCGCCTTGGACCAAATCACCAATGCATTCCTAGCGCAATCCCGCCGCGGCAAAACGCCAAGGTGTTTCGCAGCGGGTACTTCTGGGGTACCGGTTCTTAGTGAAGCCAAGCGCCAGCGCGGGCTGAGCTTAGAACCGCTGTGGGGCCCCAGGTAGCGCGAGCGTGCCCGCTAGGAATACCTTGGTGTTTTGTCAGAGGCGGGTCAAAACTTATTAATCATGTCAATACTTAAAAACATTATCAAATACTTTATAACAATTCTACTCGCAATCCTAGTTCTACTGCTAGGACTGATTTTCATTTTCGAGCGGGGCCCATCAATCGGCATCCGTGATATTTTCGTAACCACCGTAATGCAATCCTCTGCTGCAAAATTCTCAGCCAGAATCTTTTTAAGCAAAGAAACTGTTGATGCGATAATGGCTGATTCAGAAATTGATGACAGCGGGATAGAACTTGATACAGATTTAATCAACACGGATGAAAGAGCAGAAGACTTTGATATATCAAAAGTCTGGCTTGAAGATATTCAAACAGCACATTATAAAGGGAAAGCCCTAATAGTCAATGATCCATCCCGTGTCTATGTCTACTGTATACCAGACTTTCCTGTTGAAAGAGGTGAATACCTCCAAGATATTTGCAAAAAAGAAAATGCTCTTGGCGGCGTTAATGGCGGCGGCTTTATTGACGTTGGCGGAACAGGCAAGGGCGGAGAACCAAAGGGCATGGTTATGTCTAATGGGGAATGGCTAAATGGAGACGTTGATGCAAAGCATAAGGTAATTGGTCTTAGCTTTGATAACAAACTGATTGTTGGAACCATGACAGGAAAAGAAGCCTTGGACCTTGGCTGCAGGGATGCAGTAGAGTGGGGCCCAGCTCTTATTATCAACGGAGAACCTATGTCTGTTTCAGAATCTGCTGATGGTCCAAACCCAAGAACAGCTATCGGACAAAGAAAAGATGGTTCTATTGTTCTTGTATATATTGAGGGAAGAAAAACAGATAGCATTGGCGCAAGCTATGCAGACTTGATTAATATAATGCAGCAATACGAATGTGTTAATGCATCCAATCTAGATGGCGGCCTAAGTTCATCCATGAACTTTGATGGTGAAAGAATTACAAATAGCTACACCACATACGGCGAACGTCCTATACCAACAGCTATTCTGGTAAGGAGGTAAGCTATGCCTAGATACGTTAAGAAAAACAACACATACAAAATAGTTGTAATAGTACTTGCAGTACTTATACTTGCTGCATGGACTTTTACATATATAAAAGTATCAGAATATGAAAAGGGTTCCACAAGACATCTTATGGAAACCGTAATTAGCAGACTTGAAAAACAGTTTGATGGAGAATTCTCCTACAAGCGCAGCAAGTTTATAGACGAAGACATAGAATATATAGTTCTAAGAGACGGAAAGCCTTTTGCTACTACTATATTAAATAAGTCCGATAAGCAAGGCATGCTTGGCTTTGACCTTTATACTGCTGGTGATACCAGGGGCGTGGAGAGTGTAAGCTTTTTAGCTTTGCCTACTGATAAGGCCTTGGTTGGTGATTACAAACAGGAGGGCATGAATGTTAAAGAAAGCGGCATTCCTCTTCCTTTCCTTGAGGATCTTTCAAAGCATAAGACTAATACTACTTGCAAGGTGCCAGAATACAACCTGTATGTTGTTGATGGTCTTTTTGAAAAGCTCCCTATTACCACAGATGCTGGAGATGAGATTTTAGTAGAAACAACAAAGGGTACTCTTCTTGCGCATAAGATGGGGGAGGATAAGCAGAAAAAACTTTCCTCTTGGACTGAGGATTTTGTAAAACGCTACACTAGATATGTTGTTCTTGGAAAAGGCTTTGATGATATTAAAAACGATATCTTCTATACTTCTCCTATTTACAATATTGTTAATAAGTTTAGGTCTATGTGGGACTTTTACTATGACTATGACATTTCAATTGACCAGATTAGCTTCTCTGATTTTATTGAATACACGGATGATGTAGTTAGCCTACGTGTTAGGTACAAATATACTCAAAGCTACCACAAAACCCATACAGAGCACAGGCCGGAGATTAATCTGTTCTTGTACAATAACCATGGGAAGTGGCAGGTAGTAGAAATGCAAACTACAGAATGGGCTGAGTAGCGCCCACTTCGTTTCTGGGGGTTGTACTTATCAGATAATCAAGTAGTATAGGGGCATAAGGAGGGCAAAAGCCATGAAACTTAAACTACTTGATTTTTGGGCACCCTGGTGCGGGTACTGCGCTTTTATGGAAGAGACCATAGCAAAGCTTGGCCAAAAGTATGAAGATATTATAGAGATCTCAAGGATCAATATTGATGATGATAAGGAATTATCAGAAAAGTATCAGATTTTTGGAGTTCCAACATATATACTAGTTAGTGAATCCGGCAATATCTTAGGCCGCATAAGCGGCTTTCAAACAGAAGTTGCCATGGAGATATTCATAGAGAACTGTTTACACATCGGAGACCAAAATGGAGACCAATATTTTAACACTTAATCCGTCTGAACTCATTAAATGGTGCAAGGCTAGAAAGAAAGAGCTAGAGCTTTCCAATGCCATTATTTCAGAAAAAACCGGCGTACCGGTAGGAACAATAGATAGAATTTTTTCAGGAAACTATTCTGAGTTTAAATATAGCTCAATTCAGCCAGTAGTAGCATTTCAGGTTGGCATTAATAAAGAAACACCGCAACCACAAGATGCAGACTCCACACAAGAGCAATACTACTACAATACAATAGAGGGATATAAACTCATTGTAGAAAACAAAAACCACCAGATATCTCAGCTAAAGCTAAGCATAGAGAAACTACAAAAAGATATAGACTTCCTAAAGATAGAAAACGACAGGAAAGCCGTTGAGATAGAAAAGTATCAAGAGCTTATCTCAAAGATGCAAGATACAATAGCAGAATTAGCAAAGAAATAACCTACAATACCCTCAAAAGATCCAGAGCGCAAGCCCTGGATCTTTTTTATATTCATTGTCCGAATCACTACCACAGCTTTTCGGCAGGCAGGTCCTCGCACGCTGTTAAACTAACGGCTCTGCTCGCTGCTCTCGTCGAAAGGGCTCCTTCGCGACGCTCGCATCGCCGAGTTTAAATACGCTTTGCTGTGGAGGCTACCTCAAAGCTGTGGCAGTGCTTCGGCCAATTCACTTATGCAAAAAGAGGCGGGCAGAGCCCGCCTCTTTTTGATTATTTAACTATTCGCTTCTGGTAGTTGTTATTACGCAATAAGCGTTTAATATGAGAATCACAAAAGGGGCCAACACCAGTTGGCAACATCAAAAGAAAGGAGATTAGAGAAAATGAAAAGAAAAAACATTAAGGCAGCCGTAATACTCATTGTATTAGCAATAGTCTTTGTAGCAGCTGGCTGCAGCATCAAAGATGCAAATGGAGATGATCCATTTGAAACAGATCTAGATGATATCGTAGGCTTACTTTATAAAGGCGTAGATGTTCCAGCATATGAAATAATAGATTTAAATAAGGATACATTTAAGTCCTACGCCTTTATAGACTACGATACATCATACAAAGCAGTGGCAGCAGATGCACTGGTAAACATTACACCTCATTCACTGGTAGTAATAAAGGTGGATGGTAATGCTAAAGATTTAGCAGAAGATGTAATAGTAAACGCAGATCCAAACAAATGGCTTTGCGTAGGTTCTGAAAAGGTAAGCGTAGCATATACAGATAATTATATAGTTCTGGTAATGTCAGATGAAGCTACAGTAGACGCCATAATTAAGAACTTCCAGGACATTGCGCAGGCTTTAGATGATATGGATGCAAATATCTTATCAACAGGTAATGAAAGGTTTGAATAATGAATAAACTTACCAAAAAATATAGTATGGCATTAGCCGCTCTATTAATACTTTTATACCATTGCTGGATAAACGTATTTAGGTATGGAAGCGTTTTAGGTAATATAGAAAGGTTTATAGTAACTTCTAGTTTTGTGGGTGTGGACATTTTTTTCTTCGTTTCAGCCTATAGCTTATCAACCCGTCCACCAGAAGACTACGTAAGCTTTATCCTAAACCGTGCTTTAAAGCTAATGCCGCTGTTTATAATAGCATATGCTCTTGGGACCTTCTTATGGTTCCTGCCATCGCTAATGATTGTGTATTTGATATTTCCTTTGGTATATAACAAATGCAAACAAAACCCAGGAATATCATTCATGCTTCTAATGCTTGCATGGGCAGTTGTTACATGGCTAGTGCTTGGAGTACTAAAACCAGAGCAAGATTACGGGATCTTCTTGTTTAGAATACCAGTAATAATCCTTGGAGCATATGCACCTTATGTAAGTAAGAGCATGCTTACTACAAAAAAGCAAAGAGCAGTACTAGGAACTCTATTTTTAGTCTTTGGAACAGCAGTGGTATATATTTGGGGATATATAGAGAGGATAAATGTTCCGTTTAAAGGAACCTTCTATCTAACATGCATACCGCAGCTAATTGGAATAATGCTGCTTTTGGGTTTAATAGAAAAGGAAAGTAAGATAATAAACTACTTTGCCAGCATGACATTAGAACTATATTTTGTTCAGATGGTAACAGGTAATTGGCTGATAAATAACGTATATAAGCTGTCTGGATCTAGGATACTAACTAATTTAATAACCTTAGGAGTGGTAATACTTTTATCAAAAGCAATAAGTCTAATTGGAGAGACTATAAACGATACTCCAAAGAAAATAGCTACAAACGAAAGGGGATGATCATATGACAAGTAAGAAAGTAGCAAAAATGCTCAATGAACAAATTAATGCAGAGCTTCATTCTGCATATATCTACTGGGATATAGCTAAATACTTTGAATGCAAAGGCCTGAAAGGCTTTGCATCCTGGTATGAAGAGCAGGCTAAAGAAGAAATATCCCATGCAAAGAAAATCTATGGCTACATGCAAAATGAGGGCTGCTATATCAAGTTTGAACAAATTTCTAGTTTAAAGGAAGATATAACTGATGATTTATCTGCAGCAAAGCTGGCCTTAAAGCATGAAAAGGACATTACAGCACTTATTAATAACATTTATGCCCAGTGCTACAAGGATGCAGACTACAGAACAATGAAATTCCTTGAGTGGTTTATAGATGAACAAGCAGAAGAGGAAGATAATGCAAGAGAAGTAGTAACTTTAATTAAACTTGCAGGAAATAGTAAGTCAGCACTCTACTTGGCAGATGTAAAAATGGGCAAAAGAAAAGCTGCATAACAAATACAAAGCAGAATAATATCATTAGGCGGCCCTAAAGGGCCGCCAGAAAGGAAGACAAAATGGGAATTAGAATTTTAAGATGTAAGCACTGCGGTAATATAGTAATCTTTCAAGAAGATTCAAAAGTAACACCAGTTTGCTGCGGTGAAATAATGCAGCTTTTAGACGCAAGCACAGAAGATGCGTTAATAGAAAAACACTTACCAATTGTAGAAATTGAAAGAGAAGAATACAAAAAGGATGATTGCGTAGGAAAGCGCCACACAAAGAAGGGCTGCTGCCAAAGCTACGTAACAGTAAGAGTTGGATCTACGGCACATCCAATGGTGGATAGTCACTACATTACCTGGATTATGCTTAAAACAAATTTAGGTACATATACAAAATTCCTTGAAGCCGGAGACGAGGCAGAAGCAACCTTTTGCTTAACAAAAGGAGAAAAGGCAGAACAAGTATTCTCCTACTGCAATCTCCATGGGCTTTGGGAAGGCATAGTCTAAAAACAACAATAGAAAGGAGGGGGATTAGAGTTATGCTACTTAGTTTTTTAAATCTGATAGCTTTTACGCTAATGATAGTAGTAAACGTATTATCAATGCAGGGGATAATTGGCGGAATACCAACAGCAGGGGTATCTAAAGAATTTGATAATGTATTAACGCCAGCAGGCTGGACCTTTTCAATATGGGCCGTAATTTATGCATTACTTTTTATCTTTATCATAGGCGGCTTTGCCACACAGCAAGGCAAACATGATAAGTATAAAGTGGGGCATATGTTTTGGATAAGCTGTTTATTCAATATGGCCTGGCTATATACCTGGCAGTACAAACAGATATGGTTATCTATGCTACTTATGGCAGGACTACTCGTTTCTTTAATCATTGTATACAACAGAATAGGAAGCACAAAGACCATATACACAGCAGGATTTAATGTATATCTTGGGTGGATAATAGTAGCAACTATAGCCAACTTTACTGTAATGATGGTGTCCTTTGGCTTAGACGGATTTGGAAGTAATGCACAAATCTGGACCACAGCAGTGCTCCCACTGGCAGCATTGATACTATCTGCAATAGTGTACTTTAGAAAAGACTGGATCTTAGGAGCCACAGCAATATTTGCCTACCTAGGCATAATTTCAAGACAAATCATGCCAAAGGAACTCAACGGAGGCTATGCTGGGGTAGTAACAGCAGCAGCTGTAGGCTTTGTCCTACTTCTGGTTGCAACAGTATTTAACTTTACCAAAGAACGAAAGGTGGTGGTAGATATGACGAAATAGCAAATAACCGCAAGACAAACAAAATACACGCTAAATATAAGTTTTCTCCTAAAAAACATGTTCAAGAAAGGGGTGGCCAATGGCCACCCCTTCTTATTTTATAAAATATTGAAAATCGTTGTATTTAATAATTGAAAAATATGGTATTTTATTGACAAAAATCTCGGTTTTTTGTATAATATGGCTGAGGTGTTATTATGTATTATAAACGTTGTATTGAGAAAAAAATTGAGCAGGCGTTAAAATCATCTGGTGCAGTTCAGGTTGTAGGACCAAAATTCTGCGGTAAAACAACAACATGTATGTTATATCAAAAAAGCATAATAAGATTAAATACAGAAGCATCTATCAAGGCAGCAGAAATAAACCCATCCGCTGTTTTGATAGGAGATTACCCTAGACTTATTGATGAATGGCAGATGGTTCCAGATATTTGGAACCAAGTTAAGAATGATTTGGATTTAAATTATCAGTTTGGAAAATATTTACTTACCGGAAGTAATGTTCCAGCAGATAAGAACAAAATATATCATTCTGGTGCTGGCAGAATTGCAACAGTTAAAATGAGGCCAATGTCGCTATATGAATCTGGAGAATCAACAGGGAAGTATTCTTTACAATCATTATTTAGTAATCAGGATAGTTTTGCACCAGATTTAGAGAATGAGGCTACTCTCGAAGACATAGCATATTACATGGTTAGAGGAGGATGGCCACTTTCTATTCTTAGTGATAAGTCAGTATCATTAGATATAACTCGTAATTATTTTAGTGGTCTTTTTACTTTTGAAAATAATAAAAATGAAAAATTTAGAAACAAAAAACCGGAAGTTTTTAGGATGGTTTTGAGAAGCTATGCCAGGAATATTTCTACAGAATGTAGTGCACAAACCATCATTGAAGATATTAAACAGTCGAATGAAAAAACGATGACAGCAAAGACATATGAGGAATATGTAGAGGCACTAAAAGACATATTTATTATCGAGGATGTATTGGCATGGAATCCGAATATTAGATCAAAGACATCTATTAGGTCCACACCAACTAGACATTTTGTTGACACATCTATTGCACTCAGAGCGTTAAATATTTCCCCTAACGATTTATTAAATGATTTTAATTCATTTGGACTGTTCTTTGAAGATTTTGTCGTTAGAGACTTATCCATTTATGCTGAGGCTCTAGGCGGTGAGATAAGGCACTATCGAGATAATGCCGGACTTGAGTGCGATGCAGTAATGCATCTTGATAACGGACAATGGGCCGCGATTGAAATAAAGCTTGGTGGGGAAGATTTGATTGAATCGGGGGCAAAGTCTTTAAATCTGTTGGAGAAGAAAATTGCTGCTAAGAGCAATGAGCGGCTACCTTCTTTTAAGATGATTATTACGGCTTGTGGCCCATCATATAGACGGGATGATGGCATATACGTTGTAGCGATAAACAGAATAAGACCATAATAGAGCAAGTTTGCGTACTTACGAGATTAACTAATAATTTTGTAATATTTCAATGTGTACTATTGATCCTGTGTGGCTTGAGTTCATTTAAGGAGGAAATAAGGTGAAATTATATTTTTTACATTTAAGTGATATTCATTAAAAACATGTTCAAGTAAGGGTAGCCGCAAGGCTACCCTTATTTTGTGTACAGTTTAGTGTACAAAAGTATGCGTTTTAGTGTACAGTTTGGTTGACAGTATTGCTAAAATTAGTGTACAATAGGAGTGGTTTATAGAAAATAGCTTAGAAACGGAGTGAAAGAGTAATGAATAAGCAATATGCATTAGATTTACTAAATACTGGGAATTATTATTCTAATAAGGACCTACAGTATAACGAAAAACTTGGATATAGGCTTTCAAAGAGTGAGCTGGCTGAATTTTTAGACATAAAGGATCAATTTGTAAATGAAGGCTTAGATATATTTAAAAAGTTAGATTTAGTTTCTTTTAATTCTAAACATATATTTTATGTAGAAACAGAATATCTAAAATCATTGCTAGAGGAATATTCAGGAATACTAGATTATGACTTTAAAATAAATCAAAGTACATTTCTTACCAGAAATATGAATGAGATGGTTGCATCTAAAATATTATCAGAAATAGAAGGTACTATGGCTATAGAAAATGTTAATACAACACATAAACGTATAAGCGAAGTCCTAAAAATGAATAATCCAACAGAAGCAAACGATATAATCGTTAAGAATATGTTTGAGGCTTTAAAGTATATAGTATACGAGAAACCAGAGTTTAACAAAGAGAATTTATACCATGTATACAACCTTTTGAGTGCTAATAGTCCTGCTGAAGATTCCAAACTAAAGGAAGGACAATA
>JAKSSJ010000070.1 GCA_024403215.1 Clostridia bacterium
TGCAGCAGCTGAAATATCCTTCTTAGTCATTGAGATAAGAGTATTTGCTTCGATATCAATAATCTTGTAGTAGTTCTCAAGCATGATCTCGTATCTACTCATAAGCTCAGTCTTTGAGAATACTCCGTGCTTAGTAAATACATCGATAGCCTTATCTGCGATAAATGCTGGAAGAGCATCTACAGTTGACTTAAGGTTTGAAAGGCCACGCTTCTTAGCCTCCTCAACCCACTCATCTGAGTAACCATTTCCGTTGAAGATGATTCTCTGATGTGCAGTAAGCTCTCTCTTTACAAGAGTGTTGAGTGCTGAATCAAAATCTGATGCTTTCTCAAGCTCATCTGCGAACTGATCAAGGATTTCTGAAACGATTGTATTAAGTACAATGTTTGGACCAGAAATTGAAGCAGTAGATCCAAGAGATCTAAACTCAAACTTATTACCAGTAAATGCAAATGGTGAAGTACGGTTTCTATCAGTAGTATCCTGTGGGATATGAGGAAGAACCGTAGCACCAATTGACATGAGTTCTTTTTCCTTATCATGGTAGTCAGTACCATTAATAATTGACTCAACTACACCCTCAAGCTCATCACCAAGGAACATAGAAATGATTGCTGGAGGTGCCTCGTTAGCACCAAGTCTGTGATCATTTCCTGCTGATGCAACAGATACTCTTAAAAGCTCCTGATAATCATCTACTGCCTTAATTACTGCAGTAAGGAAAAGTATGAACTGAGCATTCTGTGATGGAGTATCACCTGGCTCAAGAAGGTTTACACCTGTGTCAGTTGAGATTGACCAGTTGTTATGCTTACCAGATCCGTTAACTCCTGCAAATGGCTTCTCATGAAGAAGGCAAACCATACCATGCTTTGATGCAATAGTCTTCATAAGCTCCATAGTAAGCTGGTTGTGATCAGTTACTATATTTGTAGTTGAGAAAATTGGAGCAAGCTCGTGCTGAGCTGGAGCAACCTCGTTATGCTTTGTCTTAGCTAAAATTCCAAGCTTCCAAAGTTCCTCATCAAGTTCCTTCATGTAAGCTGATACACGAGGCTTGATTGTTCCAAAGTAGTGATCTTCTAGTTCCTGTCCCTTAGGTGGCTTAGCACCAAATAAGGTTCTGCCTGTATAAATAATATCTGGACGCTTATTGTATACTTCCTGATCGATAAGGAAATATTCCTGCTCAGGTCCAACAGTTGTAATTACTCTCTTAACATCCTCATTTCCAAAGAGCTTAAGAACTCTGACTGCTGACTTATCAAGTGCCTGCATTGAACGAAGAAGTGGAGTTTTCTTGTCAAGTGCCTCGCCTGAATATGAACAGAATGCAGTAGGAATGCAAAGTGTATCATCTTTAATAAAAGCATATGAGGTAGGATCCCATGCTGTATATCCTCTAGCCTCGAAGGTTGCTCTAAGTCCACCAGATGGGAATGATGAAGCATCAGGCTCGCCCTTTACAAGCTCTTTACCAGAGAAACTCATAATTACCTTTCCACCTGCCTCTGGGCTGATGAAAGAATCATGCTTTTCTGCGGTAACACCTGTCATTGGCTGGAACCAGTGAGTAAAGTGAGTAGCACCCTGCTCAATAGCCCAATCTTTCATTGCATGTGCTACAACATTTGCAACATCAAGCTGAAGATGACTTCCTTCTTCGATGGTCTTCTTAAGAGCCTTGTAGGTGTCTTTAGGGAGGCGGTCCTTCATAACGGCATCATTGAAGACTTTCTTTCCGAATAAATCTGGTACATTCATTGTCATAGTATTTTCCTCCTGTAAATAAATAGACGTGCACAGGGATTTCTCCCTGAACACGCCGTTGTGTACATAGTTTTATATTCTACTTTCCACTTGCTCCGTAGTTCTTAAGAACTCTGGCGGATGGATCGTTTACATCACAGTTCTCCCAGTTCTTGTTTGGCATCCAGAAATCAACAATCATCTCTGCCTGATTTGGATAATATTTTTCAAACAATTCTCTATATAAAAGTGATTCTTTAGTAAATGGTTTTGCAAATGTGTATTTGCCTGACAGCTTTTCAAAATCTTCATCGCTATACTTTTCTTCTGCGTAGGCTTTAATGTAGTCAACCATTGAATGTCCTACCGCATCAGAAAAGGCTGCCTTTTCTCTAAAGAGAATATCGTATGGAAGGTAATCACCTTCTTCAAAAGCATGTCTTAATAAGTATTTTCCCTTGTTGTACTTATTCATCTTAAGCTCTGGGTTAATGCTCATTACATACTTTACAAAAGCTAAATCTCCAAAAGGAACTCGCGCTTCCATTGAGTTTGAAGAGATACATCTGTCTGCTCTTAATACGTCATACATATAGAGCTCGCGAAGTCTTTTCTCTGCTTCCTTCTGAAACTCTTCTGCATCTGGTGCAAAGTCTGTGTACTTATAACCGAAAATCTCATCTGAAATCTCACCAGTAAGAAGTACTCTTATATCCTCAAAATCCTTCTTTATTCCTTTGCAGATGAGGTACATTCCCATGCTGGCTCTTATTGTCGTAATATCATAAGTTCCAAGATGCTTTATTACCTCTTCCAAAGAAGAAAGAACAATGTCTTTGTTTATTATAATTTCGTGATGCTCACTTCCCAAATAATCTGCAACTTCTTTTGCATATTTAAGATCGATTGCATCCTCGTTCATTCCGATTGCAAATGTCTTAATTGGCTTACCTAGCTTTTTCTGAGCAATTGCACACACAAGCGAGCTATCAAGACCACCGCTAAGAAGAAAACCAACAGGTGCATCTGCATCAAGTCTTTTCTCAACTCCTGCAACAAGAAGTTCTTTTATCTTCTTACAAGCTGTTTCTACATCATCCTTGCTATAGGTTTGTCTTGCTGCTATGTTGTTGTAGCAAATAAACTCTCCATCTGAATAGTAGTAACCTGGTGGGAAAGGCATTACCTTATCACTAAGCTCCACAAGGTTCTTTGCCTCACTTGCGAACATTATGTCGCCGTTTTTATCGTATGCATAAAATAATGGACGAATACCAATTGGATCTCTTGCAGCTACGAGTGTTTTTTTAGCTCCGTCGTAGATAATCATCGCAAACTCTGCATCGAGACGCTCAAACATCTTAAGTCCGTATTTTTCGTACATTGGAAGGATAATCTCACAATCGCTATCGCTTTTAAAAGTGTATCCCTCCTTTTCCAAAGCTTCCTTTTCTGATCTAAAGCCATAAAGCTCACCGTTACATACAACTGCACTTTCTTTTAAGCAAAAGGGCTGCATACCCTCCTCGGTGAGTCCCATAATTGCAAGTCTTTGAAATCCCAGAACTGCATCACCAATCTCAAGCACGCGATCCATATCTGGGCCTCTTGAGGTAGTCTTGGCGAAATTATTCTGGAACGCCTCCATAGTGATATTCTTTTTTGACAGTCCCATAATCGAGCACATTTTAGCTACCTCCTTAATTTATTTTTATAAAAAGAAAAGCGCCGCAGACTAAATGTCTACGGCGCCATTGCCTTAATACCCGACTACTATAATCCTAGTTTTTCAAACTGTCAATTATTTGTTTCGATTTTTCCAATCTTACCTTCGAAGCGATCTTTTCTGGTATCTATTGGGATGCTTGTTGGATAGTCTCCATCAAAGCATGCACTACAATATCCTTCGCACTTTCCAATAAGTTCAGGAAGAGCTTCTGTTGGCAAAAATCCCAGCGAATCAGCTCCAAGCATTTTAGATATCTCTTCTACGCTGTGATGATTTGCAATAAGATTTTCTTCGGAATCAATATCAGTTCCATAATAACATGGATGTAAAAACGGTGGAGCTGATATTCTAATATGTATTTCTGTTGCACCAGCATCACGAAGCAACTTTACAATTCTTTTGCTTGTAGTTCCACGAACAATCGAGTCATCAATGAGAACTACTTTCTTTCCTGTCAAAACCGTTTTAATTGGAGAAAGCTTTATCTTAACCTGATCGAATCTGTGATCTTGTCCTGGAGCAATAAAGGTTCGGCCAATATATTTGTTTTTTATAAGTCCAATCTCATATGGAATCTTTGACTCATTTGCGTAGCCTAATGCAGCATCAAGTCCACTGTCAGGAACGCCAATTACAACATCCGCATCAACGGGATAGGTTTTTGCTAATATTTCTCCTGCTTTTATTCTTGCTTCGTGAACAGAC
>JAKSSJ010000071.1 GCA_024403215.1 Clostridia bacterium
CGCCAAAAATGGCCGTATTATCGCTTTCTGTGCCGCAGGAAGTAAAGAATACCTCATCTACGCTACAGCCCAGCTTTTTAGCTAAATTTTCCCTTGCAGACTTAACTATTTTTTCTGCGCTAAGACCAAGAGTATACAAAGTTGAAGGGTTTCCAAATTCTAAAGATAGAACTTCATCTACTGCCCTTCTTACACTTTCATATGGTTTTGTTGTTGCGCTATTATCTAAATATACAAACATTTTCCCTAAAATAAGGCCCGCTTAGCTGCGGGCCATAAATACTATTTTGCGTAATCAATAGCTCTTGTCTCTCTGATTACATTTACCTTAATCTGACCTGGATATTCAAGTTCAGATTCAATCTTCTTAGAAATATCTCTTGCAAGCATTGCCATTGCATCATCATTAACTTCATCTGGCTTTGCAATAATTCTAATTTCTCTACCAGCCTGAATAGCATAAGATGTTTCAACACCAGGTGTTGTATTAGCAATCTCTTCAAGATTTTGAAGTCTTTTTACGTAAGTATCAAGAGTTTCTCTTCTTGCGCCTGGCCTTGCAGCAGAAAGTGCATCAGCTGCGGCAACAAGTACTGCCTCAATATTTTCTGGCTCGTAATCACCATGGTGGGATTTCATGCCGTTAATAACTGCTTCAGACTCTTTATACTTCTTTAAGATATCCATACCGATATCTACGTGAGTACCCTGAACTTCATGGTCAATTGACTTTCCAATATCATGGAAAAGACCAGCGCGCTGAGCAAGCTTAACATCAAAGCCAAGCTCTCCTGCCATAAGGCCTGCCAAACGTGCAACCTCAATTGAGTGCTGCAATACGTTTTGACCATAACTTGTTCTATACTTAAGGCGGCCAAGTAGCTTAATTAGCTCTGGGTGAGCATTAACAATGCCAAGCTCAAATACGGCAGCCTCACCTTCGTTTTTAATTATCTGGTTAACTTCCTTTGTAGCCTTTTCTACCATCTCTTCAATTCTTGCAGGATGGATACGTCCGTCTACAATAAGTCTTTCAAGAGCAATTCTTGCAATTTCTCTTCTTACTGGATCAAAGCCAGAAAGAATAACTGCTTCTGGAGTATCATCAATGATTAAATCTACTCCTGTTGCTGTTTCTATTGCTCTGATATTTCTTCCCTCACGACCAATGATTCTTCCCTTCATTTCATCGTTTGGAAGTGCAACAACAGATACTGTTGTTTCTGCCACATGATCTGCAGCGCAGCGCTGAATAGCGCCTGTAATGATTTCTTTTGCTTCTCTATCGGCTTCTTCTTTAGCCTTAGCTTCTATCTCTTTAATCATGACAGAAGCTTCTCTTCTAACATCTTGCTCAATATCTGATAAGAGCTGAGCCTTAGCTTCATCAGCAGTGCATCCAGAGATTCTTTCCAGCTCTGCAATCTGCTTTGTTCTAAACTCTTCAAGCTCTTTTTCTTTATCTGAAATAGACTGAAGCTTTCTACTTATAGATTCTTCCTTCTTTTCTATAGAATCAAGCTTTTTATCAATAGACTCTTCCTTTTGCTGTATACGTCTTTCTGCCTTTTTAACATCTTCACGTCTTTCGTGAATATCTCTTTCTGCATCCTGACGAATCTGGTGAGCCTCGCCTCTTGCTTCGGCAAGAGTTTCTCTTCTAACTTGTTCTGCGCGGTTCTCTGCGTCTAAGACAATATTCTTAGCCTGAGTTTCTGCACTGCCTACTTTCTTTTCAGCTATGCTTTTTCTTATAGCGATTCCAATGAATATTCCCACAAGCAGAGCGACAACCGCAGCGATTATTGTACTTAATTGCGGCATATTGTTTCTCCTTGTTATAACGTTAATAAATATATATGAAAATTATTTATCACTTTAGTTTACTATACGATTAAAGAAAATGCAATACAAACAATTATTGACAGTTAATATTTTACTGTATATAATTACCATATGAAGTACGATAAACCTAGAGAAAAAATGCTTTACGGCAGCGTAAAAGACCTTACAGACCAAGAACTTTTGGAGGTTCTTCTTGGCTCTGGCACAAAAAACTCCCCTGTTGATAAGCTTTCAGAGGATGTGCTTGGCTTTCTAAATTACAAGCTCTATGAGCTTGAAGGCCTACGTCCTGAGGAGCTTTGCAAGATTGAGGGCATAAAAACTGCCAAGGCCTGCCTACTTATAGCTGCCACTGAGCTTGGCGTTAGGGCTGCCCTTTCTAGGGCCGAAAGCCGTCTTTGCCTTTCTAGCCCAGAAGACGTTAAACAGCTTTTCATTTCTGAAATGCGCTCTCTTTCCCATGAGGAATTCCATGTTGTTATGCTTAATGCCAAGCTTGAGGTTATTGGCAGAGAAAAGACTAGCTCGGGCGGCATTGCTTCTGCCTGCGCAGATCCTGCCAAGGTCTTTAGCCAACCTATTAAGCGTGGGTGCAGGGCTATTATAGTTGCTCATAACCACCCAACAGGAGATCCAAATCCTTCTGAATCTGATATTAAGACTACAACCCGCCTTATTTCCTCTGGTAAAATCCTTGGCATTGATGTCCTAGACCATGTCATTGTTGGGGCTTCTGATGCCTTTTCTTTCCTAGAGCACGGCTTAATAAATACATAATTATTTATACGTTTTCCCTTTATTTTGCCCCTATTTTCCTGTATAATTTACTGGCTATGGGGAAAACCATCTTAATCTGCTCTGGCAAAGGCGGCAGTGGTAAAACTACATTTGCTTCTAATCTTGGTGCGGTGCTTTCTAAGCGCGGTGCTAAGGTTTTAATTTTAGATATGAATGTTGGTCTTAGAAATTCCGACATCTATCTTGGCATGGAAAATTCTATTCTCTTTGATCTTGGTGATGTGTTTTCTGGCATGTGCACTGCCCAAAAGGCTATAATCCGCCATGATCTTTGTGATAACCTTTTCCTTCTTTCTTGCCCGCAATACCGTGAGATTGATGGTATTTCTGCTTCCCATATGCGCACTTTATATGCCCGTCTTAAAAAAGATTTTGACTTTGTTTTGGTTGATTGTCCAGTTACTTCTGGTTTATCCCTTGTCAATCTTTCTTCTGGTGCAGATCTTGCTATTATTGTTACAACTCAAGACTTTTCTTCTTTAAGAAACTGCGATGCTGTCAACAGAAAGCTTGCTGCTCAGGGCATTTTCTCTCGTTTCCATGTTATAAACATGGTATTTGAGGATTCTTACAACTCTGAAGATCTTCCTGATCTTCTTTCTATTTCCCGTTCATTAGAGTCTGAATGCATTGGCATGATTCCTTTCAATCAAAAAGTACACCTTAGTAACAACCGCGGTGTACCTATTGTTTTAGAGGATGAATATTTTGCGAAGAAATATTCTGAAATTGCAGATAAGATTAAGTAATCCAGACTAAGCCACGCATGAGCGCAAGTAATAAATAGTTTTCTTCACTTGCCGCTGCGCGAAGTCGTTCAGAAACCTATTTATTACCTGCGCCCTTAGTGCCGCATTTCTTGGTTGGTGGCTCAGCCTTCGCCCGGACTGCGTCCGCTCTCTGCTTCACCTACCAACAGAAATGCTAATCGCTAATATAAAAATATTTCTTTGGATTCCATAAGAAAATGTATTTTATCAATTCTCTTATTAATATGCCAGTGGCCACAGTACCAGGATTTGTAATCAAGTTTATCCTCTATACTGTCAAGCCATTCTTCCGTGGATTTATCAACTCCGTCTTGCGATAATCCTGGAAGAAATGCTTCAACTGGAATGTATTTTGCGGGACAGGTATGCGATAAAACAATATCTATATCCCAATTCAATTCATCTAGCTTTTTCTCGACAGAAAGCTTAATTTCTTCCGACGGTTGCTCATCAGAAAACCATGGAATTCCCCTTCCAAGCCTGTAATACTTATCAACAGAATACGCGCCACCTATAACAATGGTCTTAAATCCGTCAAGGTCATATACCTCACCATCTTTGGCAAATTTAAGATTCGGATACGGATCTTCCTCATAAACTATGCCCCCATTCCAGAGTTTTTCTTTGTAAGTACCGATTGTTTGAGGTCTTTTCTCATGATTTCCATGAATGCAAAATATAGTCACTCCGGTTTTGTTAAGCCTTTGTTTTTTCCTG
>JAKSSJ010000072.1 GCA_024403215.1 Clostridia bacterium
GTTCCAGCATTCAAGGCTGGCGCTGCTTTCAAGGAATTCGTAAACGGAAAGACGAAATAAACCGTACAAAGCAAAAAGGAAGCTCGCATATGCGAGCTTCTTTTATTTTGATAATTATGTTGACAAGCCCATATTTCAGCTTTATACTATTCCTATTATATATATCGGGGAGGTATAATTATGGAAAACAACAAAGAACGTGCACAGTGGGCAAGTAAAATAGGATTTATTCTTGCTGCTGCAGGCTCTGCTGTTGGCCTTGGAAATATTTGGAAGTTCCCAGGAAAGGCATTTGCAGGCGGCGGTGGTGCGTACCTTATCATTTATCTTTTGATAGTTCTCCTCATTGGTGTGCCAGTAATGGTAACAGAGCTCTCAATTGGTAGATTCACAAGAAAGAACACAATCGGTTCCTTTAGAACTCTTGATAAGAGATTCGGATGGGTAGGTTGGTTTGGTGTAGTATGCGCATTCGTAATTCTTTGCTACTACTCCCACGTAGGCGGTTGGGTACTTAGCTATATTGTGTCATATATTACAGAGGGATCAACAGTTATGGCAGATGGCCTTGGATATTTCTATGGATTCCTTGGCATTGACGCAGCTACAGGTGCAACATGGTTCCCAACAAGGGCAATTATTTTTGCATTTATATTCGTAGCAATTAACGCATTCATCCTCTTAAAGGGTGTTTCCGGCGGTATTGAAAAGTTTAACAAGGTTGGTATGCCAGCTCTGTTTGTAATTCTTATCATTCTCCTTGTTAGAGCTAATACTCTTCCAGGAGCAGCAGAAGGAATTAAGTACATGTTCTCATGTGACTGGTCAAAGATTAACAGTGGAACATTCATTAGTGCTTTAGGACAGGCATTCTTCTCACTCTCACTTGGTATGGCAATTATGATTACTTATGGCTCGTACCTTAAGAAAGAAGAAAACATTTCTAAGAACTCCTTCATTATTTGCGGACTTGATACACTCGTAGCATTCCTTGCAGGATTTATCATTGTTCCTGCTGTATTCGCTACACTCGGTTCTGAAGGTATTGGTAAGGGCGGCGGATTTGCATTTGCATCCCTTGCAGGAGTATTTAAGGCTATGCCAGCAGGCGCATTATTTGGCGTTCTGTTCTATCTCCTTCTCTTATTTGCAGCACTTTCTTCCTCCATTTCTATTCAGGAAGGTATCGTAGCATTCTGCTGCGAGGAATGGGGCTGGAAGAGAAATAAGACAATCATTTTCATGAGCATTGTATGCTTTGCAATTGGTATCATTTACACAATTTCACAAGCATCAGTTAATATCACTATTCCATGGCTTGACTTTACAGGTGTTTCCCACCCAATTGCTGGTGACTGGATGGAATTCTTAACAGATAGACTCCTCCTCCCAGTATGTGCTTTTGGCGAGTGCATCTTTGTAGGTTGGATTTGGGGACCAAAGCACGTACAGGAAGAAGTTTGCCAGAACGACGCAAAGTTTGCTTGGTTTAAGGTTTATAACTTCCTCATTAAGTACATTTGCCCAATTGCAATTGCAGTAATCATTATTTACTCATTCGCAACAGGTACAACAGTATCCTAGTTTTAGGTATTTTGCTAAGGCTGCGGCTATTTGCCGCAGCCTTTTTAATTTTCTGCCCCTTGAAAGAGGGGCTTTTTTAGTGTAAAATACTCCTGTTAGAAAACTTTCAACTATTATATAGAGGTGATTATAATGTTTGGCAAGAAAAATGAACCTGTGGTACAAGAAACTGTCGAAACACCAAAGAAGAAAAATGATACAACAATTATTGGTGAAGGTGTCGTTATAAAGGGAACATTTAATACCAAGGATCCTATGGAAGTCTATGGTAGAGTTGAAGGTGACGTAGTTTCTACAAGTGACGTGTTCGTTTATGAAGGCGGAAGCATGGAGGGAAATGGAGTCATGCAAGTCCTCGATGTAGAGGGTTATGTAAATGGAGAAATTAAATGCCTTGAGGTTGCTAAGATAAGACCAACAGGCAAGTTATCAGGCAGCCTTGCAACAGTTCGACTTCAGCCAGAAGATGGTTCCACATTCGACGGAAAGCTTCTTATGATTCAGGGAGCTAAAGCAGAATAAAATGCAAAACACAAGGCGGCAAAATGGCCGCCTTTATCTTTTTATTATATGGACGAGAAAAAGATTAACAATAAAATAGGAGTTCCAGTTTTAATTGTTACTGCCTTTGTCTGGGGAATAGCCTTTGCTTTTCAAAGAAGTGGTCTTGATAATGTTGGGCCACTGACCTTCATGGCTGCAAGATGCGTTTTAGCAGCTATTGCACTTTCAATAGTGTGCATAGTCATGTATGGTTTTAAGGAAGCATTTACTTTTAACAAGGATACGCTTAAGGGCGGACTTATTTGCGGAGTTGTGCTTACAGTTGCAAATAACCTTCAGCAGATTGGTCTTGTAAATACAAGCGCTGGAAAAGGCGGATTTATAACGGCGATGTATATAATCATAGTGCCGTTTATGGTGTGGCTGATATTTAAAAGAAAGCCTGAGAAAAAAATCTGGCTTGGGGTTGCACTTGCAATGGTAGGATTATTTCTGCTTTGCGTAAAAGAGGATTTTACTATAACAAGTGGAGATGTGTGGGTATTCGGATGCAGTATAACATTTTCTATTCACATACTTGTTACAGATTATTTTATAGCTAAAAATGTTGAAGCAGTAAAGCTCAGCATGCTGCAGTTTACAGTGTGTATGGTGCTAAGCTGGGTAGTCGCATTTATATTTGAAGAGCCAAGTCTTGCCGGCATGTGGGATGCAAGAATTGCAATTGCATATTGCGGTGTAATCTCTGCAGGAGTTGGTTATACACTTCAGATAGTTGGACAAAAGTATACAAAGCCAGAAGCAGCAACGCTGGCAATGAGTCTAGAATCAGTCTTTGCAGCAATTGGAGGCTGGATGATTCTTGGTGAAACTATGAGCGTTAAGGAAATCATAGGTGCGGTGCTAATGTTTGCTGCAATTACAATAGTTCAGATTAAGAAAGCGGAATAGGAGTTTAAAATGGACAAGAAGACTTTTTACATCACGACACCAATTTATTATCCAAGTGATAATCTTCACATTGGTCATACTTACTGCACTGTAATGGCAGACGCAATGGCAAGATTTAAAAGACTTCAAGGTTATGATGTAATGTTCCTCACAGGAACAGATGAACACGGCCAAAAGATTCAAGACAAGGCAAAGGCAAAAGGCGTTACACCAAAGGAATACGTTGACAATATTGTTAGCGGTATTAAAGATCTTTGGGCTACTATGGAAATCTCTTATGATGACTTTATTAGAACCACAGATGAGCGCCATGTAAAAAGGGTACAAAAGATTTTCCAGAAGATGTACGACAAGGGTGATATCTATCTTGGAAAATATGAAGGATGGTATTGCAAACCATGCGAGAGCTTTTGGACAGAGGCTCAGTTAAAAGACGGTTGCTGCCCAGACTGCGGAAGAAAAGTAGAAAAAGCAAGTGAAGAAGCATACTTCTTTAAGCTTTCAAGATATTCTGACAGACTTGTTGAGCTATTAAAGGGCGGAGAATTTTTGCAGCCACAAACAAGAGTAAACGAGATGCTTGGATTTATTGATCAGGGTCTTGAGGATCTTTGCATTTCAAGAACATCCTTTGATTGGGGCATTGAAGTTCCTATCAATCCAAAGCATGTAATCTATGTTTGGCTTGATGCGCTTTCAAACTATATTACCGCTCTTGGTTATCCAGACATTGATGGAGAAGATTATTCAAAGTATGAAAAGTATTGGCCTGCAGATTATCATTTAGTAGGAAAAGAAATTGTAAGATTCCATTCTCTTATTTGGCCTGCAATGCTTATGTCCTTAGACTATCCAATTCCAAAGCATGTTTTAGGACATGGCTGGCTTTTAATTGATGGCGGCAAGATGAGTAAGTCAAAGGGAAATGTAGTAGATCCTGTGCTCCTTATTAATAGATACGGAGTAGACGCATTAAAGTATTTCCTGCTTCGTGAATATACATTTGGACAGGACGGAGCCTTC
>JAKSSJ010000073.1 GCA_024403215.1 Clostridia bacterium
TACCATCGCTCCCTCGGATTCAACCAATGTATTCTTGTCTTCAATTTCTTTGATTACAGCCGGCATTTTATCTGAATAGAATGCTTCTCCATTCCATGAATCAAAGTCTATATCAAGCATTGCATAAACGCGCTTAAATTCTTTGAGTGATTCTTCTCTAAACCATTGCCAGAGCTCTACCTCTTCTTTATTTCCAGCCTCAAGCTTTGCAAAGGTTTCTCTTGCTTCCTCATCAAGCTTTGGATCATTTTCTGCTTCCTTATGGAATTTTACGTAATAAGAAAGAAGAGTTTTGATTGGTTCTTTAATTACTTCTTCCTTGCTTCCCCACTATCTGTAAGCAACTATCATCTTACCAAACTGGGTACCGTAATCTCCAAGGTGGTTAATTCCAACAGACTTATATCCAATAAAATTGTAAATCTTGTATAAAGAATCTCCAATTACTGTACTTCTTATGTGTCCAATATGGAAAGGCTTTGCAATATTAGGCGAACTGTAATCTATAACTACATTTCTTCCCTCTCCTACATTGCTCGAACCATACTTTTCCTTCTGCTCTGTGACACCCAAAAGCACCACATTCATAAAGCTTTTCTTATCTATGAACATGTTGATATAAGCATTAACCTGTTCAACCTTTTCAAAAAGCTTTTCGCCTTTTAGTTTTTCTGCAATTTCTGCAGCAATCATTGGAGGAGCCTTATGAAGAGTCTTTGCAAGCTTAAAGCATGGGAATGCATAATCCCCATGAGTATTATCAGCAGGGATTTCTAGCATTGACTCAATTTCATTTGCGCTAAGTCCTTCAATTTGTTTTGCAAGTGTTTCTGCAATTTCGTTTTTAATGTTCTTCATAATTATTTCTTCATCGTTACTATTGTTGCACCAGCTCCGCCTTCTCCAAGGCCACCACTTCTTATCGATGCAACGTGCTTATTACGTTTTAATTCCTTTGCAAGTCCTTCTTTAAGTATACCAGCACCCTTACCATGGATTACAGTAACAGTTTCAAGTCCTGCCATGGACACATCGTCAATATATTTTTCAACATTCGCGATTGCTTCATCTAGGGTCTGGCCTATAACATTAATTGATGTTGGAACAGAATGTGCCTTATCTCTAAGCATCTTAGAGTATTTAATCTTTTCTCTTTCTTTTTCTGTTACGTTTTCTTTAACCAGGCTGATGTTTTTAAGGTTAACCTTCATTTTTAAATTGCCAACCTGCACCATCATATCGCCCTTATCATCTGGAAGAGAAAGAACCTTTCCCTTCTCATCAAGAGTTAGAACATTTACTCTTATGCCAAGCTTAATATCTTTTGCATCTGGTATTTGCTTATTAACAATTTCTTGTTCTTTCTTTTGATAGGATTTTTTCTTTTCAGCGAGCGCTCTTTTTCCATCCTCTATCATTGCATTGATATCGGAATTATTGATGCTATTTCTAAGCTCCTTTTGGAGCTCATTTACTGAGCTTCTTGCCTCTTCTACTATTTGCCTTGCTTCTTCTTTGGCTGCATCTAAGAGCTTCTCTTTTTGTTCCGCAAAACGAGCCTCAAGCTTTTCCATACGCGTCTTTTGAGATTCAAGTTCTTCTCTTAAAAGCTTAATACGCTTTGCATCAGCCTCAGCTTTCTTTCTATCTTCTTCAATAGAACTTATTACCTCTTCAAAGCTTGCATCGCCTTCTTCAACAAATCTTTTAGCATGCTCAACAATTTTATCTGCAAGACCAAGCTTTTGAGAAATTTCAAAGGCATTTGATTTGCCCGGGATTCCTATTATCAGCTTATATGTTGGAGAAAGGGTTTCAACATCAAATTCCATTGATGCGTTCTGAACGCCCTTTGTTGAAAGTGCATATTTTTTAAGCTCAGTATAGTGAGTAGTTGCTATTGTCTTTGCATTTTTATTATACAGGTGATTTAAAATTGATATCGCAAGAGCAGCACCTTCTGTTGGATCAGTACCTGCACCAAGCTCGTCAAGCAATACAAGACAATCAACAGTAGATTTTTCTACTATGCCAACAATATTGGTCATGTGGGCACTAAATGTAGAAAGGCTCTGCTCTATACTCTGCTCATCACCAATATCAGCATAAACCTCTTTAAATACTGTAAAGCTGCTTCCCGATGAACAAGGTACAAACAGTCCAGCCTGAGCCATGCAGCACAGAAGACCAATGGTTTTAAGAGTAACTGTCTTACCACCAGTATTAGGGCCCGTTATTACAAGAGTCTTATATCCATCACCTATTGCAATATCAATAGGTACAATCTTCTTTTTATCTATGAGAGGATGTCTTGCCTTTTTAATATCAACAATTCCAGAGTCAGAAATATTTGGATAGCTTGCATTCATATTGCAAGCAAGCTTTCCTTTAGCAAACATAAAATCAAGCTTTGTAAGTATTTCTTGATTTGCTAAGATTCTAACAGCTTCTCTACCAACAGAAAGCGAAAGGTCTTGAAGTATTCTTCTTACTTCCTCCTCTTCTGCAAGCTCAAGCTGTCTCAGTTCATTATTCATATTAACTATGGCTTGAGGTTCAACAAATAAAGTTGCACCAGATGCGGATTGGTCATGAACAATGCCTGTAATCTGAGCCTTATGCTCGGCCTTTACTGGAATTACATATCTGCCCTGACGCATAGTTACTATGGCATCCTGCAAAAATTCTTTGTTAGAAGAGCTTCCAACTATCTTTTGAATTTTTGTTTTAATATCTTCGTTCTGTTTTATGATGGCATGTCTCAATCTTCTAAGCTCGGAGCTTGCACTATCTGCCATCTCATCCTCTGAGATAATATCTCTTTTAATCTCATCTTCTAGAGTTCTAAGTACTGAAATTGCCGAAGACAATCCATTAATTCTTGGAAGCTCCGGCAAATCTGATGAAAGATACTCATATGTGCGCCTTGCAGATGTAAGATTATATGCTACTTCTAATAGCTGCTTCATGGAAAGACAGCCATCTTTTTCTGCAAGATGCACAAAGCCTGAAATATCGTAAAAATTTCCAAAAGGTGGTGCACCCTTTTTAAGGAGTACAGTGACCGCCTCGTCAGTATCTTTTAAGGCTTCTTGTATGTCAAAAGCATCATGCATAGGTTTTAGATCCTCTGCAAGGCTGCGCGACAAAACGCTGGAGCATTCCTTGCTTAGCATGTCTATAATCTTTTGATATTCAAGTACTCTAAGAGCCTTATCGTTCATTTATATTATCTTCTTCCACGAAGAGTTTCTATCTCGTTCTTAAGATGAATGTTTTCCATTTGAATATCAAAGAATGATGATTCAATGTCTCTGCATCTATTCTCAAGTTCTTCAATATGTCTTTGAGCTTCAGTTGGAATGCCTTCCTGAGCCTTTTGCTGAGCAATGAGACCTTCAATTCTGTTTCTAAGCTCATTGTTATATTTCTTTTCTTGCTCTAGCTCTGCTGTAAGGTTTTCAACTTGAGCTTCCTTTTCTGAAGCATACTGCTGAACATTTTCCTTAAGAGTTGAAAGATTTGCCATCTGATCTTGATATTGAGCGAAGTTTGTTTTTACCTCGTTCCACATCTTCTCATAGTTTTTAGCATTTGCATCAAGCTGACTATTTGCTGAAAGAAGCTCATCAACATTTTCTGCTTCTTTGAAATATTCATCAGATACAAGCATACCTGCAAGCACAGCAATCTTTGAAGTTGGTTCAGAGCTTCCTGTTCCTACCTCTTTCATCTTTGCATCGAGATGATCTGCAAGCTTCATGATATATTCTCTTGGCATAGAACCAGAGAGAGTATATTCTTGTCCATATACGATTACGGAAACGGTGTTCTTTTCGTCCATGATAAATCCTTTCTAGATTTCCCTAAGAACTGCGTTATATTTATCTTTAAGGTTTACAAGAACCTTAGTGTTAATGTCATTAACCTCTGTATCAACAAGAGTTCTGTCCTTTGCTCTGTAGGTAAGAGAGAAGGCAACA
>JAKSSJ010000074.1 GCA_024403215.1 Clostridia bacterium
TCAACAAATTCATGAATCAAAGGATCATGTTTTGAAATTAAAAACTTAGAAACAAGATCAATATCCTTTGGAAGCACCTCGTCAGTTGGTTCTACTACCATTACCTCGCAGATTCTTCCGTTCTCCTTTACAAGTCTGTAGTCTACAAATTTTAAACTTGCATTGCTAAGAAACATTCTCAGCTCGTTTGACCTTGTTCTTGGCTGAAGTATGAATCTTTTGAAAGAATGAGTTTTGTCATAATTTGTTGCGAGTATGCCAGAGATTAATTCTCCGCCCATGCCAGCAATTACAACAGATGATACCTCTCCATTTTCTAAAGGCTCAAGACCGTTGCCAAGGCGAAGTGCGTATCTATCAGAAGCAATGCCTGTTTCGTTAATATTAGCGCTTGCAATATTAATAGGGCCCTCATTGATATCTGTAAGAATTGCAAATGGGACCTTATTATTAGAAAGCAGGCTGATAGGAATATATCCATGATCTGTTCCTATATCAGCCATAGCTTCTCCTGGCAGAACAAGATCTGCCATTAGTTGTAATCTATCACTTAAATTATTCAAGATAATCCTTAAGCCTCTTAGATCTATTTGGATGTTTAAGCTTTCTTAAAGCTTTTGCTTCTATCTGACGAATACGCTCTCTTGTAACCTGGAACTGCTGTCCAACCTCTTCAAGTGTACGCTGTCTTCCGTCATCAAGACCAAATCTTAATCTTAATACTTGTTGCTCTCTTTCAGAAAGTGTCTGGAGAACTTCATTGAGCTGATCTCTTAGCATTGAGAATGCTGCTGCATCTGCTGGAGATGGAACGTCATCATCTGGAATAAAGTCTCCAAGATGAGAATCTTCCTCTTCTCCAATTGGAGTCTCCAAAGAAACTGGTTCTTGGGCAATCTTAGAAATCTCTCTTACTTTTTCTACAGGAATCTCCATCTCTGCTGCAATTTCTTCTGGGGATGGGTCGCGACCGAGCTCTTGGAGAAGCTGTCTTGTAATTCTAATCTGTTTATTGATAGTTTCAACCATGTGAACAGGAATTCTGATTGTTCTTGCTTGGTCGGCAATTGATCTTGTAATTGCCTGTCTAATCCACCATGTAGCATAGGTGGAGAACTTAAATCCCTTGTGCCAGTCGAATTTATCTACAGCTTTGATAAGTCCAAGGTTTCCTTCCTGAATCAAATCAAGGAACTGCATTCCTCTTCCTACATATCTTTTAGCAATTGATACAACAAGTCTAAGGTTGGATTCACAAAGTTTTTGCTTTGCATATTCACCCTTATCAATCATTGCCTGGTACTCAGCTTTTTTCTTGTCACCAAGACGTTTATTTTGAATCTTAATCTTTGCTTCATTTCCAGCTTCCATAGCCTGAGCAAGCTCAAGCTCTTCGTCTGCATTAAGAAGTTGAACCTTACCGATTTCCTTAAGATACATTCTTACAGGATCATCGATTGCAATAGACTTCTGAAGCTCTTCAAGGTTTTCGTTCTCTGCTTCTTTAGCGATATCCTCAAGATTTTCTGAATCTTCTTCAATATCAGCAATGCTCTCGTCTGCAATAACGCCTAAAGAATCAATTTCAATTTCTACTATTTCTTCATCAGTAGTATTTGCACTTGAAGTTGCTAAAACCTCATAATTACTTTCTTCAAGAGTTTCTTCATCTAACTCTTCATCATATTCTGTATTTTCTGGAATATCGCTTTCTTCTTCAACAGGCAAAACGACTGGGTTTTCAGCAGCTAATGCTTCTGCAAGCTCATCCTTTTTTGCTTCAGCAATTGCTTCGGCTTTTGATTTTTTTGATTTCTTTTCAGGTATCTGCTTTTCTTCTGCAAGCTTTTCTGTCTTCTTAGTCTGCTTTTCTTCTTTTACTGTTTCTTTCTTTTCTACCTTTGAAGGAGCCTTCTTTGCAGTTTTTTCTTTTGCAGGCTTTGCTGTCTTTTCTTTTGCTTGCTTAACTTCTTTGGCAGGCTTTGTAGTCTTTTTAACTTGTTTTTCTTCTTTTGCTTTCTTTTCTGTCTTTACTTTAGCTGACTTAGTGTTTGCAGCTCTAGTTGTTTTACTTGCCATGGTTTACTCCTTCTTTCTTTGCAAACTGTTATATTCAGTTAATAATGCTTTCATTTGCTCCTGGTTGACATCTTCTTCTGGAAGAGAATCAGCCATTTCTAGGGTTTCTTGAATTTCTTTTAAACGTTTTATTCTTCGTTTTTCTTCAAGCCTTGCTATGCTATCCTTGCAAGCAGCTGCATCATCTCCTGTTGCAACCTTCGCAAGTATTCCATTTAGATAAGCATATTCGTTATCATCTAAAAGATCCTTTAAACTCTCTAGATCAAAATCTACACCGCTTAAATACTTTTTATTAAATATCTCAAATAGGCTTCTGCCTTCATTTGTAACAAATGCTTCCGTGTAATTCTTAAACTTATCAAGATACGATGAGTGCAACATGATTAGTCTTATGATCATCTTTTCAAGATTGATATCAGAATTATCAATGCTTATTGCTCCATCTTCAGTTTGCCTTTCAGGAGCTTTTTGATCTGCCTTTGCTCCTTGGGCCTCGCGCTTTAGCGCAGCTTCTGATATATGGTACTCAAGTGCAATCTTTTGCGCGTAGATGTCAGCTTCAATCGGACTTAAGCCTTTAAGAATATTCGCAACCTCTTTTAAGAATTTAATTCCTTCAGTAGAATCTGTAATATTATATTTCTTTCTTAAAAGATTTACTTTATACGGTACATCAGCAATAGACTTTTCTTCTACAAGTCTTATGAAGGCTTCTTTGCCATGCTTTTTAACAAACTCGTCAGGATCTTTTCCGTCATCTACATGAAGGACTTTAACCTCCATGTTTGCTTCCCTTAAGATATCAATACCTCTTAAAGCTGCGTTGATTCCGGCATTATCTGCATCGTAGCAAAGCACAACCTTCTTTGTATACCTAGATAAAAGCTTAGCCTGATTTGGTGTAAGAGCAGTACCAAGTGATGCAACTACATTTTGAACTCCGTATTGATACAAGCTTACGCAGTCCATATAACCTTCAACAAGTATTGCATATCCGGCTTCTTGAATTGCTGTCTTTGTTTTATTTAGTCCATAGAGATTATTTTTCTTTTGGAAGATAATATTCTCTGAAGAGTTAAGATATTTTGGCTCGCCCTCTCCTACTATTCTTCCTCCAAAGCCTATAACCTTTCCTCTTGTATTAAAGATAGGGAACATTACTCGGCTTCTAAATTTGTCAAAGGTCTTGTCTCCTTTTATACTGGATAAAGACAAGATATTTAAATCTTCCTTTGATACACCTTGACTTAAGAGGTACTCTGTAGTGTCAGACCAGTCCTCTGTTGCAAATCCAATGCCAAAGCTTTGCATAGTCTTTGCATCCATACCTCGCTTTGAAAGATATGAATAACCTTTATTTGCAGACTTACTAAGCTTTTCATAGAAATACTTAGCAGCCATCTTGTTTATCTCGTAATATTTATCACGCTTTTTATCATCATAGGTATTTGTTTGCTCTATGACTACTCCATATTGAGCAGCAAGTCTTTCTACTGCCTCTGGGAAACTTAAGCTATAGTACTTCTGAATAAAGCTAAAAATATCTCCATGTTCTCCACAGCCAAAGCAGTGATACATACCCTTATCTTCAGATACAATAAAATATTCATTATTTCTATCTGCGGATTTCATAAAATTATTCAGATCATTTAAAAGCAAAACATCTAAAGCATTCTTAACACTAATCTTTATAGCATCATCAATCTTTTCATACATTATTTCAGCCTTTGATTCCATTAGCCTACGATGAAGACCAAATGTAATCGTAGATGCATCTTTACTATAAAATAACTTGATAATAACGTATTCTTCTAAAAAACA
>JAKSSJ010000075.1 GCA_024403215.1 Clostridia bacterium
GCCTAATATTATGCCATTGCCGTGGAGGCAAAACACAGCACCATAACCGACTTAGCGCCAGCTTCTTTAAGGGTCCTAGCACACTCATCCGCCGTAGAGCCAGTAGTAATAACATCGTCCACTAAAAGCAGATCCTTGCCCTTGATAAGCTCCGCGCAATCAGGAGAAACCGCAAAGGAACCAAGCTGCAAAAAACGCCTCTCAAGGCCGGAAGAAAGCCTAGCCGACCGAGTATCAAAAAGCTTGGTAAGGGCCTTTAAAACCGGGATTTTAAGCTCCCTGGATGTGAAAGTAGCAAGGAGCACAGTTTGATTAAAACCGCGGGAAAGCTCCTTCTTTTTAGTGCAAGGAACAGGCACCAAAAAATCAAAGGACGCGCTCTCCCCAGCGCGCTTAGCCTCATCAAAATACGCCAAAACTCGCTCAGAAAGCAGCTTAGCAACAGCCCTTGCAACATAAGGCTGGCCCTGGAGCTTCATCTTGTAAATAATAGTTCTTGGAAGAACGCCGTAAACACAGCAAGATAAAACATCATCAAAAGCAAACTCATCAATCTTGCTTTTAAAATGATTTTCTAAAGACCAATCAATTTTTTGAATGCACTCGTCACATAGCCCATGAACACGGCCAGAGTCCGTCATATCGCCGCAACAAATGCAGTACATATTTTGTGGAAATACTAAGTCAAAGATTCTCCCCAAATCAGTTTAATCCTCTCATCAAGCCCCGAATACCTCTTAGTAGTAAGGTTGTTGTCAACCATAGCCCGTGCTACCCTATCGTCCCCAACTAAAACAACACCAAGCTTAGCCCTTGTAACAGCAGTGTACAAGAGATTCCTAGTGGAAAGCATTCTTGGAAAACGAGCCATAGGCATAACCACAACGCTAAACTCAGACCCCTGGCTTTTGTGGACAGTCATGGCAAAGGCAGTTTCTATTTCATCAATATTTGAATAATCATAAGTTACAAGCTTTACATCATCATAAAGCACAGAGATTGTGCCCATCTCATTATCAACTTTTGTAACAATACCAAGGTCCCCATTAAAAACGCCCTCGCCAGTTTGAGAATCTAAAATATTCTTCCACTCAAGCATGTAGTCGTTTTTATTCTGCATAACCCTATCGCCCTCTCTAAAGATGCGGTCGCCAATCTGCTTTTCCGCCTTAGAAGAAGACTTTGGATTTAAAGCCTCCTGCAGCACCTTGTTAAGCTCAACACTCCCGCAAGGCCCCTTTCTTGTAGGAGATAAAACCTGAATATCAACAGCGTCTGAATAGGAAGAGTAGTAGGAAGGAAGCCTATCCTTGCAAAGCTCTTTGATAGCCTCGACCACCTCAGCCTCCGTGTTCCTATTCATAAAGAAAAAGTCCGTATCCTTTTGATTGTAGCTTGGGTACTCCCCTTTATTAATCAAGTGCGCGTTAACAACAATCATAGACTCTTTAGCCTGCCTAAAGATATCAGTAAGCCTTACGCAGTGAATCATCTCCGAGCCAATGATGTCAGAAAGCACATTGCCAGCCCCAACAGACGGAAGCTGATCTGCGTCTCCAACAAGTATAAGTCTTGTGCCAAGCTTAGTAGCTCTAAGAAGAGCCTCAAGAAGAAGAATATCAACCATGGAGGTCTCATCAATTATGATGCAGCCGCAGTCTAGCGGATTTTCTTCATTCTTGCTAAAACGAAGATTCTCTATATCCTCTCCAGCGCCATACTCAAGGAGTCTGTGAATAGTAAGAGCATCCTCCTTAGCCTGCTGACTCATCCTTTTAGCCGCGCGACCCGTTGGAGCAGCAAGGTAAGTTTTAATACCTTCACTTTTTAATATTGCAAGTATGGCCTTGATGATAGTTGTCTTTCCAGTTCCAGGGCCACCAGTGATTACAGTTACGCCATTTGCAAAGCAAGAAAGAACAGCCTCTCTTTGAGTTTGTGAAAGTTCAATATTGCTGGACCTCTCTACGTTTTTAATCTGCTGATCTGGCTTTGTTGTAATAGCACTAAGATCACAATTACAAAGCTGATAAAGCTTTGATGCGCAGTAGCTCTCTGCTCTTTTGTATCTAAACAGCATTAAAACGTCCCTGCCAGCAAGCTTTTCTTTAAAAATTTTTCCGTCAAGAGCTAGAGCTAATTCCTGATCTCTTACATTTTCTCTTGTTACATCTAAAAATTCTGCAACTTCTTCAACCAGAAGCTCCTCCGGGTAATAGCAGTCTCCGCCGTTTGCTCTGCTTTCAAGCGCATAAATAATTCCGCTTTGAATTCTAAAAGGTGAATCCTCTGCAATGCCCACATTTCTTGCAATCTTATCTGCCTTTGCAAAGCCTATTCCATAAACATCTTCAATAAGTCTATATGGATTTTCTTTTACAATTTCTACTGCATCAGTTCCGTACTGCTTATACAGCTTCATTGCTATGTTTGCCGGAATATCAAAATTGCCGAGCGCAATAACTGTATTTGCATACGCCTTTTGTTCCGCAAAGCCTACCGCAATAGCCTCTGCCTTAGCCTCGCCAATTCCTGCAACTTCTTTAAGTCTTTCCGGATGCTCCTCAATAATTTTTAAAGTGTCATCTCCAAAGCGAGATACTATGGCCTTAGCTGTTGATGGCCCAACGCCTTTTATAATGCCGCTAGACAAAAATGCTCTTATGCTATCAGCTCCAGTTGGCATTAATTCTTCAAAACTAGAAAAAGCAAATTGCTCGCCGTACTTTGGATGAGCCTTCCACTCTCCAATGAGCCTATACCTTCTTCCAACCTTAGGCGCAATCATATTTCCAACTGCAAAAAACTGCTCTTCTTCAGTTTCGAAGAGCAGTACTGCATAATAGTTTGATTCATTTGTAAAAATTAGTTCAGATATCTGACCTACTTTTTCTTCTTTCATTAGTCGCCTAAAGTTTTTTTTACTTTTCTGTGTTTTCTCTTTCAAAGCTTGGGTTGTAGAGTATGCGTCCGTCAAGGGTTCAGGTTTGGGATGAGCCGTGCAAGGAAGCAGATGTGCTGTTGCTTTCAACCCATGCGGATGATGAGCACATTTTCTTTGGTGGTATTATTCCGTATTATGCCGGAGAATTAGAACTTCCCGTGCAGGTGGCTTATTATACCAACTACTGGAATGGTGCCAATGTCCGTGAGCATGAAAAACTGGACGGCCTCTGTACCGTTGGCGTAAAGAATTACCCAATTAATGGCGATTTTGATGATATTTATGCAACCTCTTTGGCTTGTCTTGGAGGCGTTATCCAGACGTTTGATCCATCAGCGTACAAACTTATGCGGTTCCATCTTAACGATGAGCGTTCTGCGCAGAAGGTCCGTCAGGAGATACTTGCTTCGGCTGCAATTCCGTGGGGCTTTGATCCTGTAGAGATAGATGGTGTTCGCTATGTTGATGGTGCGTACGAAACCGCCGGTGGCGATAACGTGCCAATTGCGCCGATTCTCGAAAACCATTCCGAGATCAAGACTATCTACGTGATTCATTGTAACAGTCGGCAGGTGTCGCCAGATACTGATGTTGCTTGGAAGGCGAAGGGCTGTAAGGTGATTGAAATTCGACCTCGTCAAACCTTACCCGGGATTCTGGATGATTTCAACCTTATGGATAGTTCTGCCTTTAGAAGCTGGTCTGGAGTTCTGTCATT
>JAKSSJ010000076.1 GCA_024403215.1 Clostridia bacterium
ATAACAGAAAGGACGTCTACAAGCTCTTGCAAGAAGAGATTAATAAGGGTCATCAGGCTTATATAGTTGCACCTTTAATTGAGGAATCTGATGCAATAGAAGGCGAAAGTGCAGAAGAGCTATATGCTGAATTTACTAAAAACTATCCTAATATCAAAGCAAAGCTTTTGCATGGTCAGATGAGCGATAAAGAAAAGGATAGCATTATGTCGGAATTTTATTCTGGCGATATTTCCGTGCTCGTCTCTACTGTTGTAATAGAGGTTGGTATTAACGTTCCAAATGCCAGCGTTATGCTCATTGAGAATCAAGAGAGATTTGGACTTGCGCAGCTGCATCAGCTTAGAGGAAGAGTAGGAAGAGGTAAGAATCAGTCGTATTGCCTTCTTGTTTCTGGCGAAGAAACAGAAATAGCAAAGGAAAGGGCTAAGATTATGTGCGAGTCCTCTGACGGCTTTG
This sequence comes from Clostridia bacterium, assembly GCA_024403215.1. Classification (GTDB taxonomy): domain Bacteria; phylum Bacillota; class Clostridia; order Peptostreptococcales; family Anaerovoracaceae; genus RUG13409. The sequence continues at coordinate 460 of JAKSSJ010000076.1, forward strand.
TTATTGCTGAAAAAGACCTCGAAATGAGAGGTCCAGGAGAATTCTTTGGATATCGCCAGCACGGTCTTCCTCAGCTTAAGTTTGCAGATCCAATAAAGCATGCAAAAATTGCAGAGCTTGCTGGCAGGGCTTCTTTAAAGCTTCTTGAAAAAGACCCAAGTCTAACTAGCCCAAATAACAAAAATTTCGCCACTAAACTTAGAAATAAATATATGCAAATAGATAATATTACTTTATAATATAAATAAATGAGAATTATTACAGGTAGCCTAAGGGGCAGAAGGCTAAAAAGCCCTAAAAATAATGATGTAAGGCCTAGCTCGGATAGAGTTAAAGAGGCCATGTTTGACATGCTTTACCCGTATATTTATGACGGCATGGTTTGCATGGATGTTTTTGCGGGCTCCGGAAATCTTGGGCTTGAAGCTATTTCTAGAGGGGCAAAAAGGGTGTTTTTCTCCGATAATTCAAGGGATAGCCTTGGCCTCGTCAAAGAAAATGTAAAATACTGTCAGGTAGAGGATAATGCAATTTATCTTTCTGGCGATTTTAAAGCAAATATTAAGAGGGTTCACGAGACTATCGATATCTTTTTCCTCGACCCTCCGTACGCTGCTAGACTAGTTCCTGAAGCGGTTAAAACCATTGTAGAAACGGGTAATCTAGCCGAAAATAACGTCATTGTATGCGAGCATTCGCACAAAGATGAGCTTCCAGAAGAGCTGTGCGGCCTTAAGGCTATTAAAAGCAGACGCTACGGCGGCATTTGCGTAACCATTTACGCTAATCAATTTTCTTCCGATAAGGAAGAAAATTCAGAAGAATAATTCAGTTTAACCGTTCCGGGCGCGCAGCGCCCGGAACATAGGAGACCAAAAATGAAAAAAGGCTTTATAGGAGGATCTTTTGACCCTATAACAGTTGGTCATGTAGACATGATAGAAAGAGCCAGTAAGCAGGTCGATCAGCTTACTGTCGCTATTCTAATTAATAAAGAAAAAAATTGCATGTTTTCGCTTGATGAGCGCACAAAGATGGCTCGCGCTGCCCTCAAAAACCTTAAAAACGTTGAAATTACAAGCTTTGAAGGCCATATGGCAACTTATGTCTTAGACAATAAATTCGACGTTGTTTTTAGAGGTCTTAGGAATGCTTCCGATTTTGAATACGAGATAGGGCTTTCACAACTTTATGCAAAGTTTTATAATGGTAAGTGTGATACTGTGTATCTAATGACTAAACCAGAATATTCATATATTTGTTCAAATATTGTTAGACAAAACTTTAGTCTTGGGGCTGATGTTTCTGGCTGGGTTCCAGATAGCGTCCTTGAGCTAATGAAAAAGTATAGTAAGTAGGGGGAAATTATGAAAGTTTTAGAATTACTTGACGAGCTTGATGAGATTATCGAGGTTGCTTCTTCTGTACCTGTTGTTAGAAAGGTAATGGTAGATCCTAACGAAATTCAAGAAATAGTTAAGGAGATTCGTCTAGAGCTTCCAGATGAAATTCAGCAGGCTCAGTGGATCAAGAATGAAAGAACAAGAATTCTTGATGAAGCTAAGGCAGAATACGAGACTATCTTAAGCGATGCTCAAAGCAAGGCAGAGCGTCTTGTTGAGGCTGACGAAATTACTATTAAGGCAAAAGAAAGAGCAGATGAAATCTTAAGAGTTGCAAGAGAAAACTCATCGGTTATGAAGATGAGCATCTTAGATTACACAGATAGTATGCTCTATAATCTTCAAGAAAAGGTTGATCAAATGTATGCAACATACTTTACAGATATGTACGAGGACCTTCAGGCTACATTTGAAAAGATCAATGCAAATATCACAGCTTCTAGAAATGAAGTTAAAGAACAGATTTATAAATCTCAAAACAGTGGAGAGGAATAATGAAGATTGTAGGAATTATTTGCGAATATAACCCGTTTCATCAGGGCCATAAATACATGCTAGACAAATTGCGTGCGGAACTTAATCCGGACGCAGTTGTTTGTGTTATGAGCGGCAACTTTGTTCAAAGAGGTATGCCTGCTATGTGGGATAAATATGAAAGGGCTCAGTTTGCAATTGAAAAGGGAATTGACCTTGTAATAGAACTTCCTACTTGGTATGCAGTAAATTCTGCAAAGGAATTTGCAAAAGGCGGCATCTATGTGTTAAGAAGTCTTGGTGTTACTGATATTGCTTTTGGCAGTGAGTGCGGGGATATTAAGCTTTTAAAAGAAGCTGCTGAATTTACAGAGAATGCTGAGTTTAAAGAAAAGCTTCAGGCGCTTCTTGATGAAGGAAATTCTTATCCAAGTGCATATGCAAAGGCAAGTGAGAATCCAATCTTTGATGGACCAAATAATATTCTTGGAGTTGAATATTTAAGACAGCTCGCACTGCAAAAATCAAGAATTAAAGCCCATACATATAAGAGATTCTATGGCGTTTCTGCTGAACAGATTAGAAGTGATATTAGAAATGGGAAGAGACTTGCTTTCTCATATCCACTTCCAGAATGGACTCCAGTAACAGACGAAAGACTTTTTGCTATGGTTAGAACTAAGCTTTTAACTACTCCAAAAGAAGAGCTTGCAAATGTACTTGAAATGTCTGAGGGCCTAGAGAATAGGCTGCTTGAGGCTGTCGTTACTGCAAAGAATTTAGATGATTTAATTTTAAAAGCAAAATCGAAGAGATTTACTTATGCAAGAATTTCAAGAATTTTAATTCAGATGGTTCTTGGAATGAATAAGAATAATGCTCCAAAGGCGCCTAAGACTTTTAAGATCTTGGCATTTAACGAGACTGGAAGAGAGGTCTTAAGAAAGATCAAAGCTAGGGGACAGGTTAAGTTTGGAGTAAATAATTTTGATGAATATGCATCAAGCATTTATAGCGTAATTTGCGGAAGAAACATTTATGATCATTCCGATAAAGTTATCAATGCAAAACCAATTGATTAATAAATAATGTTTTAAATAAAGGAGATTCAAATGAAAATTCTTGTAATTAACTGCGGAAGCTCTTCACTTAAGTATCAGGTTCTTGATATGACAGATAAGAGCATGCTTGGTAAAGGTCTTGTAGAAAGAATTGGAATGGATGGTTCT
>JAKSSJ010000077.1 GCA_024403215.1 Clostridia bacterium
GATGTTCTGATTGAAACTGGCGTAAGACGTGAAAACAGAAAACAATATGTTGATAAAATGGCTGCGCAAATAATTCTTCAATCATATATGGACTCACATAAAGCATAATTTCTATTTTTAGACACAAAACTATTCCTAAAATAATAATTTTGGGAAGTGTTAGCCCAGGAAAAGCCAGAAGCATTCCTTTAAGCCAAATGAGCTACCTAAGGCTATGCAATCTAGCCTTTAAATATCAAAATTAACAAAAGTAAATATTCTGTAAACAATATTGAATTATGAATAACAATTCGCCCTATCAATAAAAATATCGACCTAAAAATCGCCGATTTAAGCGACTTTTTTATACTAGGTCGATATCTTATACCTTATGTTTTTACCCCTATTTTTCCTATTTTATCGGTAAAGTCAATTTCTATATTATTGGAGGTATATATAGATATTTTAGTTAGGAATAGTTATAAACTGTCCTGGCATTAATGTATCTGCACTGATATCATTAAGCTTGCAAATCTCATAAACGGTTTCCCTAACATCTTTATTGGCAGCTCCATAAGTTCTGGCCAGATTCCATAATGTATCTCCAGCCTGAACCTGGACTGTTGTATATGTGGTAACATCCTTAGAACTTGCATTGAACAAACCCATGGCAGAACCTGCAACAAATACAAATGTAAGGATTACTAAGGTAACAAAGCTAGTAAATCTTTTAGCGTTTTTAATTCTATACTTCTTCATAATTTAGCCCCTCTTCTGCGTAAATTACTTCTTGAACATTTGTTCGTAAACATTATATCGAACAATTGTTCGTAAGTCAAGCACTTTTTTAAATATTTTTTCTTAAAACTACAACTAAATTATAAACGATAGTATGTACAAAAATATGCACAATAAAAGACGGTTTTAAGATAAAACCGCCCTTTTCTAATATAGATAATTCTCTTTTAATATACCCTTCGTGAAGCTTTAAATTTCAAGCTATTTGAGTTCTGAAGCCATAGCAAGAGCTGCATTGATAGCAGTCTTTACGCCCTTTGAAGAATATGTTGCTCCGGAAATTCCATCAACTGTATCAGCCGATTTAACGCCTATATACTTCTCAAGATAAGCTGGATCCATAGCTTTAGAACCAATACCAGCTGTTTCTTCATTAGCAAGTACATTGACTCCGGAAACCTCTCCGTTGCTGTTTACGCCAACCATGATCTTAAGTCCAGCATACATTCCCTTAACATTAGTTGAAATAGCATAGCCAACGCCGTTAGCGGCTTTATAAACATTTGTTACGCCAGGAACAAGCTTTTCTGGATCTATTGCTACTTCTTCAAATGTATCTCCATTTGGAAGAACAGCCTTTTTAGCCTCATTTGCTGCGGCTTCTTCATGTTCAGCAATAATTGGTGAAGTGATTTGGTAAACTCCTGCAAGTAAGAAAGATGCTACAAGGCATATGCATACAAGCACAATAATAGGAGCTGTAATGTCTTTAGAATTCTTCATAATTTACACCTCAATTAACCTACATTATATCATAATAAGCCTTTATTACGCAATGACTGAAGGCTCATTAATACGCCAAATTTTGAATGTTCATAGGTAATTCCACCCTGGAAATACACGATATAAGGCTCTCTTAGAGGACCATCCGCAGAAAGCTCAATTGACGAGCCCTGTACAAACGAGCCAGCAGCCATAATTATCTTATCTTTGTACCCTGCCATGTCGCCAAATTCAGGCTTTACATGAGAATCTACAGGGGCAGCAGCTTGAATTCCCTCGCAAAAAGCCTCAACCTTTTTAGGGTCGTGGAGCACAATTGCTTCTATTATATCTGCGCGCCTATCGTTGCTCTTTGGACAGGTTTCATAGCCGAGCTTTTCATACACCTTTGCGCAAAGCCTTGCACCTTTAACGGCGCCATTTGTAACTCTTGGTGAAATAAATAGGCCTTCAAACATAGTTCTTGATTGGCCAAATGTTAGTCCGCATTCTCCGCCAATACCAGGACATGTAACTCTATAGAAAATCTTATCAATAAGATCTTTTCTTCCAACAATATATCCGCCAGATAAAGCAAGACCGCCGCCAGCATTTTTAATCAGCGAGCCAGCCATTACATCAGCACCAAGTTCAATAGGATCTGTGTAATCAGTAAATTCGCCATAGCAATTATCAACCATACAAATTACATCTGGTTTTACGCTCTTGCAAGCGCTTACCCAAGCTGCAATCTTATCAATTGTTATTGCTTTTCTAAAAGAATAACCAGTCGATCTTTGAAGTGCAACAATTTTTGTATCAGGTCCAATTGCTTTTTTTACAGCCTCTAAATCTACTTCATTATTCTTATCAAGTTCAACTTGTTTATATTTAACACCATATTCAAGAAGACAGCCTGGATTTTCTCCCTCAAGACCAATTACTGTTTTCATGGTATCATAAGGAGTTCCTGTGCAATATATAAGCTCATCGCCCTTGCGCAGAAGTCCAAGATAAACAGAAGCTAAAGCATGAGTACCGTTTACAAGCTGAGTTCTAACTATTGCAGCATCTGCATGGAAAACTTCTGCATAAACCTTTTCGAGCGCTTCTCTGCCTGGATCATCATAGCCATATCCAGTATTCCAATCAAAATGCATATCAGAGATTCTGTTATTTTGGAAAGCCTTCAGCACTTTATACTGATTGTATTCCATAATATCATCTTGCAATTCAAATTCACTAGCAAGCTCTTTTTCTGCATCTTCTACCATATCAATGATATCTTCATCGATATGATATGATGTATATAACAAATCCTTAGTCCTCTTTGTCATTTGATTCTAAATCTTCTCCCCATTCAAAATTTTTGATTAACTCACGTTTTGTGTTAAGCTTATGCTTTGCATAAAGCTGAGTCGTTGTAACATTATCATGGTCTAAAAGCTCTTGCACATCATAAATAGAGTTTCCTCTTGCAATAAGCGAAGTTGCAGCAGTTGCTCTTAATTTATGAGGGCTATAGCCGTTTGCCCTTGTCGAGCCCATAGCAATAGACGTATACTTTTTAACTATTTCTCTAATTTGTCTATCTGTAAGTCTTTTGCCTTGAAGCGATAACAGCAGTGCATCCTGCTCTTTTTCTTCAAGATCCTCTGGCTTTGCTCTTTCAAATTTTACATATTCATTAAAGCTATCTGTAATAGTCTTATTAATTGGCATCAGACTTTCCTTATCTCTTTTTCTATAGATAAGAAATTCTCCTCGCTCAAAGTTAAAGGAAGAAATATTAAGCTGCTGAAGCTCAGAAAGTCTAAGCCCATATGTCACAAGAAGCAGAAGGATTAATTTATCTCTCTTCTTTGTCTTCTCCCAATATGATAGCTCATGACCAGTAAGTCCAGATCCTGTTGTAACAGCATCAAGCATCTTCATTACTTCATCTTCAGATAAAGCTTTTATTTCACGCTCACCTGGTTTTGGAAGCCTAATTGGATCAAAGCCATCGGTAATATTGTTATCAATTAGTCCATCTCTATAAAGCTGCTTTAAGAGAACAGAAACTGTTGACTTCTTATGCGACA
>JAKSSJ010000078.1 GCA_024403215.1 Clostridia bacterium
TATGCCTTGGTCATTTACAACCTTATATCTTCTGCAGTAATCAATATACATATTTACATCAACTGATTTGAGCTCGTTAAAATCATCAGTTTTAAGATCCTTTATAGAGCTTCTAACTTCTTTAAGCTCTGTTTCATTGATTAAAAAATTGCAAAAGAATTTTACTTCTCTAAGATAAGACAGTCTTGTCATAGGAAGAACACTTGATTTAAGATACATAAAATATGAACGCATCCATCTTGGAAGCTCAGCTTCTATGGATTCGCACTCCTCAAATATCTTATTTTGTTTTTCCACAATATTATCTGGCTTATCAGATTTATTGTGAAGTCTAATGTTTTCTTCTATATATATTTACTCGCTTACGAGCAAGCTATAGTCATTATCTTTTCGTAGGCCTCTTCGTCAAAGCCATCTCCAGACAGATTGACCCAATTGATCTGAGGATATCTTCTAAACCAAATGAGCTGTCTTCTTGCATAGTGCCTTGTATTTGCTTTTATAATCTCTTTGGCATCCTCGGCAGACTTTCCTTCTGTGATGCAGTCAATGATTTCTTTATAGCCAATTCCCTTCATTGCAACATCCTTTGAGGTAAAGCCCATATCCATAAGTCCCCTAACCTCTTCTTCAAGACCCATGTCATAAAGCTTATCTACCCTTTTATTAATTCTATCGTAAAGGACCTCTCTATCCATATTTAGTCCTATCATTACAGGTTCAATTGTATATGAAGGTTTAACAGCATCCGCAAATCTTGCAAGCGTGCCTTCTCCTTTTTCGAGCCTTTCAATGGCTCTTAATACTCTTTTAACATTATTCGGATGAATCTCTTCTGCTGCCTTTGGATCCAGGCGTCTTAAACGCTCGTGAAGTTTAATAGGGTCTGAGTCTTCTTCCATTCTAATTCTTTCTCTATAATCATTATTTCCTTCAGGAGCAGTAAAATCCATTTCGTAAACGAGTGAATTTACGTAAAGCCCAGTACCTCCGCACACTATTGGCATCTTTGCTTGATAGTAGATTTGCTCAATATAATATTTAGCGTGAATCATATAATCATAGACAGAAAAAGCATCCTTTGGATCAAAGCAGTCAACCATAAAGTGAGGAACTCTTTCCATCTCTTCTTTGGTAGGCTTGGCAGATCCAATGTTTAAATATTTATAAAGCTGCATAGAATCTGCGGAAACAATTTGTCCATCAAGATCCTCTGCGAGCCTTATTGAGTATTCAGTTTTTCCGCTGGCTGTTGGGCCAACAATAAATACTGTTCTAATCATTAGTCTTTATTTACGCTTAAACATTCTTTCTATATCATAATTGCTAAGCTTTAAGAAAGTAGGTCTTCCATGAGGACAAGAGAAAGGATTCTCACATTTGTCTAAATCAGAAAGAAGCCTATTAATTTCAGATTTATCAAGCCTATCATGAGCCTTTACAGCGGCTTTGCATGAGCGGCTAATAATTTTATCTATATTTATCTTAGTGCCAAAAGACGCTTCGACTGCTGATTCAAAAAATTCATTAAGGAAACCCTCTGCTTCTTGTATATCCATACAAGAAGGAATTGCTTTAAAAACAAAGCTATCTGGACCAAAATCTTCTATTTCAAAACCAATAGCTTTTAGCTCGCCTAGTTTATCAAGCGCTGCCTCCTTTGATGAAAGGCTAAGAGTAATTACAATTGGAGTAATAATAGTCTGAGCATCATTTGCCTCTTTGTTGTAATCAGCCCAAAGCTTTTCAAACATTACCCTTTCATGAGCCGCATGTTGGTCAATTATATAAAGAGCATCTTCATCCTTGCAAAGAAGATAGGTTTCAAAGCACTCACCAATATATGAAAGCTTTGAAAAGCAAAATTCTCTAGTAATTTTGTGATTTTCATTTGTAATTACTTCAGAATTATTATTGCTAGATTCAAGCTCAAATTTCTCTTGGATTTCTGAATCCTTCCTGAGTGATTTGAAGTAATCATCAATCTTAACTTCTTCTTCAACAATCGATTCGATTACGTTTTCAATAGTAGCTTCTTGTTTATTGCTCGATAGCTTCTCGAGTTTCTTTTCAGAAATATTAGCTTTCAAGGCATCAGGGTTTAGAAGCGCAGATCTAATGGACTTTACCATAAAATCTTTTGTTTCTTCATCGTCATAGAATCTAATCTCAGTCTTATGAGGATGAATGTTTACATCTAAAGCCTTTGGATTAGTTTCAAGGAACAGGAAGCATATAGGATAATGCCCTTCAAAAAGTTTATCATGATAAGCCTTTGACACAGCATCTTCTAATACCTTTGATTTTACAAGTCTCCCGTTTACAAAGAAGATTTGCCATTTCTTATTGTTCTTGCTTTGGGTTGGAGATGAAATATAGCCTTTTAAGCTATTTTCTCCATCAGTAATATCTACAGGAACTAAGCCCTCTGAAATATGAGGTCCAAACACAGTATAGATATTAGCAAGAAGATCCCCTTTGCCATTGGTAGCAAACAATACAGATTTATTAGATATAAGCCTGATTGCAATATCAGGATATGCAATAGCCATCTTTGATACAAAATCAATTATCAAAGAGCTTTCTACATTATCTGGTTTTAAAAACTTTTTCCTTGCTGGAATATTAAAGAATAAATCTTTTACTATAATAGTAGTTCCATCTTCAGAAGCAGAGTCATTTACTCCAAGGCTTTCGCCTTCAGAAAGCTCTATTGATGCTCCAACTGGATTAGATCTTGTTTTAGAAATAAGCTTTACTTTAGAAACTGATGCAATAGAAGCCAAAGCCTCTCCTCTAAAGCCCAAGGTTTCAATAGAGTTTAAATCGTCTTCAGTTGCAATTTTACTTGTTGCGTAACGTTTAAAAGCAAGCTCTAACTGTAGTCTTTCAATTCCGCAGCCATTGTCTGTCACTCTAATATATTCCTTACCGCCTTTTTCGATTTCTATAGTAACAGAAGTAGCTCCAGCATCTACAGAGTTCTCAAGAAGCTCCTTTACAATAGATAATGGTCTTTCTACTACTTCTCCAGCAGCAATCTTATCTGCAATATTCTTTGGAAGAGCTTTAATGATTCTATCCATTATTTCTCCTCCAGCTGTTTAAGCTTTTCTTCCGCAACGGTTAATATACTACTTGGAACGCCAGCAAGCTTTGCAACATGAATACCATAAGATCTTGAGGCTGAGCCTTCAACTATCTTATGTAGGAATACTATATTACCATTCTCTTCTGAAACATCCACATTTAAGTTTCTTACGCCCTCATTATCCGTAGAAAGCGTAGTAAGCTCATGATAGTGAGTAGCAAACAAGGTCCTTATCTTTCTTTCCTTGTCTGTCAGATGCTTTACGACAGCATAAGCAATAGAAAGGCCATCATAAGTTGATGTACCTCTTCCTATTTCATCAAGAATAACAAGTGACTTAGCTGTTGCAGTATTTAAGATATATGCAAGCTCGGACATCTCAACATAGAAGGTTGACTGTCCCATAGCAATATTATCTGATGCT
>JAKSSJ010000079.1 GCA_024403215.1 Clostridia bacterium
CTTGCCTGCAGCATGTTACGAGCAGTGATTTTAAGCCCTGCCCCATTGCCTGGTAGGTGTAGCAAATATGGAAAATAGAAATCATAAACGGTGTAGATATGCACATGAGCCTTAATGAAAGTGTGGCTGCAGCAAGAGTTTCGGACTCTTTAATAAAGATGCCAACTATGCTTCCTGGAATAGACTCAAATACTATTATGCAAAGGATTGCAAAACAAATACCAACTGTTCTTGTGGTGTTTACAAAACCTCTCATTCTATCGTAATTCTTGTTTGAATAGTTGTACGCAACCAATGGAACCATTCCTTGAACAAGACCCAAAGATACATTCATTGGAAGCATGTCTATCTTTTTAGCAATACCAAAGGATGCAACTATTACATCACTATGAGCACTGCAAAGTCTATTAGCTGTTGAAACAGTAATAGATGCGAGGAAAGGTGCAATAAATGATGGGAAACCAACAGATAAAACTCCCTTCCAGAATTTTGCGCCTTTTAAAAATACTGCAGGCTTTAAAGTCATAAGAAGATCTTTTCTATGCTTAAAGTAAACACTCATGTAGTAAATGAATGCGCAGCAATTTGAAATCATCGTTGCTACTGCAGCACCCTTTACCTCATATCCAGGCTCCATGATATAGAACATGAAAATAGGATCAAGGATAATATTTAAAATGCCGCCCATAGAAAGACCAATGCCGGCTTCTTTTGTATAACCTTCTGCTCTTAGCAAATGAGAAAGAGCAATTCCTAGTATTGTTGGAACGCAGCCAACAACTACAACCCACATAGCGTACTGCCTGGAATATTCATAGGTATCAACGCTTGCTCCTAAAAATTTAAGGAGCGGATCTAAAAAGATAAATACTCCAAGACTATATATAACGCCAATTATGAGTGCTGAATAAAAGCTAAATGAACCTATAGTTCTTGCATCATCTTCTTTGTACTCTCCAAGTAGTCTAGATGTAAGTGCACCACCGCCTATACCAAAAAGCTGGGCGAGAGCATTTACCACCATAAACAATACATATGAAAGCGTAGTAGCAGCTACCATGTATGGATTATTTGTCTTTCCTATCCAATACATATCAGCAAGATTGTAAATCATAGATACAAGCTGACTTATGATAGTTGGAACTGCAAAGGATGCAAGCGCCTTACCAATAGGTGCTTTCTCAAATAAATAAGTTCTATCCTGCTGTGCCATTAATTTAAACCTAGTTTCTCCGCAATACATTTTTTAAGTTCACCGAGCTGAACCTTCCCCGTTGCGGTAAGAGGAAATTCATCGACAAATACGGTGTACTTCGGAACTTTATAGTAAGGAAGAAGCTCTTTAAACTTCTTCATTAAATTCTCCTCTAAATCTTTTGGTTTTGATTTGGAAACTATGCAAAGACAAACCTCTTCTCCATAGTGCTCGCTTGGAACACCAATAGCCTTGCAGCTATCGACGCCTTTTTCCCTTAGAGCAATGTTCTCAATCTCTGCAGGACTTATATTTTCTCCACCTCTTATGATGAGTTCTTTAACTCTTCCAGTAAGATGCAGATTTCCGTCCCCATCTAAAAAGCCAGTGTCGCCGGTGTAAAGCCATCCGTCAACTAAAGTCTTTTTTGTTTCCTCTTCATTCTTATAATATCCTTGCATCACGTTATAACCCTTGATTGCAATCTCTCCGGTCATTCCAAGTGCAAGCTCCTTTTTAGTTTGTATATCTACAATCTTTCCTTGAACATATTCAAAGAAAGGTCCAACGCAGTCTACCCTAAGTTCTATTGGGTCTTCTGGCTTTGTTGAAGTTAGACCAGCTGTTGCTTCAGTTTGACCAAGACTTGAGATAAGTGTCATCTCAAGCTTTTCTTCAATCTGATAAAACATAGGCTTTGGACAAGCGCTTCCACCTATGTATCCAACTCTAAGAGAAGAAATATCCCAATCCTTAAAATCAGGTCTTGTAATAAGAGCATGGAAAAGAGTTGGAACACAGCTAAACACCGTGCACTTTCCCATACTGATAGCAGAAAGTATATCTACGGTTCTTCTTGATGATGGAATGTAAAGGCAAGCTCCTACTGCTATGCTCGCAAAAATATTTACTGACAGACAGAAGCAATGGAATATTGGCATTGCAACAAGGAAAATATCTTCTTTAGTTGCCCTAATTTGTTCTGCCTGCTGAATACCACTGTTTACTCTGTTGTAATGACTTGTCATTACACACTTTGGAGCACTAGTAGTACCGCTCGTATAGAGTATGAGAGAGGTATCCTCTGGCTTTGCCAGGGCCTCCGCCTTATTAAGCTCTTCCTCTGATGCTTCTTTTATGCTGTCTAGTCTTTTAAAGCCCCAATCTCTTGGTTCCTCACCAATAAAGATTATGTCTCTTAGCAAAGGAACATCATCTTTAATTTCTTTTGCTACTTGCGGGAACTTTACATCCTTGTATCCACTTCCAATAAGCAACAAATTAACATCGGATCTTACAACTAAATCGATAAGACCTTCCTTTTGAAGACTAGTACCAAGCATGCAAGCAACAGCGCCTATTTTTGAAAGTGCAAACAATGCAAAAATTGCATTAGGTTCTGTCTCGCACCAAATGCCAACATGATCTCCTCTTTTTACGCCTAAAGAAAGAAGACGTCTTGCAAAACCATCAACATTAAGTCTAAAGTCCTTGTAGCTGTACTTCTTGCCGCAATAATTTATTGCTATTCTATCCTCATACAGCTTGCAAGCGTCATCAAAAAACTTTCCAGTTGTAATGTTTACTAATTCCTTCATCATTAAACCTTCTGCTTAGTAGAATAAACTCTCTGCAGCGAGGGCAAAGCCCCCGCTGCAAATAAAACTATTTAAGAATGTTACCACCGATAACGATTTCCTGAACCTGTGAAGATCCTTCATAAATAGCACAAACACGAATATCTCTGTAGATTTGTTCAATCTGATATTCTCTTGAATATCCGTATCCACCAAAGATCTGGAGTGCATCACTGATTACCTTGATTGCGTTTTCGCAAGCGAAGTACTTAGCCATAGAAGCTCTAAGTGTAGCATCCTTTTCCTTCATATCAACTGCATATGCAGCGTGATATACGAGTTCTCTCATAGCCTCAACCTTTGTCTTCATGTCAGCGAGCATGAAGGAGATTGCCTGGTGCTTGCAGAGTGGCTTACCAAACTGCACTCTTTCCTTAGAGTAGTTAATAGCAAGCTCTAATGCCTTTTCAGCCATACCTACTGCCATAGCAGCAACGCCTGTACGACCATTGTTTAATGTCTTCATAGCATTGATGAAGCCCATATTCTCTTCACCGATCATGCAGCTAGCTGGAACGTGAACATCCTGGAGAATAACGTCGGATACTGGAGCACCCTTTTGTCCCATCTTTTCTTCTGGCTTACCTGTGGATACGCCTGGGAGCTTCATGTCTACGA
>JAKSSJ010000008.1 GCA_024403215.1 Clostridia bacterium
TTTTATGATGAGATTGAGGGCCAAAAATGGTAAAATTACCGTGTATGACTATGCGATTTAGGAGGCAGCAATGCAGGAATTATTAACGGGATTAACTGATATTCCAATAGCGATTCTATCTTTAATCTTTACCATATTATTGGCAAGAAAAACATCAAGAAATTTTGACGGCTATATGACGTTTGCCTTAATTTGTTTTTCTTCAATTTTGGGAACTATTGCGCATACAACAAATCTAACTGGCGCAGCATATAAATGGTTATGGGCAGTACTTTTCGTCTTCCTTTTTGAAAGCATAAGATGGGGAAGCTTTTTAATCATGTCTGGAATTGATCCTGGTGTAAGAAAACATACAACAAAAGCGATTATTGTTGAGGCATGGCTGTATCTATTTGCATTGATACTTATACTTACTAATAAACCAAGACCATATTATTTATATTTCCTTGTTGCCTTTGCAGTTGTAATGGTTGTTTGGACAATTGTTTTAATCGTAAAGTCAAAGAAGTATACAAAATATCATATTATTATGCTTGCTTCTGGCGCTATAGCTGCTCTATTTCAGGCGCTCACAGAAGTGGTTCCTTACGCTGAATCAATAGAGCATATATTTATCATGATCGCTATGGCAGCTTTATACCTTATAGCAAAAGAGAATTGCAAGAATTTTAATGAGTAAATTAGAGCTTGTTGCAACAGCCACCTTTGGACTTGAAGCAATAGTAAAAAGAGAAATAGAAGCCCTTGGCTATGAGATAACAGATTCGAGAAATGGAAGGCTAAGTTATCTTGGCGATGAAAGAGCAATAGTAAAGTCTAACCTTTGGCTACGCTGTGCAGACAGAGTATACGTAAAGATGGGCGAGTTTAAGGCTACGACTTTTGAAGAGCTCTTTGAAAAGACAAAGGCTATTGCATGGGAAGATTTTCTTCCGTCCAATGCGCATTTTAGCGTTATTGGAACATCAGCCTGGTCCAAGCTTCATAGTGTTCCTGCTTGCCAGTCTATTATTGAAAAGGCTGTAGTTAAAAGGCTCGGAGAATTCTATAAGCTCGAGTGGCTTCCTAAGAATGGACCTGTCTATCAGATTAGATTCATGTTCCAAAAGGATGAATGCATATTGATGATAGATAGCAGCGGAAGAGGACTTCATGATAGGGGATACAGAGTCAAATCTGTTCCTGCACCAATAAAGGAAACTATGGCAGCTGCAATGGTTTCGCTTTCGTTCTTTAAGCCTGGTAGATTTATGATGGATCCTTTTACTGGTTCTGGAACTATTGCAATAGAAGCTGCAATGATGGCAAGAAATCAGGCACCTGGCCTTTCAAGAAAATTTGATTCGAGCTATTGGGAGAACATTCCCGAAAGCATTTGGAAGGAAGAGAAAGCTCTTGCGTTTAGTCAGATAAGGCAGGACGATGATTTTAAAATCGTAGCTTCTGATTATGACGAAAGAGCAATTAGAATAGCAAAAAGAAATGCCGAAGAAGCTGGCGTTGATGACTGCATAGAGTTTAAAACCTATGACGCAAGAAAGCTTAAGGTTCTTAAGATGAATGAGGAGAAGGGCATGATAATATGCAATCCTCCTTATGGTCAAAGAATCGGCGATAAGGAAGATATGGCGGAGCTTTATGACAGCATGAGGGGATTTATCAGTGTAAATCCTACTTGGTCTTTATTCCTTATAACTCCAGATAAAAGCTTCGAGGCAGCTATGGGAAGAGAAGCTGACAGAAGAAGAAAGCTTTTTAATGGAGATATAGAAGCTTGCTACTATCAGTACTATGGAATTAAGTGAAGATGAATTTAAAGGATAAACGTCTGTACCTACTAGATATGGACGGAACAATTTACATAGATGAAACCCTGTTTGATGGAACCCTGGAGTTTTTAGATTCCGTAAAGAAAAACGGAGGAAGATATATTTTCCTTACGAATAACTCTTCTAAGGGCACAGAAACTTATATTGAGAAAATGAATAGGCTTGGCATTAGTGCATCGCCGGAAGATTTTCTTACATCAACAGATGCAACTGTGCACTATCTTATTAAGAATAATCTCAAAGATAAAACTTTTTATGTATGTGGCACAGAGTCTTTAAGAAATCATTTTAAATCCCTAGGATTTAAACTTAGTGAGAACACAGATGATGTAGATGTCCTTCTGCTTGGCTATGATACAGAGCTTAGCTATAAAAAGCTTGAGGACTGCTGCAAACTTTTATTTAGAAAAGATAAGGAAGTTATATATATTGCAACTCATCCTGATTATGTATGCCCAACAGAGTATGGCTGTGCACCTGACTGCGGCAGTGTTATAGAAATGCTAAAGACCGCAACAGGCAAGACTCCTTATGTTGTTGGAAAGCCAAAGCCAGACATGGCACTACTGGCACTTGAGAAATTTGGATACAAAAAAGAAGAGGCGTGTATTATTGGGGATAGACTCTACACAGATATTGCGTGCGGAGTAAATGCTGGCATTGATAGCATCTTTGTTCTTTCAGGCGAAGGAACAAAAGATGATATTGATAAATATCATATTCATCCAACATATATTGTGGATGGTATAAAAGATGTGCTGAAAAATATGAAGTAAGGAGATGGCGTATGAAACTTGATAACAAACGCACTTTATTTGTGGGTCTAGCCTTTTTATCAATTTGTGCTTTCTGGCAGATGTACGATAATATTGTGCCTCTTATCCTAACAAAAACCTTTGGAATGAATGAGACCTATTCAGGAATCATCATGGGCGCAGACAATGTTGCTGCACTGTTTTTGCTCCCTCTGTTTGGCAGTTTGTCTGATAAGACTAACACCAAAATTGGTAAACGTATGCCATTCATACTTTTTGGAACAGTATGTGCAGCAATACTTCTAAACATACTTCCAATTTTCGATAATGGATATTTTGCAGCTCCTACTACTGGAAAGCTTGTTGGCTTTATTGTAGTACTTGGTCTTCTTCTTGTAGCAATGGGAACTTATAGATCACCTGCAGTTGCACTTATGCCAGATGTAACACCAAAGCCATTAAGATCTAAGGCTAATGCAATCATTAACCTTATGGGAGCTTTGGGCGGCATCATATATCTTGGCATAGCCGCAGTAATGTATCCAAACTCTAAGACTTCTGGCTTAGAGCATGTAAACTACAGACCACTATTCATCGTGGTTGGAGTAATCATGCTCGTTGCCATTGCAGTTTTAAAACTTACAATAAACGAGCCTAAGCTTGTTAATGAGAATAAAGAGCTTGAAGATAAGCATCCAGAGTGGAACCTTGCTGAAGATGATGGAAGCGGCACGGAGGTGCTTCCAAAGGAAGTAAAGAAGAGCCTTGGTTTCCTTCTTGCATCAATTGCACTTTGGTTCTTTGGATATAACGGAGTTACAACTTGGTTCACAACCTACGTTAACGAGGTTATGGGACAGGGACTTGGTGGAGCCTCTACTTGTCTTCTTATTGCAACAGGAGGAGCAATAGTATCCTATATTCCAATTGGTATTCTTGCTTCTAAGATTGGAAGAAAGAAAACTATTCAGCTTGGTATCATAGTTCTTGCTGTGTGCTTTGGCCTTGGATACTTTATCACAACATCGTTTACATCAATCAATTTGATTATGTTCGTAGTATTTGCTGTTGTTGGATTTGCATGGGCTGCAATCAATGTTAACTCACTTCCTATGGTTGTAGAAATGTGCAAAGGATCTGACATAGGTAAGTTTACTGGATACTACTATACAGCATCGATGGCTGCACAGATTGTTACACCAGCACTTGCAGGTACCTTAATGAGAAATATTAGCTACACAGTATTGTTCCCATATGCAGCAATCTTTGTAGCATTAAGCTTTGTAACCATGCTCTTTGTAAAGCATGGCGATGCAAAAGCAGAAGCAAAGAAAGGTCTTGAAGCTTTCGAGGACATGGATGATTAAAGGAATTTACGCCCATAGAGGCTATCATAATAAACCAAGCATACCAGAAAACTCTATGGCTGCATTTAAAAGAGCAATAGAAAGAGGATGGGGCGCAGAGCTTGACGTGCATCTTATTAAAGATGGAAGCCTGGTTGTTTTTCATGACTCCGAGCTTAAAAGATGCACAGGAGTAGATGGAATAATAGAAGATTTAACTTTTGAAGAGGCTCGCTCTTTAAGATTAGAGGGTACTGATGAACAGATTCCAAGCTTCGATGAAGTGCTAGAGCTGTTTGAAGGAAGAAAGCCTCTTATCATAGAACTTAAAGCTTACAAGGGAAACCATTTTGCATTAGCAGAAGCTGTGTGCAAAAGGCTTGATAGCTATAAAGGGGAATTTTGCATCGAGTCCTTTGATCCAAGAGCTATTGCTGATGTTAGAAAGCTAAGACCGAATATCTATAGAGGTCAGCTTGCACAAGATTTTGTAAAAAGGCGTGAGGGCTTGCCTTGGTATCAAAGAATTGTTCTTACAAATCTATTATTAAACTTTATGACAAAGCCAAACTTTATTGCATATAGGTTTGAGGATAGATCAAATAAGAGAAATAGATATTGCATAAGACATGGCATACAAGAGGTGTGCTGGACTATTGCAAATAAAAAAGATTTTGATGAAGTAATAAAAGATGGAGCAATTCCTATCTTTGAGAGATTTGATCCGGAGGAATAAATGTTTGATGTTGTAGTTATAGGCTGCGGAATTGTTGGCAGCGCAATAGCATATGAGCTTTCTAAGTACAAGCTCTCTGTTTGCGTGATAGAAAAAGAAAATGATGTATCTATGGGTGCCACAAAGGCTAACTCAGCAATTATTCATGCGGGCTATGATCCAGTTCCAGGAAGTCTTATGGCAAAGTTAAACGTAAGAGGTGCCCATCTTGCAAAGGAACTAGCTCAAAAGCTCGATGTTCCTTACGATAACTGTGGAGCTTTTGTTCTTGCGTTTAGGGATGAGGATGTTAAGCTTCTTAAGGAACTTAAAAGAAGAGGCGATGCTAATGGTGTTCCTGGGCTTGAGATACTTACAGGCGATGAAGCAAGAAAATTAGAACCAACTCTTTCAGAGAATGTCGTTGCTGCACTTAATGCTCCAAGCTCGGCAATTATCTCTCCTTGGGAATACTGCCTTGCATTAGCAGAGACTGCAGTAAAAAATGGAGCAGAATTAAAGCTTGAGACAGAGCTTATTTCCGCAAAGAGGGAAAAGGACTATTGGAGTCTTAAGACAAACGACGGAGGTATTGATGCACGTTTTGTAATCAATGCTGCAGGAGTTTCATCAGATAAGGTGCATGATATGATGGCTCCTCATAGCTTTGATATTATTCCAAGCAGAGGACAGTACTATCTTTTGGATAAGTGCGAGTGTCAAAGAGCAAAGCGTACAATTTTCCAGTGTCCAAATGAACTTGGAAAGGGAGTTTTGGTTTCTCCAACTGTTCATGGCAACTTAATTGTTGGGCCAGACTCAGAGATTGTTGAGGGAGAAAACAAGGATACAACAGCAGCAGGACTTGCCTTTGTTAAGGAAAAGTCTGTGCTCTCCGTGCCAAGCATAGATTTTAGGAATTCAATTAGAAACTTTGCTGGAGTTAGAGCAAGATCTACTTCTAGCGATTTTATCATTTCATATGCAGATGGAGCAGAGAACTTTATTGATGCTGCAGGAATTTGTTCTCCTGGACTTTCTTCTGCGCCTGCTATTGGAGAATATGTTGTAGAGCTTCTTAAAGAAAAGATGACTTTAGAAAAGAAGGATAATTTCATCTGTGAAAGAAAGAGAACAAAGCTTAAAGCACTAAATCCAGAAGAAAGAGCAAAGCTTATTGAAAAGAATCCTAAGTATGGTCATATCATCTGTAGATGCGAGACTATAAGTGAGGGTGAAATATTAGATACATTTAATACTCCTATAGCTCCAAGAACAGTTGATGGAGTTAAAAGGAGGGTTGGCGCTGGCATGGGAAGATGTCAGGGCGGCTTTTGCGGGCCAAATGTTGTGGCAATACTTGCAAAAGCAATGTCAGTAAAAGAAACAGAAATACTTCAAGATGGAAAGGGAAGCTACGTGCTTACCAATAAGATAGGAGAGTAGGGCTATGTATGATTTAATTGTAATTGGTGGTGGCCCTGCTGGAATGGCAGCTGCCTTAGAGGCAAAGAAGAATGGCCTTAAAAAAATATTAATAGTTGAAAGAAATAAAAGCCTTGGAGGAATCTTGAATCAGTGTATTCACAACGGCTTTGGACTGCACTATTTTAAAGAAGAGCTCACAGGACCAGAATATGCAAATCGTTTTGCAAAGCTTGTTAAAGAAACTGATATCGAAGTTAGAACAGACACTATGGTGCTTGATTTAACTAAGGATAAAAAGGTTCATATGGCAAGCAGTACTTATGGCTATAAAGTAGAAGAAGCAAAGGCTATTATACTCGCCATGGGCTGCAGAGAAAGAACTAGAGGCTCTATTGGAACACCAGGTAGTAGACCAGCTGGAATTTATACGGCAGGCGCTGCACAAAAGTATGTAAATATTGATGGCTTTATGCCTGGCAGAAGAGTTGTCATTTTAGGAAGTGGAGACATTGGTCTTATCATGGCAAGAAGACTTACCCTTGAGGGCGCAAAGGTTCTTGCTTGCATAGAGGTTATGCCTTATTCTGCAGGTCTCAATAGAAATGTTGTTCAGTGCTTAAAGGATTATGGTATTCCACTTTATCTTTCTCATACTGTAACAGAGGTAAGAGGAAAAGAAAGAGTTGAGCAGGTAGTTGCTTGCAAGGTTGATGAACATTTCAATCCTGTTAAAGGAACCGAAATGGTATTTGATTGCGATGCTCTGCTTCTTTCTGTTGGACTTGTTCCAGAAAACGAGCTTACAAGATCTTGCGGTATAGAGATGAACGATAAGACGAGAGGACCAGTTTTGTATGATAACTGTGAAACCTCAATTCCTGGCATCTTTGCTTGCGGCAATGTTGCCCATGTTCATGATCTTGCAGACAATGTAAGCTTAGAAGCTATTAAGGCTGGAGCTGCTGCCGCAGATTATGTTTTAAATAATGCAAAGCGTCCAGAAGAGCTTCTTCCAATTAATCTAGAGAAGACTGCAAATTATCGCGGCGAGCCAGAAGGATTACCAGAAGGCGTAAGCTCAATGGTTTGCATAGTATGTCCAAATGGCTGCATGCTTAATTTAGATTATAACCAAAAGGATGAAAATGGTCTTCCAAAGATTACGGGTAATAAGTGCAAGAGGGGAATAGAATATGCTATTAAGGAGCTATCTAGCCCAGAAAGAGTGATTACATCCTCTGTTGCCTTTAAAGGACCATTTGAAGATTTTGAGGCAAAGCGTTGCCCAGTTAAAACTGATGCGCCAATTCCAAAATCTAAGATAGAAGAGGTTGCAAAGAAGCTTAAGGAAATAGAGATAGATAAACCAGTATCTGTTGGAGACATTATTGTTTCTAACATTTGCGGTACAGGAGCTAATATTATTAGCACTGGAAGCTTCTAAAGATTGTTAAGTATTTGTCAATTTCTATAACAAATTAGCGATAATGTTGTAGCTTTGTATACAAAACGAATGCTACAGGTATGTTAAAATATTAACAATACTATGTTTTAAGTTATTTTTAGATAAAGAGATAAGGAGAAAATCATGGAACTTCAAATCAATGATTTAGTTTCCGCAATCAAGAAGGATGGAATAGAAACTGCTCAAAAAGAAGCAGCAGAGATTATTTCCAAAGCCAAAGAAGAAGCAGAAGCTATAATCACAAATGCCAAATCAGAAGCTGCCAAATTAAAAGAAGCTTCTGAGAAAGAAATTAAGATTTTTGAAGACAGTGCCAGGGTTAGCGCAGAGCAAGCAAAGCGTGATGCTGTGCTTGCTGTAAAAGCTGAGCTTAATGCAGAGTTTGATAAGCTTTTAAAGGCTGATGTAAACAAAGCATTAGACGATAAGCTTCTCGCAAAGCACATACTTGCTGCAGTAAGCGGTGAGAATGTTGCTGATTATGCTGTAGAGCTTAAGAGCGTTTCTGAGTCACTTGAAAAAGAACTTGCTGGAGAAATCAAAAAAGGTCTTGAGCTTAGGGTATCTAAGATGATCAAGGGAGGCTTTAAGATAGCCGCAAAGGATGGATCTGGCTACTTTGATTGTAGTGACGAAGAGCTTGCAAATATCCTAGCGCCTTTCTTCCGTGATGTTAGATTATAAGGAGGGTGTATGGCTTCGTACTATTATTTAATTTCGAGCCTGCCTATGCTAAAAACTGATGGAAGTACACCAATGACTTTTGAAGATTTTTTAGAACAGTGCAAGGCTAATGTAAACGCAGCCACATACCAGTCGTTATGTAACATTTTAGTTTCAGGTAATCATCCTCTTTTAAAAGAGTGGTCAGAGTTTTATGGATCGCTAATTGAAGAGCTGAGCTACCAAAGAAACTTAAAGATGGGAAAGGCGTGTGTTGCGCCAAACGATAGAGATTCTGAAACCGTAAACAGCATTGCAGCAGCACTTGCTGCCAAAAATCCTCTTGTATCAGAGCAGATGCTCTTAGATCTTGAATTCAAAAAGATTGATGCAATGATGGGACTGCATAGCTTTGATGAATATTATCTTTACGGTTATGCCATTAAGCTTAAACTGTTAGAAAGACAAACTGTGTTTAAGACCGAAGATGGCAAGGCAGAGTTTTCCTCTTTATTCAATGGCGTTAAAGAGCAGATTCTTAAGATGTAATTTGCACAAGTATATTGGAGATTATTTATGGATAAGATTACTGGACATGTAACCGGGGTAAATGGAAACCTTGTTTCTGTTTCATTCGACGGTTCAATTAAAAAGAATGAGGTAGGCTACATTCTTTGTGGTGATACCCGTCTTAAAGGTGAGGTTATTCGTGTTAATGGTGAAACTGCAAGCATGCAGATTTACGAAATGACTAATGGTATCAAGGTTGGAGATGTTGTTGAATTCTCTGACGAGCTTTTAAGTGTAGAACTTGGACCAGGACTTTTAACACAGGTTTATGATGGACTTCAAAACCCTCTGCCAGACCTTGCTGAGAAGTGCGGATTCTTCCTCGAAAGAGGTGTTTACCTTGATCCTATTCCAAACAAGGACTGGGAATTTACTCCTATAGCAAAGGTAGGAGATAGAGTATATGCAGGAGACGCTCTGGGCAGCGTTCCTGAAGGACTTTTCACTCACCTTATCATGGTGCCATTTAGCACTAAGGATGAGGGCTGGAAGGTAAAATCAATCAAAGAAAAGGGCACATACAATGTAAGAGATACAGTATGTGTAATTGAAAATGAAAAGGGAGAAGAGAAAAAGCTTTCAATGGTATTTACTCATCCTGTAAAGGAAGCAGTAAAGTGCTATTCTGAAAGACTTCATCCAGATGAAACTCTGGTAACTCAAATCAGATGTATTGATACTTTCCTTCCTGTAGCAAAGGGCGGAACATTCTGCGTTCCTGGACCATTTGGTGCAGGTAAGACAGTACTTCAGCACATGGAGGCTAAAAATTCTGCAGTAGACATTGTAATTGTTGCTGCTTGCGGAGAACGTGCCGGAGAAGTTGTAGAAGTATTAAAGGAGTTCCCAGAGCTTATAGACCCAAAGACAGGAAGATCTCTTATTGAAAGAACAATTATTATTTGTAACACATCATCAATGCCTGTAGCAGCAAGAGAAGCTTCAGTATATACTGCAGTAACAATGGCTGAATACTACAGACAGATGGGACTTGACGTTCTTCTTCTTGCTGACTCAACAAGTAGATGGGCTCAGGCAATGAGAGAAATGAGCGGTCGTCTTGAAGAAATTCCTGGCGATGAAGCCTTCCCAGCTTATCTTGAATCTGTTATTGCAGCATTCTATGAAAGAGCAGGAAAAGTTAAATTAAGAGACGGAAAGGTTGCATCAGTTACAATTGGTGGTACAGTTTCACCTGCAGGTGGTAACTTTGAAGAGCCTGTAACCCAGGCAACGCTTAAGGTAGTTGGTGCTTTCCATGGACTTTCAAGAGAGCGCTCTGATGCTAGAAAATATCCATCTATTCACCCAATTGACTCTTGGTCAAAGTATGAAGGTGTTGTAGATATGGATAAGGTTAATAAAGCAAGAGCAATACTTAAGAAGAGCAATGAGATAAATCAGATGATGAAGGTAATAGGTGAAGAGGGTACTTCAAATGAAGACTATGTAACCTATCAAAAGGGCGAGCTTTTAGACGCTGTATATCTTCAGCAGAACTCATTTGATCCTATTGATGCTGCTTGCTCACCAGAAAGACAAAAGCACACATTCAATGTTTTGTACGATATCTTAATGTCAAATTATGATATGGACGATAAGAGAGAAATCCGTTCCTTCTTCAACCAATTAAGACAGGAATATCTTGACTGGCACAATACGGAATGGAACTCAGCAGAATTTAAGGCGCAAGAAGAAAGACTTACGCAGTTCTATAAAGCAAGAAGAAAGTAAGGAGGTACAGCGATGCAAAAAGTTTATACAAAAATTGAAACAATAGTCGGCAACGTTGTTACCGTAAAAGCTGAAGGCGTAAGAAACGGAGATCTTGCACTTGTTGGCGACAGCTACGCAACAGTAATTAAGCTTGATAAGGATACAGTATCCCTTCAGGTATTTGCTGGTGCTCAGGGCGTTAGCACAACAGATACAGTAAAATTCCTTGGAAGACCTATGATGGTATCATTCTCAGATCACCTTCTTGGAAGAATCTTTACAGGTACTGGAGTCCCAAGAGACAATGGACCAGCTCTTAACGAGAACATGATTGCCATTGGCGGACCATCAGTAAACCCTGCAAAGCGTATTGTTCCAAAGAACATGATCAGAACAGGTATTCCAATGATTGACGTTTTCAACACTCTTGTTGAAAGTCAAAAGCTTCCTATTTTCTCCGTATCAGGAGAACCATATAACCAGCTTCTGTCTAGAATTGCAATGCAAGCAGAAGTAGATGTTATTGTACTTGGAGGCATGGGACTTAAATATGATGACTACCTTGTATTTAAGGATACACTTGAAAAGGGTGGTGCTATGAGTCACACAGTAATGTTTATTCATACTGCATCAGACCCAATCGTAGAATGTACTCTTGTTCCAGATATGTCTTTGGCTGTTGCTGAGCAATTTGCACTTGCAGGAAAGAAAGTACTCGTACTTCTAACTGATATGACCAACTATGCAGATGCTCAAAAAGAAATGGCCATCACTATGGAGCAGGTACCTTCAAACCGTGGTTATCCTGGAGATCTTTACAGCTGCCTTGCTGCAAGATACGAAAAGGCAGTTGACTTTGAGGGTGCAGGTTCTATCACAATTTTAGGCGTAACAACTATGCCTGGTGATGACGTAACTCACCCAGTTCCAGATAACACTGGATATATTACAGAAGGTCAGTACTATCTTAAGAACGGACGTATTGAGCCATTCGGTTCATTATCTAGACTTAAGCAAAACGTAAACGGAAGCACAAGGTCTGACCACCGTGCTCTTATGGACGGTATGATTAGACTTTACAGCCAGTACAAGGATTCGCTTGAAAAGAAGTCAATGGGCTTTTTAATGACAGAATGGGACGAAAAGCTTCTTAAGTATGGCGAACTATTTGAATCAAAGCTTATGGATCTTAGCGTAAATATTCCGCTTGAGGATGCACTAGATCTTGGCTGGGAAATCCTTGCTGAGTGCTTTGAACCTAACGAAACAGGTCTTAAGACCAATCTTTTGAACGAAAGATGGCCTAAGAGGAATTAGAGGAAGGTACTGACATGGCTATCAAACTGACGAAAAATGAATTAAGAATCCAAAAGGATAATCTTAAGCAGTTTGAGCGCTATCTTCCAACACTTCAACTTAAAAAGCAGCAACTGCAGACAGTAATAACTCAAGTTGCAGGTGAACTTGAGATGACAGAAAAATCTAGAATCAACATGATAGGAGATTTAGATGACTGGGTTGCAGTATTTGCAGAGAATAGATTATTTGAACCATCAAAGAAATTATCTAATCTGGTTCAGCCGGATA
The DNA here is from genome assembly GCA_024403215.1 of Clostridia bacterium. GTDB lineage: Bacteria > Bacillota > Clostridia > Peptostreptococcales > Anaerovoracaceae > RUG13409. The sequence continues at coordinate 12,075 of JAKSSJ010000008.1, forward strand.
AGGTGATCTGCGATGAAGATAATATTGCAGGCGTTAGAATACCTGTGTTTAGAGAGCTAAGCTTTAAGGACATAGAATATAACGTAAGCGATTATCCTCTGTGGGTTGATACAGCTGTTATTAAGCTTAGAGAAATTGCAAGGCTTGATGCGCTTGCAAACACTTTAAGAAAACAGGTGGCTCTTTTGGAAAAGGAACTGCGTTCTACTGCTCAAAGAGTTAATCTTTTTGAGAAAGTAAAGATACCTGAGACTAAAGAAAACATTAGAGTGATAGGTATCTACCTCGGAGATCAGCAGACTGCTGCTGTTGTAAGAGGTAAGATAGCAAAGAAGAAATTGCAGGGGGAGTAAGATATGATTGAAAAAATGAAAGTTCTTCATATTGTTACAGAAGCCTCCAAAAAGACGCAATTGCTGGATGAACTTAGAGATCTTGGTGTTGTACATTTTGCAGAGAAAAAATCTGCAGATAAGGCATGCACAGATAGATTCATGCTTCTATCTAAAACAGCACTGTCTCTAAAAGATTATTCAGATGGCACACTCTGTGAGGAAATTCTCTCAGATGAAGAATTCGAAAAAGTATTTAAAGCGTCCGTAGAAGCGCTTGATAAAATTAAAAGTCTTGGCGTTGAAAAAAGTAGCGCCATCACTGAGGCTGATAAGCTAAGAGCTTGGGGTGATTTTAAGCCAAGCGATGTTACAGACCTAAGAGAAGATGGCTTTGATTTTTATTTCTACAAGGTTGATAAGAAAACATATCAAGATTTAAAGGATGCGGAGGATGTGAAGTTTATAAGGCTCGCAGATGTTGACAAGATGCCAACTATTGCAACTCTTGGAAGACTTCCGTCAAACTTCCAGGCAAACGAGTTTGTTCTTCCTCCAACGGCTTTGTACCAGTATGGTACTATTGCACTCAATTGCACATTAGAGCTTAAAGAGTGCGATAAAACCTTAAGAGATGCTTCTAGGTATATTCCAAGCTTTAATGATCAAATGCTTAAAGCTCAAAACGACGAAGAATATTCTTCTGTCAGCAATACCGCAGAAACAGGAGAGGGACTTGTATGGCTTTCTGGTTATATCCCAGAAGAGGCACTTACAGATTTTAAAAAGCTTGCAGCTGCAAAATGTTGGGCTTACGGCCTTGACGATATTGCAGATGATGACGAGCTTGTTCCAACAAAGGTTAAATACAACAAGCTGACAAGGCTTATGGTTCCTGTATTTGATATTCTTGGAACTGTTCCAGCATATAGAGAGTATGATATCTCTTTCTGGTTCCTGTGCTTCTTTACCTTGTTCTTTGCAATGATAATAGGCGATGCAGGATATGGACTGATTTTCCTTCTTGCAGGTATAGCTCTTCACGTAAAGGGCAAGAAGCTAACAGATCTTGTAATGCTAGTATATGTATTATCGGTAGGAACCATAGTTTGGGGCTCATTAACCGGAACCTGGTTTGGACTTGAGGGTGCTATGAACATCCCATTCCTAAAGTCTCTTGTTATACCAAGCTTTGCAAACTATCCAGAGTACTTTGGCATAAGTACAACTGCTCAGCAGAATGCCATTATGAAATTCTGCTTCATAATAGGAGCCATTCAGCTTTCCTTGGCTTGCATCATGAATGTAAAAAGAAAGCTAGGCGAAAAGGATTTAAGCCTTGTAGCCGATATTGGATGGCTGGTTGCAATAGATGCACTTTACTTTGTTGTTTTATTCCTTGTAATAGGCGAGCAGATTAATCTTGCACCGGTTGCAGTTATAGTAGTTGTGGGCTTCCTTTTAGTTGTATGCTTTGGAGGTATGTCTCCGGATAAGACCTTCAGCCAAGGCTTAAAAGCGGGCCTAGGGGATGCGTTTACCACCTTCCTCAATACAATTAGTGCTTTTGGTAATATCATGAGTTATATAAGGCTTTTTGCCGTTGGTATGGCCTCTCTAGCCATTGCCCAGAGCTTTAACAATATGGCAGCAGGTTTTTCAGGCCCACTTGTTATTGTTGGAGCTGTAATCATGATAATAGGACATGCCCTAAACCTGGTTATGGGACTTTTGTCTGTAGTAGTACACGGCATCAGACTCAACCTACTTGAATTCTCCGGACAGCTGGGCATGGAATGGTCTGGAATTGCATATAATCCGTTTAAAAAGATTGATAAGATTAAGAAATAAAAGGAGATAATTATGGTTATTAGTGAATTCGTTGGAATGGCTTGTGCTCTTGGTCTTTCCGCTATGGGATCAGCTTTTGGTGCAGGGTTTGCTGCACAGTCTTCTGTAGGAGCATGGAAAAAGTGCTATGCAAATGGTAAGCCAGCTCCATTCATTATGGTAGCTTTCTCAGGAGCTCCACTTACACAGACAATTTACGGTTTCCTTCTTATGAACTTTATTAAGAGTGCCGTAGCTTCTGGAGCAGATCCAGTTCTTGCAATGTTTACTGGAATTATGGGCGGTCTTGCTATTGGTCTTTCTGCTTTCTTCCAGGGAAAGGTAGCTGCAGCTTCTGCAGATGCTCTTGGTGAAACAGGAAAAGGAACAGCAAACTTCTTCATTGTTATTGGTATTATTGAAACAGTTGCACTGTTTACATTGGTATTCTGCCTCTTATTACTCCAGTAGTAGTTTGCAGGGCAATAAGTTGTAAATATGTTGGTAAATTAATATTGTTTACGTAAAACATATTATAGCTATACAATTACATTGTTATTTTATCAACAACATCCCCCCATGGGGGATTTGTTTTATTGTAGGAAACTATAATGAAGTATTTCCATATATATAATAAAATATTACCTGGTTGTTAATGCAAAAAATTATTAAGAAAGAATAGGAGAAAGCCAATGGAAAATTGGGACAATCTTATTACAGTCGAGCAAATGGAGGAAGCTACAAATTCGCTCCTCGAGACTGCGGCAAAGCTTAATGCTGACACCTGGCAACAGAGAGTTAAAAATCAAACTCCTCATTGCAAATTTGGTGAAGAAGGCACATGCTGCCGTATTTGCACAATGGGACCATGCAGAATTACACCAAAGGCTCCACGCGGAATCTGCGGTTGTGATGTACACGGTATCGTAGCTAGAAACTATTTACGTTTCACAGCTGGTGGTGCTGCTACTCACTCTGACCATGGTCGTTCAATTTGCCACACACTTTACAATGCTAAAGAGGGTGGTAGCTATCAGGTAAAGGATCCTGAAAAGCTTAAGAGAATTGCAAAAGAATGGGGCATCGAAACAGAGGGCAAGGACATCTATGATCTCGCACACGAGACAGCAGAAGTTGCTCTTATGGAATACGGTAAGCCATTCGGTTTCTCAAGATGGACAGCAAGAGCTCCACAGCACACACAAGATCTTTGGAACAAGGCAGGCATTATGCCACGTGGTATTGATAGAGAAGTTTCTCAGTCTTTGCACATGACACATATGGGTTGTTCTTCACTTCCAGAAGCACTTGTTCAGCAGTCCTTAAGAGCTGGTCTTTGCGACGGCTGGGGCGGATCAATGTGCGGAACAGAGTTTTCTGATGTACTCTTTGGAACACCAAAACCACTCGATACAGAAGCAAACATTGGTGTTATGGAAAAAGACAACGTAAACATTGTTGTTCACGGTCATGATCCATCACTTTCTGAAATGATCGTATTCTATGCAAACGATCCAGAAATGATTGCATATGCAAAAGAGCAGGGAGCTAAGGGTATCACAATTTCTGGTGTATGCTGCACAGCTAACGAAGTAGCAATGCGTCACGGAATTCCTATGGCAGGAAACTTCCTCCAGCAGGAAAACGTTGTACTTACAGGTGCATGCGAAGCAATCGTAGTTGATGTACAGTGCATATTCCCAGCACTTGGACCTTTATCAAAGTGCTTCCACACAAAGTTTATTACAACTTCTCCAATTGCTAGAATGCCGGATGCTGAGTATATTGAATTCTCAGATGAAACTGCTGCAGAAAAAGCAAAGAAGATTGTAAAGCTTGCAATTGAAAACTTTAAGAATAGAAAACCTGAATTGGTTAATATTCCACAACTTAAGACAAAGGCTAGAGTAGGTTATTCCGTAGAAGCTATTAAGAAAGAACTTGATGGCGTTTGCAACTCTCATGTTGATGACTTCGGAACACTTAAGCCACTTGCTGATGTAGTTAAGTCTGGTGTACTTCGTGGTGCAGTTGCAATGGTAGGTTGCAATAACCCAAAGGTTCGTCCAGATACAGCTCACATTGGACTTATGAAGAAGCTTCTTGAAAACGATATCATCCTCGTAGTAACCGGTTGCTCTGCACAGGCTGCTGCTAAGGCTGGTCTTATGGATCCAGATGCTGCTAAGTATTGCGGAGAAGGACTCAAGCGTGTTTGCAAACTCGTAGGAATCCCACCAGTACTTCACATGGGTTCATGCGTAGATATTTCAAGAATGATGATACTTGCATCCGATCTTGCAAAGGATTGGGGATGCAACATTTCTGAGCTCCCACTTTGTGGATGTGCTCCAGAATGGATGTCAGAAAAGGCAGTTTCTATCGGTAACTACGTAGTAGCTACTGGTATTCAAACTTTCCTTGGAGTAGATCCATATACAAAGGGATCTGACGTTGTTACAAACCTTCTCCAGGGAGAAAACGGTATGGTTCAGAATATGGTAGAGGCACACTTTACTGTTGATACTAATATTGATTCTCTCTGTGACAAGATGATTAACTGCATTGAAGATAAGAGAAAGGCTCTTGGAATCTAATGAAGATTGCAGTCACAGGAAAAGGTGGCGTTGGTAAGACAACTCTTTCTTCTACGCTTGCAAGACTTTATGCCGATGAGGGCAGAGTAGTGCTTGCAGCAGATGTAGATCCAGATGCAAACCTTGGTATTGCTCTTGGACTTACAGAAGAAGATGTTGAGTCTATAGTTCCAATCGGCAGGATGAAAGATCTTGCAAAGGAAAGAACTGGAGCCAACGAATACAACACTTTTTTAAAACTTAATCCTCAGGTTTCCGATATACCAGAAAAGTTTGCAAAGGAAATAAACGGAGTAAAACTTTTGGTTATGGGAACTGTAGAAGCAGGCGGAACAGGTTGTGTTTGCCCAGAGCATATCATGATTAAATCCGTTATATCATCACTTGTACTAAGAAAAGATGATGTAGTGGTAATGGATATGGAAGCTGGACTTGAGCATCTTGGCAGAGGTACTGCAAGCTGCATGGATCAGTTCATTGTAGTTGTAGAGCCTGGCGCAAGAAGCATCCAGACCTACAAGGATGTAAAAAGACTTGCCGCTGATCTTGGAATAACAAATGTAAATGTTGTTGCTAACAAGATTAGAAACGAAGAGGATAAAAAGTTTATAGAAGATAACATTCCAAAAGAACACATATTAGGATTTATGAGCTACAACGAAGAGGTTATAGATGCTGATAGAAAAGGAGCTTCTCCTTATGACGTCAGCCCAAAAGTAGTAGCAGAAGTAAAAGAAATTAAATCCCGCATTGATCAGAATAATAAAGGAGTTTAGAAATGGTTGGACTTTTTGACAGAGTATTTAAAGGCTCTGATGAGATGTTCGCAAAGGCAGAAGAATCTGTTAATAAGGCAGTTGCAGATCTTGGCGCAGATGCACCAATGACACTTCCTGATACAGCTTACTACCTTGCTTGCATCTATTGCTATCTTGGCATTAAGATCCAAACACTTGGAGAGCTTAAGGCTGCACTTCCTGCAGTAAAAGCAATGATGACAAGAGAATATAAAACAAAAGATATCTTTACATCTGGTGTTGGTACAGCAATCGCAGCAGAAATTATTGAAGCTTGCAAATATGCTTATACTTCAACTCCATATGAAGGAACAAAATATCATGGACATTTCTCTGATGCAGAAGTAAGAACACTTGGTGTTCCACTTGTAACAAGAGACATTCCAGGATTCGTAGTAATGATTGGACCTGCTCCATCTGCAGACGAAGCTGTAGATATGATTAAGGGCTATCAGGCAAGAGGTATTTTCGTATTCTTAATCGGTGGAATCATTGATCAGCTCGAATCAAAGGGCATTCAGATGAACTACGATGTAAGATGCGTTCCTGTTGGACCAGACATCTGGGCTGTAGGCCACATTATTTCTCTCGTAGTAAGAGCTACAAAGATTTTCGGAAACGTAGAATTTGGCGATTACGACGGATACAATCAATATACATTCGACAGAATCTTTGCATTTGTTAATGCATATGCACCTGTTGATGATATTACAGTTGCTTGCGGTGCTGGCGCAATTCAAATGGGATTCCCAGTTATCACAAACGACACAAAGGATATGTGGAGAGTTCCAAAGTCACTTATCATTAACGAAAACACAAAGGATTGGATTGAAACATCTCTTGAAGCTAGAGACATTAAGATTAAGGTTTCTGAGGTTAAGATTCCAGTTACTTATGGTAACGCATTTGATGGTGAAATCATTCGTAAGGCAGACATGCAGATTGAAGTTGACGGTTCAAGAGTTGACTGCTGCGAATTCTGCAAGACAGTTGAACTTTCTGAAATTGAAGACCACAAGATTGAAGTTATCGGAAAAGATTTTGATGAATTCGATGTTGGAGCAAAGATTTGCCTCACAATCACAGCAGAGGTTAACGGTAAGGATTGGCAGACTGACTTTGAACCAGTAGTTGAAAGAAAGTTCCACCACTTCATTAACTGCGCTGAAGGTATTATGCACACAGGTCAGCGTGATATGATCAGAATCCGTATTTCTAAGGGCGCATTTGATGCTGGATTCAGAGCAAAGCACCTCGGCGAAATCCTCTATGCAAAGATTAAGGAAGAATATGATGCAGTAGTTGATAAGTGCCAGATTAAGATCTACACAACAGAAGAAGGCTGCAAGCAGGTTAGAGAAGAAGCAAATGTAACATTTGCTAAAAGAGATGAAAGACTTAAGTCTGTTACAGACGAGTCTGTTCCAAACTTCTATACTTGCATTCTTTGCCAGGCATTCTCACCAAGCCACGTTTGCATTGTTACACCAGAAAGACTTGGTCTTTGCGGTGCTGTATCCTGGTTTGATGCAAAGGCAACACACCAGCTTGATCCTAACGGACCATGCCAGGTTGTTACAAAGGATAACTGCTTAGATGATAGACTTGGTAGATATACAGATGTTGATGAAGCTGTTAACCAGTACTCACATGGTGCTTTAGAGCATGTAACACTTTACTCAATTATGGAAGACCCAATGACAAGCTGCGGTTGCTTCGAGTGTATTTGCGGTATTGAACCAATGTCAAACGGCGTTGTAATTACAAACCGTGAACATGCTGGAATGACCCCACTCGGAATGACATTCTCTGAAATGGCTTCCATGACAGGTGGTGGTGTTCAGACACCAGGATTCATGGGACATGGTAAGCAATTCATAGCTTCCAAGAAGTTTATCGCTGCAGAAGGCGGTATGGGAAGAATTGTATGGCTGCCAAAGGCATTAAAGGATCAGCTTGCTGATAGAATTAATGCAACAGCTAAGGACCTCTACGGAATTGATAATTTTGCAGATATGATTGCTGACGAAACTATCACAACAGACGTAGAAGGACTTATGGCCTTCCTCACAGAGAAGAACCACCCAGTTCTTGGTATGGAACCAATGATGTAAGACGTAATAGGATTGTATTAACATAAACCAAGGGCCCGCGGCACAAGCCGCGGGCCCTTTTTACATTTTATGGAATAAGACTTTGTTGAAAAATAGACAAGGAATTATGCTATTTATGTAGATTATGACAGTGCCATAAGCCCGTCTTAGTATTATAATATAAAGTGAAATAAAATATAGGAAAGGAGACGAAAAGTGAACTATATTAAGTATAAGTTAAAAGATAACGACGAACTAAATGCTCTCCTTAAGGATAAGGACAATCTTTTCGTTGTATCTTGTAACAAGTGCTTTAAGGAATTCGATACTCTTGAAGAACCTGAGCTTAATGAGTTTGCAGAGCTCGCAAAGGCTGCTGGAAAGAAAGTTACTGGCACACTTGCAGTAGATTTTATCTGCAATAGAACTCAGACAGAAAAGGCATTAGAGGGAAAGATTCCAGCTGGAACAGAAAACATCATCGTTCTTGCTTGCGGACTTGGTATTCAAACCGTAGCAGATATGGAAGACATGCCTGTATACAGCGGAACAAATTCCTTAAACTACATTGGCTATCATGGTATGGCCCTTTCAAAGAAAACATGCGAAGCATGTAATCAATGTTTCCTCAACATCACAGGAGGTATCTGCCCAATCGTTGATTGCACCAAGAGCCTTATTAACGGACAGTGCGGCGGTGCTAAGAACGGTAAGTGCGAGATAGATCCAAACAAGGATTGCGCATGGGAAAAGATCAATGCAAAACTTAAAGAACAAGGACGTCTTGAGGAATTCCTTAAGGAACCTGTTGAACTTAGAGATTACTCAAAGGTTAACTTTAAGGCTGTTAATGAATTCGTTAAGAGCGTAAGAGAAAATCGTTTTGCAGGATATTATGGTGGTGTTCATCCAAGCGAGCGTAAGGAATTTACAGAGCACTTAGCTCTTGAAAGATTCCCAGAACCAAAGACTGTTGTCATTCCAATGTCCATGCATGCAGGTGCTCCTGCAAACCCACTTGTTAAAGCAGGTGATATGGTTAAGGTTGGACAAAAGATTGGTGAAGCATCAGCATTCATCAGCTGCAACGTTCACTCAAGTGTAAGCGGAAAGGTTGTTGCTGTTGAGAATCGTCTCCATCCGAATAGAGGAGAGGTTATGTCTGTTGTTATTGAATCAGACGGAAAGTTTACTCTTGATGAATCAGTAAAGCCAGCAAAGCCTCTTAATGATCTTACACCAGACGAAATCGTAGAAATCGTTAAGGAAAAGGGTATCGCCGGAATGGGCGGTGCAGGTTTCCCAACCTACGTAAAGCTTAAACCAGGTAAGCCTATTGAAGCAGTACTTGTAAATGGTAGCGAATGCGAACCACTTATTACTGCAGACCATAGAGTTCTTCTTGAATATGTTGTATAGCTGGGGGCAGTCGTAAAACAGGTTGGTGAACCACATGGGTTTGCTTCCAATACCTTGGATAGTGGCCAGGACGGTCGCAACTAGCGGCCTCTATTTATCCTGCCCGTCACA
>JAKSSJ010000080.1 GCA_024403215.1 Clostridia bacterium
ATATATTATGTGTATCAGCTATACTAGTGGTTGTAGATATAATTCTTATTAGATGGCTTAAGACAAAAGGCGCGAAGATATTTGCAGAACTTTAATTAAAAACGAATAGAAAATAAAAAAGCAACCTTTTAAAGGTTGCTTTTAAATTGTGTGGTTGCGGGGGCAGGACTTGAACCTACGACCTGGAGGTTATGAGCCTCCCGAGCTACCAACTGCTCCACTCCGCGATGTTATTAAAATAATGGTGCCTAGAGCCGGACTTGAACCGGCACGGTGTTGCCACCGGGGGATTTTAAGTCCCCTGCGTCTGCCTATTCCGCCATCCAGGCATTTTTAGATAACATTGGCGGAGTCATTCGACTCCGCCAACATTTTGGCTCCGAAGGTCAGACTTGAACTGACGACCTCCTGATTAACAGTCAGGCGCTGCCACCGGCTGAGCTACTTCGGAATAATATCGCTCTTGCGACCTTGATATTATATAAAAGAAAGGCTGTTTTGTCAATCAAAACAGCCAATTTCTTTACTTATTTGTTACTATTTAACCTCGGTAAGCTCGTATTCCCTAGTTCCAAGTCCCAGCTTTTCGCCGTGAGCAAGGGCAATTCTGTAGTCTGTATCTGGATGAGCAGCCATGAATACATCATGATGCTCCTCGTGCTCGCAATAAGCCTTACTCTTTGGGTTTACAGGAGCCTTGTTAATAGCGTCTGCACAAGCCTGGTCTAAAGCTATAGGGTCTTTAGAAGCAAACATTCCAATATCTGGAACTAAAACTTCGCCTCTTGCTGCATTGCAATCGCAGCCCCACTGAACATCGCATACAAAGGAGAAGTGATAGCTTGGTTTTTCTCCAATTGCAGCCTTTGTGTATTCAGCAATCCTTTCATTAAGAACGTCCTTTGCCTGATCGAACTTGCAATGAATAGCTCCTTTTGCACAGTAAGCAATGCAGTATCCGCAGCCAAGGCAATGCTCTTCATCAATAACAGCCTTACCGTTTTTAATATGAACGCCGTCATTTGCACAATGCTTTTGGCACATACCGCAACCCACACATCTATCTGCATCAATAGCGGCTGTACCGCTTGAATGCATTTCCATCTTACCCTTTTTAGAGCCCGAGCCCATTCCAATATTTTTTAAGGTTCCGCCAAAGCCAGCCTCCATGTGACCTTTGCAATGAGTAACAGAAATAAAGACATCTGCCTCTGCAATTGCAGCACCAATTTTAGCCTTCTCTACGTGCTTTGCTCCTTCTACTGGAATTTCTCTTTCGTCAGTTCCTCTAAGACCATCAGCTATAATAATAGGATAACCTATGCTAAGCTGGTTATAACCGTTATTGCTTGCACATGTTAAATGATCTACAGCATTTCCTCTAAATCCAGGATATAAAGTATTGGCATCTGTTAAAAACACCTTTGCGCCTCTTGCTGCTAAGTGGTCACACAGTACTTTTGCATATTGATGTCTAAGAAAAGCCATATTGCCCCACTCACCAAAGTGAATTTTTACAGCAACAAGTTTTCCATCAACATCAATTTCATCAAGACCACTGGCCTTAATTAATCTTTCAAACTTTTTAAGAACGCTGTCGCCAAACTTTGCGTTAAAATCCGCGAAAAATACTTTTGATGCCATTTTAGTTCTCCGTTACAAGTTTTGATTTATTTAAATATTTCTCAGCCTTTTCTGCATCGCCAATCTGGGCATACAATTCTGATAAGGCAATCATTGCGTCATAATTTGAAGGCGATAGATTTAAAACCTTAAGAAAGCCTTCTATTGCTTCTGTAATATGACCAAGCTCTCTATATGCGCAAGCGAGATTAAAGTGCAGTGGCCACCAATCAGCATACTTAGTATCAACATAAGGCTCTAAAACCTTAAGTCCTTCTTCCATTCTTCCGGCAGCAAGAAGATTGATTCCTTGTTCTATCTTAACAGGATCATCAAGATCCACAAGTCTTGCTTCTATCTCCTTAATGTTTTCAGGATCATCACCACCGCAGCATTTCATATAATGTCTCCACGCAATCTGTGCTCTTTGGTACTGACCTTGATTTATATATCCATAACCAAGGTAATACCAGCCTTGCGCAAACTCAGGATAAGCATTAGTGCAGTGTTCAAAATATTCCAAAGCTTCAGATTTTAAAGTTGTGATCAAATCATCTTGATCCTCTTCACCCTCTAATGAAAGATACCAATATCTGCAGCCGTTGGCATAGCAAAACATTGATTCTAAAGCTTCATTTCTAAACATTAGACCAGCTCTTAAATATGCCAGGCCTTTTCTATAGTTTCCTATCTTAAGGCACTCCTCACCCTTTGTAGCAAAAACTAGTACCAGTTTATCGTCAAACATCTTATTAAGATACTGAAGATAAATATCCGTATGTTTAAAATGAGTATCAGCTCCTATTACAATTGCAATATTATCAGCAATCTTTGTAGTTGATAAGCCATTCTCAGTAAAAGCCTTAAGATCTTCTTTAGCGATTGGAATAGGTGTTCCACGCATGAAGCCAAGATCTGCAGCATCCAAAAATTCATCAGAAACCTCTGAAAACATATAGTCATCAAGTACTGATACTAAGTAATCTTTTAATTTGTCTTCTCTTGATTTAAAAATAGGAATCATAATTACATTCTATCTGGAGCTTTAATACCAAGAAGTCCAAGACCGTTTGCAAGTGTTGTCTTTGCAGCATAAGTTAAAAGAACCTTAGCCTTCTTCTCTTCTTCTGTTACTCCCTTAATGATATGTTCATCGTGATAAAACTTATTAAACACCTGAGCCACGTCAACAATATATCTTGTGATAACGGATGGCTCGTACTTTTCTGCAGCATCTAAAACAACTTCAGAGAAGCGATAGATGAGCTTAATTAGTTCATAAGCGCTTTCACTTGAAAGATAATTATAGTCAATGCTATCTGCATCAAGACTATTAATATCAAGTTCTGAATCTCTTAAGATTGATGCTGCCCTTGCATGAGTATACTGAACGTAAGGACCTGTTTCACCATCAAAGTTAAGAATCTTATCCCAGTTAAATACATAGTCTTTAATTCTTCCTGCAGAAAGCTCTTGGAATTTTACAGCGCCAATACCAACAGTCTTTGCCGTTTCGTCAATTAGCTCAGCGTTAACTCCTTTTTCTTTCACTATCTCATATGTCTTTTCTACAGCAGCCTTAAGAACATCTTCAAGGAAAACAACCCTTCCATTTCTTGTAGAAAGAGTTCCATCTTCCAGGCTTACAAGTCCAAATGGCACGTGAACACAAGATGTGTACCAATCGTAACCCATTTTCTCAAGAACATGGAAAAGCTGCTGGAAGTGAAG
>JAKSSJ010000081.1 GCA_024403215.1 Clostridia bacterium
GATGTATTGATAGGATCAAAGGTGCCGTCTTTTGTAAGCGGCATGCAACCATGGAAAAGAAGGTTGCCGTTAAGCACCTTATACAAAGAACCATGAGAGAAGAGATACTGAATATCCTTTTGAAGCGCAATGCTTTCCATAAACGCTTTTTGCAGTCTATTCATTACAGCTTCTTCTTCTGCAGATAGCTTGTAAGGATTTTTTGGATCAATTGTTGGGAAGAAGCTGTTGTTCATCTGATAGGTCTTGCCACCGATCTTAACAGTTGAATTCTCAAAATCAATCTTATCTAAAAGCTTCATTGATTCCATCTCATAATATGGATGCTTATCAATGAGCTGACCTTCTAATTTAAATTGCATAACTGCAATTGCTTTTGAAATCTTTGCAAGAGATGCAATATCTGTATCATGCATTGCATCATCATCTGATGTCTGAGCCTTAAAGTTTGGACAGGTATCATTTGCGTAAGTTTTAAGAGCAAAGGTAATAAGAGGTCTAAGGCTTATGCCGTATCCAACCTCAAGCGTATGAAGATTATCATATCTTGTGCAAATCCTTATTACATTTGCAATGCAAGCCTTATTGCCTGCTGCAGCGCCCATCCAAAGTATATCGTGATTACCCCAGGTAATATCTACACTGTGGTACTTTTCAAGCTCATCAAAGATAACATCTGCGCCTGGACCTCTGTCGAATAAATCACCTAAAATGTGAAGTCTAAACACAGCGGCTGCAGAAATTGTATTTGCAAGAGCAGTGATTAAAGCATCAGCTGCATCTACTTCTATTACTGATTGAATAACGCTCTTCCTGTGATCTGAAATTCTGTTATCTGCTCCATCGTCTGCATTAAGAAGCTCTTCTATCATGTAAGTGTATCGTTCTGGAATAAGTCTTCTTACGTACGAACGCGTATATTTGAAAGTGATTAACTTTAAGAAACGAATCAGATAATCAATGGTTTCTTCATAAAAATCGGATAATTCGGCTTTGGTTAAATCTGTCTTGATAAGATCAAGCTTTTCTTCAGGATAATAGATGAGAGTAGCCAGGCTCCTTCTTTGTTCTTCAGAAAGATTTGGGAAACTTTCATCTAACTTTAATTTTATGGTTCCAGATGCATTCCTTAGAATATGAGTAAACGCTTCATATTCACCGTGAATATCAGACATGAAATGCTCTGTGCCCTTTGGCAAGTTTTGAATAGCCGTAAGGTTTACAATTTCAGCAGATACCTCCTCTACATTTTTGTAGGTATTTGCTAAAAGCTTTAAGTATTTCATCTCATTTGCACTTATTGCCATATTTTACCTCCGCATTATTGCCGATAGTTATATATATTATACCATAATTTATGGTATAATATTGAGGTTATGATAAGAATTAATCCTTCAAAAATTAGTGGCACTCTTCATGCGCCGGCAAGCAAGGCTCACGCCCAAAGATTACTCTTTATGGCTTCAATGCCTGCCTACCCTACCCGCATTAAGAATGTCCCAAGATGCAATGACATTGATTCAACCATTGCCTGCCTTGAAAGCTTAGGCTGCATTATCAGCAGAAACTCAACAGGCGACGAGGTTGTTGTTAAGCCTTTCCCAAAGACCTCGCCTATGCCAGACGTTGCTCTTAACTTTAGGGATAGTGCAACAACAGCAAGGCTAGCTATGGCTCTTTGTGCCTCGCTGGGCATAAATGCTGACTGCAGAGCTTCTGGCACCCTTGTAAAGCGAAAGATGATTCAGCTAACAGGAAGACTAGCCCTAAGGGGAGTTACCTTCTCTAATTTCTCCCTGCCTTTCGTTCTTAGCGGAAGAATGGCTTCTGGAGAATATAGCTTTACAGGAGACGAAGGAACACAGGCAATAAGCGCAATCATGATGTTTGCCCCTTGCCTTCTTTCAGATAGCCAAATCAAATTTGAATCAGAGCTTATAGATAATGGTATGGCTGAGCTGACAAGGCTTTCTATGGAAAAATTCCAGATGTCAGTTGTGCCAACCGAAGATGGCTACTTTATCCCAGGCAGACAGTATTATCAATCTCCAGAAGAGATTAGAACTGAAAATGACTGGGGTCTTGCAGCTATGTGGATTACCGCAGCTGCAGCTAGCGGCCACGAAGGAGCTGGGCTTAGCGTAGATAATCTTCCAAAGAACTCTCCTCAGCTTTATAGAGACCTTGATAATATTAACGCACTTATTTATCATAAGTTCTCTGACATCACTATTGATGCCTCTAAGATGCCAAACCTTGCTACTCTTTATGCGGCCCTCGCTATAGTTCAGGGCGCATCAATTAGAATTACTGGCGTTCCTCAGCTTAAGGTAAAAGAAGCTGACAGACTGGCTGTTATGGCGGAGATTGCAAGAAAGTTTGGACAAAAGGCCGAGACCTTCTATGACGGAATTCAGATTACAGGAAACGGACTTCCATTCTTCCCAACAGAGCCTGTTGATTGCCAAGGAGATCCTTGGGTATTTATGTCAATGTGCCTAGCATGCGTTAAGGCTGATAAGCCAATATTACTCATGGATGAGCACGGAGCAGAAAAGATTTATAGAGACTTCCTTGATGACTTCAAAAGCCTTGGAGGAAGCTTCGAAATATACCAGGACTAAAGTAGTTCAAAGACAAAATATTACGCAAAAAACGAGGACCAAAAGGTCCTCGTTTTTATCTAAATTCATGCGAGAATACCCCGCCTTCAAGTTCATTACGAATGTTTTGAACTAAGGCGGGGATGAATCGCCTCGAAAAATAGCAGGAAACTGCTATTTTTTTGTATAATAAATTCAAAATAACTGTGAGGTTTTTGAATGAACAGCCGTCTAATAAGTGAAAACAAAAATATAAGGAGGAACGAATCAATGGATAACGGTGCAAGTAGCTACCGCCGTTTCCTTGATGGTGACGACAACGGTTTTGTTGAAATAGTAAGGGACTATAAGGACGGCTTAATCTTGTTCTTAGACAGCTTTGTAAGGAATCTTTCAATAGCTGAAGATCTGGCTGAAGATACCTTTGTTAAGCTTGGTATTAAAAAACCTCACTTTTCAGGCAAGTCATCTTTTAAAACCTGGTTGTATGCTATTGGGCGAAATATTGCTGTAGATTATATTCGAAAAGAATCAAAACGCAGCGAGGTATCAATTGATGAATGCATGGACCTTGCAGACAGGCAGACTCTTGAGGATGCTTATCTTAAGGAAGAAAGAAAAATTGTTATTCATCAAGCGCTTGGCAAATTGAAACCGGAATACAGACAGGTTTTATGGCTGACATATTTTGAAGAGCTTTCAAATAAAGAGAC
>JAKSSJ010000082.1 GCA_024403215.1 Clostridia bacterium
AGTCCGTTATTACAAGTCAGAATGCTGCACAGCTCAACACCGTTGTAACGAATCTTATTGAAAACTCCATGGAAATCCCGGGCGATGATAAAAAGTAACAGCAAAAGTAAGGAGGATTAATGGACCTGTCCTAAATGTAGCCAAACCCATAGCAGGGATCACAATGCTGCAATAAACATTCAAAAAGAAGCAATGCGCCTGCTAAGTGCATAGCAAGCGCAATATTAAAGGCCGTGGGGCACACGGTGTCAGCTCGTGTAAACTTGGCACGTCAGTGCTATTGAACGAGAAGCCCCCGCTTCAAAGGCGAAGCCTTAAGCGGCGGGAGTATGTCACATGTTATTTAGTTTATATTGGCTCCGTATCTAAGGGCTTCTTAGAATCTTCCGAGATTTGCTGAATCTGCGCCCTCATCTGTAAGGCCTTCCTTGCCAGCAAGAACTGCATTAAGAACTATGCCAACAATAGAAGCAACTGCAAGTCCTGTAAGGCTGAGCTTTCCAATCATGAAGGAATCTCCTGCGCCGTACTTAATACCAATAGCAAGTACTAGGATAAGAGCTGCAACGATAATGTTTCTTGTATTGGAGAAATCGATTTTGTTTTCAACAACGTTTCTAACACCAACTGCAGAAATCATACCATAGAGTATAAGTGAAACACCGCCGATTGTTGCTGTAGGCATAGCCTCGATAAGAGCAGCAAACTTTGGGCAGAATGAAAGAACGATTGCATATACAGCAGCAAGTCTAATAACCATAGGATCGAAAACCTTTGTAAGTGCAAGAACACCAGTATTTTCTCCGTATGTTGTATTAGCAGGTGCGCCAAACAGTGCAGCGATTGTTGTACCAACACCATCGCCAATAAGTGTTCTGTGAAGTCCTGGGTCTTCAATGAAGTTCTTTCCAACTGTACTTGAAATAGCAGAGATATCACCAACGTGCTCCATCATTGTTGCGAGTGAAATTGGAACGATAGTAATGATAGCTTTTGCAATAAGCTGTCCATCAACTTCGCCGCTGAAAAGTCCAAATACTGTATTTCTCATATCAACTGGAAGACCAAACCATGCAGCGTCGTTAACTGCCTGAGTAACGGCAACTCTTGATGCTGGGTCGATGATAAGAGATACAACATATGATGCAACTACACCAAGAAGGATAGGAATAATCTTAACCATTCCCTTGCCCCAGATATTGCAAATAATTACTACTGCTATAGCAATTAAAGCTACAATCCAGTTTGCCTGGCAGTTTTGAATAGCCGAGCCTGAAAGGCAAAGACCAATTGCAATGATGATAGGTCCTGTTACGATAGGTGGGAAATATTTAAGAACCTTCTTTTGTCCAAAGGCCTTAATGATAAGTGCAAGTATTAAGTATACAAGGCCAGCTGCAGCAACGCCTACGCAAGCGTAAGGAAGAAGTTCTTTTTCTCCATTAGGAGCAATAGCTGCATAGCCTCCAAGGAAAGCGAAAGATGATCCAAGGAATACTGGAACCTTTCTATTTGTTACAAGGTGCATAAAAAGTGTTGCGATACCAGCAAACAGAAGTGTTGCACTAACCGAAAGTCCGGTAAGCTTTGGAACAAGAACTGTTGCTCCAAACATCGCAAACATGTGTTGTAGGCCGAGAACTAAAACCCTGCCTGTTCCTAATTCTTTGGCATTGTAGATAACGCCGTTTTGATTGTCCATTGTGTTGTCTCCTTTTCTAGATAGCACAGATTGACACTTGTTTTGACATAAAAAAACGCCTTGCCACGCCGGCAAGACTTTTCAAAACGCCCTATTTTGCATAGGAATATGTTCAATCTTGTCGGTCTCTCTGTACCGTATTTAAAGATTTTGTTCAGGAGTATTATACCTCAATATATAGTGGTATTGCAAGAAAAATTTCGCTTTTTTACCACAATATTTTCTTATAATCAAATATCCCAAAACACTTGCAAAATCCCAAAAAGCCATATAAAATCAAGGCATAGAGGTAATTACCATGACTAAGAAAAAAGAAATTATGGACGAGGCAGCCCTCAAAAGAGCCCTCACTCGTCTATCATACGAAATAGTAGAAAAGCATGAAAACATAAAAGATATTGTCCTTGTTGGTATTAAAACAAGAGGAATTCCAACAGCCAATATACTTGCTTCAAATATTGAAAACCACACTGGCGTTAAGGTTCCTATCTGCGAGCTTGATATCACTTTCTATAGAGATGACCTCTCAACTGTTGCAGACATGCCAGAGCTAAAAAACAGCAAATTTGAAACAGAAATAGATAAAAAAGACGTAATCATAGCCGATGATGTTTTATACACAGGAAGAACAGCTCGCGCAGCAATAGAAGCAATCTTTGCGCAGGGAAGACCAAATAGGATTGAGCTTGCCGTCCTGGTTGATAGAGGCCACAGAGAACTTCCTATTAGACCAGACTATATAGGCAAAAATATTCCTACATCACAAAATGAAGTAGTAAAAGTAAACTTCAAAGAAATCGACGGCCAAACAAACGTAGAGCTATACGAGAAGTGATAAAAACGCCGGCACATTGGAAATTTCAATGTGCCGGCTGTTCGTTTAGAACAACTGTCCCGGAAGCTTTAGTTTTTCCTTAGTCGGAAATTCTGACTCATATCGCTCAAACTCTTCAGGATTTTCATCACAAGCAAAATATCCCTTAGGCGTTGAATACTCGCCGGTGATTCCGTCAAGATATCCTTCAATCAGCTCTTTGCAAAGGAAGAAGGAAACATCTTCTCCCTCCGGAACTCCGTGATATCTAATTCCGAATTCAGAAGCATAAGTAAATCCGCTTTTTCCATAAAATAAAATATTTCCTTCAAAGCAGACTGCTCCGCAACCCAATTCTTTTGCTTTTTCCAATGAGTAATCCAATAAGATTTTCCCATACCCCTGTCTTTTTAATTCATTCGTAATACAGATTGGTCCCATAGTCATAATATGAATCATTCTGCCATCATCCGCCTTGATATTTGTCCTCACGAAAATGTTCTGTCCAATCAGCTTCCCATCTTTCTCCATTACAAAATCAAGCTCGGAAACAAAGTCAGGGTCATTTCTAAGGCACTTCAAAACGTAATGCTCAAGGCATCCTGGGCGATATACATTCCAAAAGCTTTCCCTAACAAGGTTTTCAACTTCACGGTACTCTTCTTTTCTTTCCAAACGTATCTTTATGTTATTTGTATTCATTGTTTTTCCTCCTGAATTTTGAAAGGCTCCGCTTTCTTATACGTTAATTATATCACCAAAAGAACATTTGTTCAATCAGCCGTAAAGAAAAA
>JAKSSJ010000083.1 GCA_024403215.1 Clostridia bacterium
GAGAATAATATATTGCACCCTTAGATACAGCAGACAGCGCAAGTGTTGGAATTGTATCTGTCTGCTCTTTAGTGTCTTCAGTTTGCTGCCATAAAAGAAGTTCTTTGTTGAGCTTTATATTTTCTTCTAATTCTTCTTTTGACCAAGAAGCCTTAATCTTTTCAAGACGAGCTTCTTCAGCCTTATCCTTTTCCAAGGAAGCTGTATATGATGGCAGAGCCTTTAATATGCACATACCCTCATCTTCTAAAACAGCCTCTTTTAAAAGCTCCTCGTACTTATTTGTATCAAGATATTCTCTGAGCTTTTTAAAATACTCATCATACTCAAGATATGTAAGAGGATCTCCACCGTAAAGCCATGATACGAGACATTTCATCCCTCTCATAAGGCCTGCAGGCTCTATAGGAGCCTTTATTTTGTATTCTAAAGCGTTAATAGATGCTATTAGGGCTTTTCTATCAATACCCTTTTCTATCTGCTCTTTTGCGACGTTTTTGATTGTTTCAATTACTTCTTTTTCTTTGCCGTCTTTAATGTTTTTAACATCAATGCTGATAAAGGTCTGAGCAGCCTCATCATTTACCATCATCTCAAGATCCTCTGCTAAATCTTGCTCAAACAAAGCCTTCTTAAACGGAGCATCGTTTGAATCAGAAAGAGCATTAAAGACAACTCCTGTTGCAAGATTTTTAACAGGATCATCAAAGCGTCCTGTAATCTTTGCGAGGCAAAGCTGAGTTTTATCTTTAATATCCTCATCCTCTGACAAAGCATAGTAAATAGTCTTCTCTGCTGATACAGCTCTTTGGTATTCCATCTTTGGAGCAAAGTCTGTCTGATCATATCTGCTGCAATATGAATCTACAAGCTCTAGGGTTTTTTCCAAAGGAACGCTGCCATCTAAATAAATCTTTGCGTTTGATGGATGATAGTACTTCTTGTATGTATCAACAAATTTTTCATAAGTAAGAGTTGGAATAATTTCTGGATCTCCACCAGAGTTAAAGCCATAGCAATTATCCTTAAAGAGCATTGCAAGCATGTTCTCTATGATGAGTTCATCCCTGCTAGCCATAGCTCCCTTCATCTCATTAAAGACAACTCCCTTGTACGAAAGCTTTCTATTCTCATCTTGTTCTATGTGCCAGCCCTCTTGATAAAAAATATTTTTATTCTTAAGTATTGCTGGTGCAAATACAGCGTCTAGATAAACGCTAGTAAGATTTAAATAATCTTGCTCGTTTCTTGATGATACAGGATACATAGTCTTATCCTGAAAAGTAAGAGCATTGAGAAAAGTATTCATAGAGCTTTTGAGAAGATCTACAAACGGCTCTTTAACAGGATACTTTTCCGATCCGCAAAGCACCGAGTGCTCCAGTATATGGAACACTCCAGTGCTATCTGTTGGAAGGGTTTCAAAAGAAATAGAGAATAGCTTGTTAGCATCATTGTTATCAAGCCATACTACTTCCGTTCCAAGTCTATCATGCTTTAGTTCAACAAGTCTTCCGGAAAGCTCTTTGCTATCCCTAATTCTTGTTACTGTGAAATTGTTAAGTTTATCTCCAGTTTTAAGCATTACTAGCTCCAATTAAAACTATTATTTAAGCTTCTTTTCAACTGCTGCAATTCTTTCAACAGTCTTATCAAACATATCTTTATAGTTTGCAAGCTTTTCTTTTTCTGCGTCTATAACCTTAGCAGGTGCCTTAGCAACAAAGGCTTCATTTGAAAGCTTTCCAGAGGCTCTTGCGATTTCGGATTCAAGTCTCTTCTTTTCAAGGAGAAGCTTTTCGTGTTCTGCTTTGTAATCTATAAGCTCATCTGATGGGATATAGATTTCAACGCCTGGAAGTACAGCTGACATATTGTCCTCTGATAAACCAGACTTATCCTTTGCAAAGCTAAGGCCTTCAAGATTTGCGAGCGCCTTGATATAGCTTTCACCAAGCTTTGCATATTCTTCTTCCTGCGCGCTGCAAACCAAAACTGCATGAAGCTTTTTGGATGGAGCAGCATCTGCCTCGGCTCTTATATTTCTTATAGACTTAATGATATCCATAGAAAGGTTTAGAACCTCAACATCCTTTGAGTAATCATCGGAGATTACTTCTGGCCATGATTCAAGCATGAGGAATTTCTTAGCATCCTTTTCCTTTGGAAGGTAGCCCCAGATCTCCTCTGTGATAAATGGCATATATGGGTGAAGCAGTTTAAGAAGATCCTTTAACACCTTAAGCAGTGCATATCTTGCAGTCTTCTTGTCTTCTTCATCATCACCGTAGAGTCTTACCTTTACAAGCTCAATGTACCAGTCGCAGTACTGGTTCCAGATGAGTTCATAAATCTTTGTTGCAGCAAGTGCAAGCTCGTAATTCTCAATATTTGTTGTAATCTCTTTTGTTGCATCTGATACAACAGAAAGCATCCATTTATCTTCGCTTCTAAGCTTAGCAGTCTTTGCATCTGCCATTTCTTTAAAGTTACCATCTTCATCTTGAAGATTCATAATAACAAATCTTGAAGCATTCCAAAGCTTATTAGCAAAGTTTCTTGCAGCTTCTACCTTTTCATCTTGGTATCTGATATCAGAACCAGGAGCAATACCAGAAAGAAGCATGAAGCGAAGTGCATCTGCACCATATTTATCAACAACCTCAAGTGGATCTATTCCATTGCCAAGAGACTTACTCATCTTTCTGCCTTGCGCATCTCTTACAAGACCGTGAATGAGAACATGCTTAAATGGAGCTTCTCCCATTTCTTCTATTGAGCTAAAGATCATTCTTGCAACCCAGAAGAAGATGATGTCATAACCAGTTACAAGAACTGATGTTGGATAGAACTTCTTAATGTCTTTTGTCTCTTCTGGCCAACCAAGTGTAGAGAATGGCCAAAGAGCAGAAGAGAACCATGTATCAAGTACATCTTCATCCTGATGGAACTTAGAAGATCCGCACTTTGGGCATTTAGTTGGTTCTTCTTTTGCAACAACCATCTCGCCGCATTCCTCGCAGTAGTAAGCAGGAATTCTATGACCCCACCAAAGCTGACGGCTAATGCACCAATCCTTAATATCTTCCATCCAGTGATAATAGATCTTATCAAATCTATCTGGAACAAATTCTGTATCTCCACGTCTTACTGCTTCAATACCAGACTCTGCTAAAGGCTTCATCTTTACAAACCACGGTTCTGAAAGTCTTGGTTCAACAACAGTGTTGTATCTATAGCAAATTCCTGTTGGA
>JAKSSJ010000084.1 GCA_024403215.1 Clostridia bacterium
CCCATTCAAGGATACATCCGGTCCATCTCTTAACATCCTCATCAAGCTTATGACAATCGTTGCATTAGTATTTGCACCTCTGTTTGGATCAGGAATTCTTTAATCAAACTAGAATACTAAAAATATAAAGCGCTGGCTTTTAAGCCAGCGCTTTTTTATTTGCACCATTTAATTAGTATGTGCTAATCCTTATATAAAATATCGTGATAGATAGTTGTATAGAAGAGCTTTTCTGCTTCTCCGTAATTGTTTGTCTGACCTAAAATCCACATTAACTTAGTAATTGCGGCTTCTGTTGTCATGTCGTGAGCCTCTAATATATTGAGGTGATTTTTCAGCTGAGTACCTACTCTATATACGCTTAAATTGCTGCCCTCACTTGGAACCTGAGTTGTCATTACAACAAGCTTTCCAAGTTCAACGGCTTTTTTAATCTGCTCAAAAAAGTCTGAATATTCTGGAAGGCCGCCAACTCCAAAGCTTTCAACAATTAGGCCATCATATTGGCTTATGATATATGCAAGGACGTCATTTCTCATACCTGGAACAAATTTGATTAGGCCAACATTTGGGTTGAGATAAGAATAAAAAGTTGGCTTCTCAGGCATTTGGTCGTAAATAAAGCGTGCTATTCTGCCGTCCTGGATTCTTGCTACCTCTGGGAAGTTTATGCTTCCAAAAGCACCAAAGCTTTTTGAGAAGTTCTTTCTGGCTCTTGTTCCGCAAATTACTGATCCAAAGAATACAATTTGTACACCATAGCTATTATCATCAGACGCCACAATAAAAGCATCTGTTAGATTCCTTATTGCGTCAGAACCTACTTCATCTATTGGCTTTTGTGCTCCGGTTAATACTACAGGCTTCTTGCTATTTTGAACTAAATAACTTAAGGCAGCTGCAGTGTAGGCCAGGGTATCTGTTCCGTGAGAGATTACAAAGCCATCGTATTTATCGTAGTTTTCTGCGATTGCGTCCGCAATCATAATCCAATGTGCTGGGCGTATGTTGGTGCTATCTAGGCTCAGAAGCTGGATGCAGTCAACAGTGCAGTATTTTGCAATGTCAGGGCAATATTTTAATAATTCCTGTGCTGCAATTGCAGGGCTTAGGCCCTCTCCGCTATTTTGGGAGCTGATAGTTCCGCCTGTTCCTATGTGTAAGATCTTTTTCATTTGAAATATACTCCTAGTACTTTTTATATATGCATTTTAGCACTTCTTTACCAAAAGTGGTATAATATTATGTCTAATTGTATACTTTTATATTTAGTATAATCACAAGAAAACTTAGCCTGGGGGCAAAAATGCAGGAATTAAAAAAAGACTATAAAGCACTTCAAAATGGATCTGATATAAGGGGAGTAGCCTTAAAGGTAGATGGAGGAAAGGATGTAAATCTGACCCGTCAGGCTTTAAGGGATTTGTCTTATGTTTTTGTTGACTGGCTTTGCACCAAGGTTTCAAAAAGGACAGAGGATTTAAGAATAGCAGTAGGCAGAGACTCAAGAATAACAGGTATAGATTTTGAAGAAGAAATAGCAGATGCCTTAGTAAAAAAAGGAGTCACGGTTCTAAAGTCAGGATTATCCACTACCCCGGCAATGTTTATGGCGACAATACTGCCAAAGCTTCATGCAGATGGCTCGATAATGATAACAGCAAGCCACCTGCCATATGAAAGAAACGGACTAAAGTTTTTCACAAGAGAGGGTGGCCTAGATAAAGACGATATCGCTGGGCTAATTAAAAAGGCTGAAGAACTATTGATAGAACCAAATAAAAGAGGAAGCATAGAAGAAGTTGACCTTATGGACGAATATGCAGAGCATTTAAGAAAGGTAATCTGCAGGGCTCTTGAGGCCAAAGAAGAGGATATGCCGCTTCTTGGACTTCATGTAGTTGTAGATGCTGGTAACGGGGCAAGCGGTTTTTATGTATCAAATGTATTAAAGCGTCTTGGCGCAAACTGCAGGGGCTCGCAATTCTTAGACCCAGATGGAATGTTTCCTAACCATGAGCCAAATCCCGAAAACAAAGAGGCTATGGAATCTATTTGCAAAGCAGTCAAGGAAAATGGTGCAGACCTTGGAATAATCTTTGATACAGATGGAGACAGAGCATCAGCAGTTGACGAAAATGCAAAAGAAATCTCAAGAAATAGAATAGTAGCACTGGCAGCAATACTTGCTTCTGAGGGTCATGTAAAAACAACTGTAGTAACAGATAGTATAACAAGCACTCATCTTACAGACTTTCTGCAAAATGAACTTGGGCTTGAGCATTTTAGATTTAAAAGAGGATACAAGAACGTAATTAATAAAGGTCTCGAGCTAAATAGGCAAGGCACAGATTGCCAGCTTGCAATAGAAACCTCTGGTCATGCAGCTTTAAAGGAAAACTACTTCCTTGATGATGGAGCCTACCTAGCTACAAAGATAGTAATAAAAGCGGCTCAGCTAAAAAAGCAGGACAAAGGTATAAGTAGTCTTTTGGCAAAGCTTAAAGAGCCAGCAGAATCGGAAGAGTTTAGATTCAAGATTGAGGATGAAGATTTTGCAGGCTATGCAGAAACCGTGCTAAATAATTTGGAAGAAAGAATAAAGCGCGGAGACTTTAAAGGCATGAGTGTGGTAAGTCCAAACTTTGAAGGCCTTAGAGTAGATATTGATTATAATCATGGGGATGGATGGTTCCTTTTAAGAAAATCACTTCATGATCCAGTAATGCCGCTTAGTGTAGAAAGCAATGATGTGGGCGGAGTAGAGAGAATCATGGATCAACTAGAACCATTCTTTAAGAAATATAAGAAACTGGAAAGATAATGGCATTCACACACTTACATGTACATACTGAATACTCGCTTCTAGACGGCGCTTGCCGTATAGATAAGCTCATGGCAAGGGCAAAAGAACTTGGCATGACTTCGCTTGCAATAACAGATCACGGCGTAATGTTTGGTGCGGTTCAATTCTTTGACCAAGCAGTCAAAGAAGGAATAAAACCAATCATAGGTTGCGAATGCTATACAGCTGCAACAACAAGCTTTGATAAAGAAGCAGTAGAGGATAGACACCAAGGCCATCTTGTGCTTCTTGTAAAAAATGATACAGGTTATCAGAACCTGATTAAATTAGTATCATTAGCATACAAAGAAGGTTCCTATTACAAACCAAGAATTGATCATGAGCTTTTGGAAAAGTATCAGGAGGGTCTGGTTTGTCTTTCTGCT
>JAKSSJ010000085.1 GCA_024403215.1 Clostridia bacterium
CCAGATGTGGAGAACATCGCACAGATGCTCTATGAAGAGAAGGTTAAGGTTATCACTACTGGAGCAGGAAACCCAGGTCGTTTCATTCCTAAATGGAAAGAAAATGGCACTATTGTTATCCCTGTTACTCCTTCGGTTTCACTTGGTAAGCTTATGCTTAGAAGTGGTGCAGATGCACTTATCGCAGAGGGTGGTGAGTCTGGTGGACATGTAGGCGATATGACCACTATGGCACTTCTTCCACAGATGGTAAAAGCATTTCCAGATGTCCCTATTATTGCGGCTGGTGGTATCGCAAGCGGCGAGCAAATGGCATCTTGCTTTATGATGGGCGCCGTAGGTGTACAGATTGGTACCTGCCTTCTTGTTTCAGAAGAATGTCCTATTCACCAGAACTACAAAGAGGCTGTTATCAAGGCTAAAGATAATGGAACCACCGTTACAGGACGTAGCCAGGGTGCACCCGTTCGTATTATTAAAAATAAGATGGCTAGAGAATATCTTAAGCTTGAAGAAGAACATGCAACTAAAGAGGAACTTGAGAAGATTACCCTTGGTGGTCTTCGTAGAGCTGTAGTTGATGGCGATGTTGAGATGGGATCAGTAATGGCAGGTCAGGTTTGTGGGCAGCTTGATTCTATCCGTCCAGCAAAGGATATCATTGAGGACATGTACAATGGAGCAATTGATTGTTTAAAGAAAGCTCCAAGTATCAATATCTAAGAGGTTATTATGAGTAAGACAGCGATTGTTACCGGCGGAAGCCGAGGAATAGGAAAAGAGATTTGTCTTCGCCTTGCAAAAGATGGGTTTAATATTGTTACCTGTTGTACAGGCGATGCTTCAAAGGCTGATGCAACTATTAATGCGTGCAAAGAGTTTGGTGTAGACGCTATGGCTGTTGCAGCGGATGTTTCTAATGCAGAGGATGTTCAGAAAATTTTTGACGCAGCAAAGGAAAAGTTTGGCAGCGTTGAGGTACTAGTAAACAATGCTGGTATCACAAAGGATAATCTTATGCTTCGCATGACTGAAGATGACTTTATGAAGGTACTTGACGTAAATCTTAAGAGTGCTTTCTTAACTTGTAAGGTTGCAACAAAGGATATGATGAGAGCAAAGTATGGTCGTATCATCAATATCTCAAGTGTTGTTGGTCTTATGGGAAATGCTGGTCAGGCAAATTATTCTGCTTCAAAAGCTGGTCTTATTGGTTTTACTAAGTCTCTTGCAAAAGAGTTTGGCGCAAAGGGAATAACTGTTAATGCTGTTGCTCCAGGATTTATCGAGACAGAAATGACAGATGCTCTGCCAGAGGATGTTAAAGCAAATTATATGACTCAAATTCCAAGAAAAAGACTTGGCGCTGATATTGCTGCTGCAGTTAGTTTTTTGGCATCAGATGATGCTGATTATATTACTGGACAGGTACTTTCCGTTGATGGCGGAATGAGAATGTAACAGGAGAAGGATATGGAAAAGAGAAGAGTTGTAATAACAGGTATTGGAACAGTTAATCCTCTTGCAAACAACGCACCTGAGACTTGGGAAGTTGTAAAGGCTGGTGCATGTGGAATAGGGATGGTAACACATTTTGATACCACAGATTTTAAGGTAAAGGTTGCTGCAGAAGTAAAGAATTTTTCTTCCGAGGGAGCTGTTGATCCTAAGGAAGCTCGTCGAATGGACCTTTTTATGCAGTATGCACTTGTTGCTGCTAAAGAGGCAATGGATGATTCTGGTCTTGATATGGACAAAGAGGATCAGTCAAAGGCTGGTTGTATTGTATCATCAGGTATTGGCGGATTTAAAACTATCGAGGACGAGGCAATCAAAGCTCATGAGAAAGGCTATAGCAGAATTTCGCCTTTCTTTATTCCAATGATTATTGGAAATATGGCACCAGGTCAGATTGCAATTAATCATAAGCTTAAGGGAATGTGCACATGTGTTATTACCGCTTGTGCATCATCAAATAATGCAATAGGTGATGCTTTCCACAGAATCCGTGATGGATATGAAACAATAATGGTAGCTGGTGGATCTGAGGCTGCAATTACACCTCTTGCAATGGGCGGATTCCAGTCTATGAAGGCACTTAATACAACTGAGGATCCTTCAAAGGCTTCAATTCCTTTCGATGCTGAGCGTGCAGGTTTTGTAATGGGCGAGGGTGCTGGTATTCTTGTTCTCGAGGAATATGAGCATGCTAAAGCACGTGGCGCTAAAATGTATGCAGAGGTAGTAGGCTACGGCTCAAGCTGTGATGCTCATCATATCACTGCTCCTCATCCAGAAGGTGAAGGTGGTGCTGCATGTATGGTTGCTGCAATTGAAGATGCAGGCCTTACTCCAAATGATATTGATTATATTAATGCTCATGGAACTTCAACTCATATGAATGATGCTTGTGAGACTATGGCTATTAAGAAAGCTCTTGGTAATCACGCTAAGGATGTTATGGTTTCTTCAACAAAGTCAATGACTGGTCATCTTCTTGGTGCTGCTGGTGCGGTGGAGGCTATTATCTGTGCTAAGGCACTTCAGGATGGTTTTGTTCCTGCAACTATTGGATACAACACTCCAGATCCAGAGTGCGATTTGGACATCGTGCCAAATGAGGGTAGAAAGGCAGATATCAAGGTTGCTCTTTCAAATGCTCTTGGTTTTGGTGGACACAACGCAAGTATTGTTCTTAAGAAAATATAGGTGTGATTATGGAATTTACAGCAGATGAGATAAAGGAAATTCTTCCTCACAGATATCCATTTTTATTAGTAGATAAGATTACAGAGTGCGAGCCTGGAAAATATGCAAAGGGCATTAAGTGCGTTACAGCGAACGAGATGCAGTTTATTGGACATTTTCCACAGCATATGGTTATGCCAGGAGTTCTCCTTATTGAGGCATTGGCTCAAACTGGAGCGATTGCACTTTTGACAGAAGAGGAAAATAAAGGAAAGCTTGTATTCTTTGGCGGAATAAAAAATGCCCGTTTTAAGCAGCAGGTTGTACCAGGAGATCAGGTTGAGCTTTACTGTGAGCTTACACAGCGCAGAGGTCCACTTGGCTTTGGCCAGTGCAAGGCTACTGTTAATGGTAAGGTTGCAGCACAGGCTGAGATTTCTTTTGCTATCGGAGAATAAAAAACTCTTTGCTTTTTTTCGTTAAAGCGTGATATAATATTTTAGGAATTTTCTTGCTTTTTGGGGGAATGATA
>JAKSSJ010000086.1 GCA_024403215.1 Clostridia bacterium
CACAGAAAGCGATAATACGGCCATTTTTGGCGCTTGGAAGGCAAGAAGCAAGGCTGTTTTGGGAAGCGGAAGAAAGCCAAGGATTATAACTAGCTGCGTGGAGCATCCGGCAGTTTTAAGATGCTTTGAAGAATTAGAAAGGCTTGGAGCTGATGCCGTTTATGTTCCTGTTCTAGCTGATGGTAGCCTTAACATGGATGAGTTTAAAAAGGCTCTTAATGACGATACTATTTTTGTATCTATCATGCATGTTAATAACGAGAGCGGAGCAATTTTCCCTATTGAAGAAATTGCTAGCCTTCTTGATAAGATGAAGACTAGACCAATTTTTCACACAGACTGCGTACAGTCTTTTGGTAAGCTAGACATTGATGCTAAAAAGATGGGCGTTGATATGATTTCTGTTTCTGGTCATAAGGTGCATGGCCCAAAGGGCGTGGGTGCTTTATACATTAGAAAGGGCCTTCATATTCCGTCATTTGTTTTTGGAGGAGGCCAAGAGGCTGGATTTAGATCTGGCACTGAGAATATGCCTGGTATTGCTGGCTTTGGTGCTGCAATAGAAGAGATGAATGTGGCTAAAGCAAGAGAGAATATGGCAAAGGTAAGAGAGCATCTTAAGGAACGTTTGCTTGCAGAAATTTCTGATGTTAAGGTGAATGGACCTGTTGCTAGCTTTGGCTGCAGGGAGACGTCTTCGGTGTCTGCCTGCCCATCTGTTCTTAATGTTTCATTTATTGGCTGCAGGGCAGAGGTACTTCTTCATACCTTAGAACAAGATCAGATTTTTGTTTCCACAGGATCTGCGTGCTCTTCTAAATCTAAAGGGAGTCATGTGCTAAGAGCAATGGGACTTAAACCAGAAGAGATAGAAGGTGCAATTAGATTTAGTTTTTCTGAAGATACAACTATAGAGCAAATTGATTTTGCAGTAGAAAAAATTAAAGCGGCTGTAGAAAGCCAGAGGGCTTTAAGAAAAGCGTTTAAGAAATGATTAATACTAACGAAAAAATTTACATTGTTCGCTGCGGCGAAGTAGCACTAAAGGGCCAGAACAAACCTTACTTTGAGCGTATGCTCGTGCAAAGAATTAAAAAGATTTTAAATAGGGCCGAAGATGAGGCTTTAAAAAGTAATCTTGGAAAAGTAAGCGTTGAAAGAAACGATGGTTTGATTTTTGTGCGCACACCGCTTGATGTTTCTGAGGCTGAGATTCTTAAAAGAGTTGGAAGAGTTTTTGGCGTTGAATCTATTAGCCCAGCAAAAGAAATTGCAATAGAAAACATGACAGCCGATGAGGTTATAGACGAAGTTGGACATGTGGCCGCTGAAACTATGCTCGGCATTATTGAATCAAAGCATATTAAGACTTTTAAGATAGAAGGCAAGCGTGCTGATAAGATGTTCCCGGTTGAATCACCTATGATTGCAAAGCGCATTGGTGCTTATGTTCTTAAGGGCTGCAAGGTTTTATCAGTTGATGTTCATAATCCTGAGGCAATACTTCATGTTAACATCAGAAGAAATTTCGCTTATGTTTATGAACAAAAGATTTTGGCCTTTGGCGGACTTCCGCTTGGAACTAATGGCAAGGGGCTCGTGCTTTTATCTGGAGGCATTGATTCTCCGGTTGCAACTTTTCTTATGGCTCACAGAGGAATGTATATGGAGGCAATGCATTTCCATTCCTATCCTTACACATCGGAGCGCGCGTTTGAAAAGGTTAAAGACCTTGCGTCTATACTGACTACTTACTGCGGAAGAATTAGAATGCACAGCGTTAACCTTCTTCCCATTCAAGAAGCAATCGTAAAGAATTGCCCAGAAGAGGAAACTACTATTTTGGTTAGACGCTTTATGATGAGGATTTCAGAGCGTATTGCAAAGGCAAATGATTGCATGATGCTTATAACCGGAGAAAGCCTCGGCCAGGTTGCAAGTCAAACTGCAGAGTCCTTGGTTGTTACAGACAGCACTGTTTCTATGCCGGTTATGAGACCTCTTATTGCAATGGATAAGGTTGATATTATGGATATTGCAAAAGAGATTGGCACCTTTGATACTTCCATTCAACCTTATGAAGATTGCTGCACGGTATTTCTTCCTAAGCATCCTGTCACTAAGCCAAGGCTCGAGAGGATTTTAGAAAGCGAAAGCAAGCTGGATGTAGAAGCTTTAGTTGATGCAGCTGTTGCTAGTGAAGAGATTGTGGTTATAAACAGCAGAGATTAGTATATATGATTGATATTATTGGTGTACAACTTGACCTTGGTGCGTCTAAAAAGGGCGTAAATATGGGGCCGTCGGCAATTCGCTTTGCGGGGCTTTGTGAAAAGCTTTATGCTCACGGTATTTCATATATTGATGAAGGAGATCTTCTTCCTATTCCGGGTGGTAAGACTCTTCCTAATATGCATTATTATGAAGCTATTAATGATGTAAATGCTAAGCTTTTTAGAGAGGTGTTTGATAGTCTTAATAGAGGCATGATACCACTTGTTTTGGGCGGGGATCACAGCGTTGCTGCTGGCAGCGCTATTGCTGTTGCTACATATTATGCTAAGAATATCGGCATCATTTGGGTCGATGCTCATGCGGATTTTAATGATGAACATTCCACTGTTACTGGCAATGTGCACGGTATGCCTTTGTCTGCAATTTGCGGCCAGGGTCCGGAGAGCATGATTTCTTTTGGAAGGAAGGCTCGGACTATTAATCCTAAAAATGCAGTAATTGTTGGTGCAAGAGATGTTGATGAGGCTGAGTGGCCACGTCTTAAGGCTGCTGGCGTTACTGTGTTTAGTATAGAAGACGTTAAAAGCATGGGTATTGATGAGGTAATGAAGAGGGCTATTGAGATTGCGTCTTCTGATACCTTTGGTATTCATGTTAGCTATGATATAGATTCTGTAGATCCATCAGTTGCTCCTGGCGTTGGTACGCCGGTGCCTAATGGTTTAACAAAGGATGAGGCTTTTGCTGTTGCAAGGGCACTTAAGGCTTCGTCTAAGGTTTTATCCTTAGATATGGTTGAGGTAAATCCTATCTTAGATAAGGATTCATATACTGCAAACTTAGCCTGTGATTTAATCACGGAGATTTTGTAGAAATTCACGCGAGAATTTAGATAAAAAGTTGTCAATGGGGTCAGACCCCATTGACAACTTTTTTTATTGCCCGGCC
>JAKSSJ010000087.1 GCA_024403215.1 Clostridia bacterium
GCAGCAACCATAAGCTTCGGTCCCTTGCCTTCTCCATGAACAATGAGATTGCCCATTACACCTTCTTTACTGTCTGTTGCTTATGGCTTTACAAGCTTTTTGATTTTTGCGGAAATTTCTTTTTCATTTCCGGATGGTCCGAAACATTCATTAAGTTGTTTTAATATTTCAAATGCATTCATTTATTTATACTTCCCTTCCGAAACCGCTTTAATAAAAAGCTGCGCAAGTTTGTATGCGTTGTCTATGTCGTCAAGATTTGCAACAGAGTTAGGGCTATGAATATTTCTTACTGGAACAGAAATATTTGCAACTCTAATTCCTTCAAGACTTCTTTGAATTGCCTGCGCATCTGTTCCACCTGCAATTCTGCCCTTCATCTGCCAAGGAATATTTTTTTCTTCGGCAAGAGTTCTTGTCATTTCGAAAAGACCTCTGTCGTATACTGCGCCGCCATCCATAAAACCAAGTACAGGGCCTTCGCCGCAACGAGTTACTTTCTTACTTTCTGCAACTCCGGCAAAATCTGCTGCAGTAGTTCCTTCAACTACAAGTGCAATCTTTGGCTTAACGCTAAAGGCAGAACCAAAAGCTCCTCTGGCACCTACTTCTTCCATTGCAGTGAAGACAAAAGTAACATCTTGTGGAAGTGGATGTTCAATCATGTTTAATAAAACTGCACAACCAAATCTATCATCGATTGCCTTTGCCTTTACAAAGTTTTTGCCCATAGGAACAAAGTCTGAATCAAAGCTTACGTAATCTCCAAGGGAAACATACTTTTCAGCTTCTCTTCTATTCTTTGCACCGATGTCTATATAAAGGCTTGAAGTCTTTGGCATTTCGCTGCGCTCTGCAGCTGTAGTAAGGTGAATGGCTTTAAGACCCATTACACCTGGAATAGCGTATGGTCCAACATAAACTTTTCTACCAAGTATTACTCTTGGATCTATGCCGCCAACCATTCCAAACTTTAGGTATCCATCTTCAGTAATCTTCTCTACCATGAAACCTACTTCGTCCATGTGTGCAGAGAGCATAAGCTTAGTACCTCTTACCTTGCCCTTTTTAAAAACAATTAAATTCCCGAGAGCATCTTTTCTAATACTGTCGGCATATTTCTTTGCATGAGCTTCTATAAAATCTCTTACGTTTCCTTCATCTCCGGAAACTCCGGATAAGCAGCAAAGCTCTTCTAAATACTTTAACATGAGAGCAGCTCCTCTCCCGGATCCTGTGCATATGCAGCAACAAGCTGTGCACAGTATTCGATATCTTTTATACTTACTGTTTCAACAGGAGTATGCATGTATTTAAGTGGAAGTCCAATAAGACCTGTTGCAACGCCTTCTTTTACAATCTGCATTGCCCATGCATCTGTACCTGTTCTACCAGGCTGAACTTCTATGTGGTAAGGAATTCCGTTATCCTTTGCCACTTTCTCCATCTGTTTTCCAACTATTCTTGAAATATTTGGACCTACAGAAAGGGATGGGCCTTTTCCAAGTTCAAAGCCCTGAGCTTCGCTTTGCATATCAGGTGTAATACCATGTGTAACATCTATTGCAGCACAAGCTAAAGGAGCTTCAGCAAATGTTGCAACAGCAGCACCAGCGCCACCAGTTTCTTCGCAAGTACTTCCTACAAATACTACATCCCAAGGAAGTGATTTCCCCTTAAGAAGTTTTGCTGCAAGAATTAAAGAAACAAAGCAAGCTCTATCATCTAATGTCTTACTTACATATAAATCTTCTCCAAGATTAAAGCCTTCTGTTCTGAAAGCAATTGGAGTACCAATAGGAATTTTCTTTACAGCTTCCTTTTGTGAAAGACCTACATCAATTCGAAGGTCTTCCATTGGAATAGCCTTCTCCATATCTTCGTGGCTAAGCACATGTGGAGGCATTGCACATACCACACCAACCATTGGAGTCTTAGTCATAATGATAAGATCTCTGCCAGGAAGCATTCTTGTATCAACTCCGCCAATTTGGCCAAAGCTTAAGAAGCCATCTTCATGGCCTGTAACAATTAATCCTATTTCATCAAGGTGAGCTGCTATGAGCATCTTCCTTGCATTTTTCTTTCTGCTCTTTTTTGTTGCGATTAAGTTGCCAAGATTATCTATCTCCACCTTATCAACAAAAGGCTTAATAGCTTCTGCAGCAATTTCTGCAACAGGACGTTCAAAGCCTGATGGGCCTTGGCGCTCACAGAGCATATGCAAATAATCTCTTGTTTCCATTTTTATGCCCAAAGCTTTTCTGGATATTCACCAGCATCAGTTTTCTGCTGCATTGCAGCAACCATCATTTCTCTATCTTCCTTGTTTGTTACGCCGTACCACTTATCGGATGTAGGAAGAATCTTAACTCTTGCCTTTCCTTCGTTTACGAGATCGGAAGTAACAAGCGGAATAAAGAACTCACCCTTAATTGGGTCTGTGTTTAAAATGTTTTCGAGTGCTGCAGGGAAACGATTTTCAAGTTCAGTAAGAATTGGCTGAGTGAAGCCAAAGAAATTCATAGATACATTTGTACCCTTTGGAATTGTTGTCCAGCTTTCGCCACCATCTAATGTGAACTGAATTTCTTCTCCGTTAAGCTGAATAGTCTTTCTTTCATCAATGTGAGAAAGATATCCATCCTTTGTAATGCAAACACCTCTGCTTACACTTCCCTTTGGAAGTAATGTGTTTTCAATTTTGTAACCACCCATGCAGAATTCATATACATTAGAATTCTGTTCCTGCATAAGATAGTCATAGTGTGCCTTAAATACTTCCGGTCCGTAGTAGTGATCTGCATTAATCACAACAAATGGTCCATCAATTAATTCCTTTGCAGATAAAATTGCATGACCTGTTCCCCAAGGCTTTACTCTTCCTTCTGGAACAGCAAAACCTTCAGGAATATTGTTTATATCCTGAAATGCATACTGAACATCCATATGCTTTGCAGCACCTTTGTTCATTATAGCCTTAAAATCTTCTTCGATTTCGTGTTTGATAATGCATACTACTTTTTCAAAGCCAGCTCGCTTTGCATCGTAAATTGAGTAGTCAATAATGAGTTCGCCGGATGGTCCAATAGGATCCATCTGCTTAAGACCACCATATCTGCTGCCCATGCCAGCAGCCATAATTACCAGTACCGGTTTTTTCATTTTTGTATCCTTTC
>JAKSSJ010000088.1 GCA_024403215.1 Clostridia bacterium
AAATCATTTCTCTGAATGCAGCAATTCTGTCTGCTTCAAAGAACATGTGCTCTGTTCTTGTAAGTCCAATACCCTGAGCACCAAGCTCTCTAGCCTTTCTAGCATCAGCTGGTGTATCAGCATTTGTTCTTACCTTGAGCTTTCTATACTTGTCAGCCCAGCTCATAATACGGCCAAACTCACCTGCTATTGTAGCATCTACTGTAGGAAGAGCTCCCTCGTAAATGTTTCCTGTAGAACCATCAAGCGAGATTAAATCTCCTTCCTTGTATACCTTTCCGCCGAGCTCGAACTTCTTGTTTGCTTCGTCCATTTTAATAGCTCCGCAGCCAGATACGCAGCACTCGCCCATACCTCTAGCAACTACAGCAGCGTGGGATGTCATTCCGCCTCTTACTGTTAAGATGCCCTGAGCAGCCTTCATACCCTCAATATCTTCTGGAGATGTTTCGAGTCTTACAAGTATAACCTTAGCCTTTGGATCTTTATCTACTGCTGCTTTTGCGTCCTCAGCAGTAAATACTACGTGTCCATAAGCAGCTCCTGGACTTGCTCCAAGGCCTTTTCCTATTGGAGTAGCCTTCTTAAGCTCTGCTGCATCGAAGGTTGGGTGAAGAAGTGAATCAAGGTTACGAGGATCTATCATTGCAACAGCCTCTTTTTCTGTGATCATCTTCTCATCTACTAAGTCGCAAGCAATCTTAAGGGCAGCCTTTGCTGTTCTCTTGCCGTTTCTTGTCTGGAGCATATAGAGCTTTCTATCTTCAATAGTAAACTCCATGTCCTGCATGTCTTTATAGTGCTTTTCAAGTGTATTGCATACGCCTACAAACTGGTTATATACCTCTGGCATATATTCTTTAAGCTTTGCAATTGGCATAGGTGTTCTAACGCCAGCAACTACGT
The DNA here is from genome assembly GCA_024403215.1 of Clostridia bacterium. Classification (GTDB taxonomy): domain Bacteria; phylum Bacillota; class Clostridia; order Peptostreptococcales; family Anaerovoracaceae; genus RUG13409. The sequence continues at coordinate 907 of JAKSSJ010000088.1, forward strand.
CTTCGCCCTGGGCGTTGAAGAGGAATTCTCCCATAAGGTGCTTTTCACCTGTTGCTGGGTCTCTTGTAAATGCTACACCTGTACCGGATGTGTCGCCCATGTTACCAAATACCATAGGCATTACGTTTACTGCTGTACCCCAGGAATATGGGATATCGTTATCTCTTCTGTAAACGTTTGCTCTTGGGTTATCCCAAGATCTAAATACAGCCTCAATAGCTGCAAAGAGCTGCTCTTTTGGATCGTCTGGGAAAGGCTTTCCAATCTTGCTCTTGTATTCTGCTTTAAATTGGTTAGCAAGCACCTCAAGGTCTTCTGCTGTCATATCAACGTCAGAAGAATATCCCTTCTTTTCCTTCATCTCATCGATGAGCTCTTCAAAGTACTTCTTTCCAACCTCCATAACTACGTCGGAGAACATCTGAATGAATCTTCTGTAACAGTCCCAAGCCCAACGTGGGTTATTGGACTTTTCTGCAATTGTTCTAACAACGTCCTCATTAAGTCCAAGGTTTAGGATAGTATCCATCATGCCAGGCATGGATGCTCTTGCACCGCTTCTTACGGATACTAAAAGAGGATTCTTCTTATCACCAAACTTCTTGCCATTGATCTTTTCCATCTTTTCGATGTACTTCATAATCTCAGCTTGGATTTCCTTAGAAATCTTCTTGCCATCATTGTAGTACTGAGTGCAAGCTTCTGTTGTGATAGTGAATCCCTGTGGAACTGGTAAACCAATATTGGTCATCTCTGCAAGGTTTGCACCCTTGCCGCCTAAAAGCTCGCGCATTTTTGCGTTGCCTTCAGAAAATAAATAGACATACTTGTGAGCCATATTATCCTCCATAGAAACTACTTTTCTTATATATAAATGTATTGTAGCATAAACGAAAAATATTGCAAACAATTTACGCCAAATTAAAAGCTGACATCCCCATTCATCAATGGGAACGTCAGCGAATAATAGTATCAATATTAAAAAGTACGAAGCTTATCTAAAAGCCCTTTCTCCTCTAGCACATCATACGCATCGCCAATGTTTACTGGCCTAGTTGTTGTATTATGTGCATCAGATCCTATAAATGCTATCATGTTATTCTTAATCATCTCGCAGATAGCAGGATTATTTATACTCTCTGCATTAACCTGAAGCCAAATGCCCTTTTCAAAGACCAAGTAGTTTAAAGTTTCCCTTCTTACAAACGGGAAGTACCTATCAATATGGGCAAGCACCGGCTGAAGATCAAGCTCTTCCTTAAGAGATACGAGGCTTTCTATCATCATATTGTTCCAAGGAGCAAATGGCATTTCAACAAGAATGATATTAGTGTTTCCAAGGCAAAGCTTTTTAACCTCTTCGCTTTTCCCTATACTAGTAAACCATGCAACCTCTGCCCCTCTAAAAAGCCTTGGCCCCGTAAAGTCCTGCTCTTCGCAAACAGCAATAAGCCTATTAAAAGCGGCATCCCTTCTTTTAATAAAGCTATCTGGGTTCTCATCTTCAGGATAAAAATGAGGGGTTAAACATAAAATTTTAACCCCTTGCTCGTTTGCTCTTGTGAGCATCTCTATAGATTCTTGTGAACTTGAAGAGCCATCATCCATCTTAGGAAGTATGTGGCTGTGAAAATCAATTCTCATAAAATAAATCAATTACCGTCTTTTCTAATGCATGCTCGTCAACATAGAATTCAACAAATGTATTGTCGTAATATGCCGAGCCATCTGGAGTCTTAAGATCAAAGAATTCGTACTCTTTTAAGTGAGAAATTAAATCGTATACCTTGGTATCTGTGGCATTGGTAAGCATATAGCTTGAAGTTGCGTTATAGACATCGTATATAAATTCCTTGCCAAGGATTTGAGCCTGAAGCTTTTCTACAAATGCCTGCATAAAAAGGTTCTGTCTTTTTTGACGAGCAATATTTGTTGGATCCTCAAGCCCTTGTCTTTCTCTAACAAAGCCTAAGACATTACCGCCATCAAAATTAACTGTTGTACCCTTTTTATAGAATGGACTTATATCGGTATAATCATCATCAAGGACAACGCTTACACCACCAACATAGTCTGTAATTATCTCTACAGCGTCCATAGTAAGAGCAACATAATAGTCTATATTTACACCATACAGAAGGCCCGAAACGGCATCAACC
>JAKSSJ010000089.1 GCA_024403215.1 Clostridia bacterium
TTGGTTGGTTGTACACTTCCACTTCTTGCTAAAAAGCTTGGCTTCGACCCTGCAGTTATGGCATCTCCATTCATCACAACTATTGTAGATGCACTTTCACTTATGGTTTACATGACTTTGGCAACTATAATTTTGAATATTTAGTAATGAAGAACAAGATTGAAATAAAAAATGGCATAGTCTGTAAGACTTACGCGCCTAGAATGGACTATGTCAAAGAAGAAAATTTATATAGAAAGCTAAAAGGCAGTGGATTAGCCCCAGAACTTATAGATAGCCACGATGGATATCTTGAGCATGAGTACGTAGAGGGTGAGTGCTTTTTAGATCTGCTTTTAGCCGCAGAAAAAGATGAAGAACAGCTAGAACAATACTTGAAATTATTCTTTATCTGGTACGAAAAGTATAGAGAGCTTAGCAAGATGACTCTTGGCAAACTCAGATTTGAAAAGTTTATTTTGTCTGATAATAGACTTGTAAATTTAGATTTCGAGCAGTGCAAGCCTGGTTATGCAGAAGATGACTTTGCAAGAATAGTTGCTCAGATTTGTCTGTATAAAGAACCGTTTTCAAAGGGTAATATCGAAATTGCAAGATTCTTTATTTACGCTGGAGCAAAATACTTTGAATGGATGCCTGATTTACTTTATGTAAAGATTCCAAAGGCTATCATTGAAGAATCTAGATCCAGAGGTATACCTGTTCATGAGAAGAAAATGGAAATCCTTGCAACCCTTTTAACTTCTGCGGGCATTGTTCTTGCTGGCGGTGACAATCCTTTGGATAAGGTTGTGGAATATTTTAAGACGCTGCCAAGAAGAATTATTTCCATACCAGACGGATATAATGCATCGGTCGAGGCTTTTGATAAGTTCGAGCGATTATACACTTCTTCAGAAGGTGTGCTAAAGCGTATAGTTGAAGCACAAAGAGATGTTAATCAAACTTGGACATTATGTATTACTTCATCAATGCCTAAGATTCCACCAGTTCTGTGGGATGCACTACTTTCTGCGGAAAAGAGCGAATGTGCGGCTGTAGTTGTTGAAGCAAACGGAAAATTACGAGAATTTCCACTGCTTATGAACACTGGAAAAACAAGGCTCGAACTTCAAAAAGCCGTAGAAGAAGGAAAAACATCTTTGATTGATGTACTCTCAAAGATGCCTATTGTTGTTATAAAACTTGAAGATTTAAAAACAAGATAAATTGGTGTGCCTGACTGGATTCGAACCAGCTGCCTTAGGAGTCGGAGTCCTACGCTCTATCCAAGTGAGCTACAGGCACAAACTATGACTTTCACATTATACTATAAATGTATAAATCATACCATTTGTTAGTTAATTAACGAGTTCCTTTTTATTGATTATAAAGTGTGAAATAGGTATAATAGAATACGAATGATTGTATTCAAAAATATATTTTAAAAGTATTTATTATAGGAGGAAAAAATGGCAAAGTTTATTACTGCTCAGGAAGCAGCTAAGCTTATTCCAGATGGCGCTACAGTTGGTGTAGGCGGCATGGGTCTTTCCGGTTGGCCAGAAGGTCTTGCAGTTGCAATTAGAGACAACTTCAAGGAAACAGGTCATCCTTGCAACCTTAACCTTAAGCAGGGTTCTGCTCTTGGTGACTGGGGTTTTGGTAATGGATTCGTTGGTTGGGATAGAAACCCAAGAGAAGGCGGTCCTGATATGTCTAACGGTGTTAGAGGCGTTACAAGATTCGGCGAAGCTGGTCCTGGCCTTGTTACAAAGTGGACATCTGCTCACATTGGTTCTGCATTCTCCCTTTGCGACCTTGTAAGAGCTAACCAGATTGAAAGCTACTGCATCCCACAGGGTGTTGCTATCAACCTTTGGAGAGAAATCGGTGCAGGTAGACCTGGTCTTATCACTAAGGTTGGTCTTGGTACATTCGTAGACCCAAGAGTTGAAGGCGGCAGAATGAACGAAGCTGCTAGAAATTCCAAGGATGAAGTTGTAAAGCTTATCGAATTCGAAGGCGAAGAATACCTCTTCTATCCATCCTTCAAGTGCGACGTAGCTCTCTTAAGAGGTACAATCGCTGATGAAAACGGAAACATTTCCTTCGAACATGAATCTGTTATAAATGAAGGCTTTGCTATTGCAAACGCTGTAAAGAACTGCGGCGGTATTGTAATCGTTCAGGCTGAATACCTTGCAAAGCCTGAATCTCTCAATCCCAAGGATGTAAAGATTCCTTGCAACCTCGTAGACTACGTTGTTATCGACAACGATCCAAAGCACTGCTGGCAGGCAGAAGGCGTATACTGGGAACCAGCTTACTCCGGACACATCAAGAAGCCACTCAATGCTATTAAGCCACTTCCATTCGACGACAGAAAGATTATCCTCCGTCGTGCTGCAATGGAATTAAGAGATGGAAACATCGTAAACCTCGGTGTAGGTATGCCTTCTGAAATGGCTAACATCGTTAACGAAGAAGGAAAGACACCAGACGTAATTCTTTCTACAGAGTCCGGTATGGTAGGCGGCGTTCCAAGCCCACTTCCATCTTTCGGTTCTGCTACAAACCCACAGTCCATCCTTTCACCACACGAAATGTTCGACTTAATCTCCGGCGGCGGACTTGACGTAACATGCCTCGGTATCGGTGAAATCGCTAAGGACGGTAACAACAACGTTTCCAGAATGGGTACAAGACTTACAGGCCCTGGCGGATTCATTGATATTTCTTCTAACACAAAGAAGGTTATCTTCGTTGGTACATTAACAGGTACAAAGAAGACAAAGAATCCAGACGGAACAGTTACAAAGACAGAATTCCCTAAGTTTGTTGATACAGTTGGACAGATTTCCTTCTCCGGAAAGTTCGCTCCAAAGAACCAGAAGGTAATGTACATTACTGAAAAGGCTGTATTCGAACTCAGAGACAACGTTCTTTACCTCACAGAAATCGCTCCTGGCGTAGACCTCCAGAAGGACGTTATCGACCACATGGGATTCAAGCCAAATGTTGCTGAAGATCTTAAGGAAATGCCTGCAGAAATCTTCCA
>JAKSSJ010000009.1 GCA_024403215.1 Clostridia bacterium
AGACAAGACGGTACATTTACAAATGAAGTAATGCTCAACAGAATGAACTTTGATCTTGCAAACGATCTCGGAAATCTTGTTTCAAGATGTGTTGCAATGGTTGAAAAGTACAATGGTGGCATAATTCCAGAATGCAAGTGCAAGGATGGAAATGTTCCAGCAGCTATTGCATCTGACGAAAACTTTATTGCAGTCACAAAAGATCTTCAGAGCATTGCTCTTACTGTAAGAGATAAGGTTGAAGCTCACATGGATAAGTTTGAGTTCAATCTTGCACTTGAAGAAATTTGGATTCTTGTTAGAAGAACAAATAAATATATTGATGAGACTAGCCCATGGGTACTTGCAAAAGATCCTGCTTTAAAGGACAAGCTTGATGCAGCTTTATATAACATGATTGAGTGCATCAGAATTGTCAGCGTTCTTATCTATCCATTCATGCACACTACATCTGATAAGATTAGAGAACAGATTGGTCTTGGTGGAAAAGAACCTAAGTGGGAAGATGCTGTTGCATATAACGTAATGGGTGGAGAGAAAGTTGTTAAGGGAGATCCTATCTTCCCAAGACTTGATGTTAAAAAAGAACTTGAAGAGCTTGAAGCAATTAAAGAGGCTGCAATGGCTGCTGCTAGTGGCATCAAGTACGAGCCATACAAAGAAGAAATCGAGTTTGAAGATTTTGATAAGATAGACTTAAGAACAGGTGTTATAACAAAGGCAGAAAAGCATCCAAAAGCTGATAAGCTTTTAGTATTCCAGGTAGATATGGGAAATGAAACAAGACAGATTATCTCTGGTGTTGCAGAGCACTTTAAGCCTGAAGAATGCGTTGGCCAGCATGTAATTGTTGTTGCAAACTTAAAGCCAAGAATGCTTAGAGGTCTTGAATCAAAGGGCATGCTTATCTTCTCCGATGATTTAAAGGATGGTCATCTTAAGTTTGCATCCACACTTTCTGATGGAGGAATGACAGTAGGTTAAATATGAAATGTCTTTTTGATACGCACTGTCATTTATACGATGAGAGATACGATGAGTTTAAAGATGAGCTTATCAAAGAAATAGAAGCCTCTGATATTAAATATCTTGTTGATATCGGAACGGATATTTATACTTGCAAAAAGGTTGTAGAGGATACAAAGAAATATTCTTTCTGCTATGGAACTGTTGGATATTATCCTGGAGATACAGGAAAACTTACAGATGAAATTCTGTCTGAAGTGTTTGATATGTACAAGGGTAATGAAAAGATAGTTGCAATAGGTGAAATTGGTCTTGATACTCATGATCCGGAAAACTATCCAGAGCTTGACGTTCAAAAGAAATGGCTTAGAGCTCAGCTTTCTATGGCAAGAGAGCTTAATGCACCTATTTGCATTCATTCTCGCGATGCAGATAATGAAACATTTCAAATATTGAAAGAAGAGGTTCTTGGCAAAACTCCAGTACTTTTACATTGTTTCTCTGGCTCAAAAGAGCTTGCAGCAGAATATGTAAAGCTTGGTGCAATGATTTCTTTGGGCGGCCCTGTAACATTTAAGAATGCAAGACACTCACAAGAGGTTGCAGCAAGTGTTCCACTTGAGAAGCTTCTTATAGAAACTGATGCACCTTATCTTACACCGGTTCCATTTAGAGGAGAAATTAATAAACCAAATTATGTTGAATACACTGCAAGAAAAATTGCAGAGCTTAGAAATATTTCATACGAAGAACTTGCAAACGCAACATTAGAGAACGCATGCCGTTTCTACAGAATTAAAAATGAGAAATAGAATTGAAGTAAATCTAAATCAATTAAAGGCAAACCTTGAGACTGTAAAAAGTAACTTAAGCAAAGGCACAGATATTATTGCTGTAGTTAAAGCAAATGCTTACGGCCATGGCGATATTGGCGTTTCAAAATATCTTGAGGAAAGCTGCCAGATAAGAGCCTTTGCAGTTGCAGGACTTGATGAGGCGCTTCGCTTAAGGGAGGGCGGCATAAAGTCTGATATACTCGTACTCTCATATATTGATCCAGAAGATCTTGCTTTGGCGGTTAATAACAATATTACAATTGCTCTTATATCACCAGAGCACGCAATTGCAATGTCTAATAAGGCTGGCGAGCTTGGTGTTAAGGCAAAGGCTCATCTCAAAATTAACACAGGTATGAACAGAGTTGGCTTTGATTGCAAAACCTTCAAACAACTCATGGTTATAGCAGGTGCGTATAAGCTTCCTAATTTAGATTTCACGGGAATCTTTTCTCACTTCTCATCATCGGATGATTTATCCAAAGGGGCAGAACCATATACTCAGCTTCAGCTTGAAAGATTTGAAAAGGTTCTCCAGTATCTTTCCGAGCAAGGAATCAAGGTTGGCCTTAGACATATTTCAAATTCAGGCGCAATAGGCAAGTACAAGTTTGCAAACTTTGACGCGGTAAGATGTGGAGCTCTTATGTATGGCTACAACACCGCAGTAGATGCAAAGATGAATGTAAAGCCAGTGATGCAATGGAAGGCTGCCATCAGTACTGTTAGAACAGTAGGATTTGGTGATGCAATTTCGTATTCAAGAACCTTTGTCGCAAAAGAAGAAATGAAGATTGCAACAATTTGCATAGGATATGCAGATGGATTGCCACGCAGTCTTTCAAACAAAGGCACAGTTTTAATTCATGGCGTTAAGTGCCAATGCCTTGGGCTTGTTTGCATGGACCAGATGATGGTTGATGTGTCCAAGGTAACAGATGAAATTAAAATGGGCGACGAAGCAGTAATAATTGGTGAAAGCAGAAGTGATGATGGTAGCAAGCTATTAGTTCAAACTGCAGATGATGTGGCAGCAATGGCTGGAACTTGCATGCATGACGTTTTATCATCTATTCAGTCCCGCGTTGAGCGAGTATATTTGTGAACAAACTACGCGATAAAATTAAAAAAGTAATAATCGATGAAGAATTGATTACAAAAGGCGAAAGAGTCGCGCTTGGGCTTTCGGGCGGGCCTGACTCTATTTGTTTGCTCGAAATTCTTTTTAGTCTAAAAGAGGAAATTGGCTTTACTCTTGAGGCTTTGCATGTAAATCACATGATAAGAGGGGTCGAGGCTGATGAAGATGAGCTATTCTTAAAAGAATATTGCCAGGAGAAAGGAGTTCCTCTTACTTCGGTAAAGCTTGATGTTTCGGCTCTTTCAAAAGAAAATGATAAGACCGAAGAAGAAATGGGAAGAGATCTTAGGATATTAGAGCTTAAAAAGCTTGGTGCCGATAAGATTGCTCTAGCTCATAATAAAAATGATCAGGCCGAGACTATTCTTATGAGGATTATAAGAGGAACAGGGGTAAGCGGCCTTTGCGGCATGGAGATAAAAAGAGAAGATGGTGTAATTAGACCACTTCTTAGGACGCCAAGGGCAGAAATTGAAGAATTTGTAGCCGAAAACAATCTGCCAGCAAGGCAAGACAAGACAAATTTCGAAGCAGAATATACAAGAAACAAGATCAGATTAGAGCTTTTGCCAAAGCTTTTGGAGTTTAACCCAAATATAGTTGATGCCCTAGATAGGCTTTCCGCCAGTGCCTCAGATGATGAGGAGCTTCTATCAGCGATAGCCGATGAATTTCTTCAATCGAACCGGGATAAAGTGCTAAAAATCAAGGATTTATCGCAATTAAGCGATGCGGTTTTTGCGAGGGTAATTACTAGATATTTGGCCTCGTTTGGGCTGACGGAAGATATTTCAGCAGTTCATATTAAGGCTCTTAGGGCCGCGGTAAAGAAAAATGTTGGGAATAAAACGATAGAATTCCCTCACGGCTTCAATATATTGCTAAAAAATGGAAATATAAAGGTTCTAAAAAGGGATGCGTAAGCATCTCTTTTTTTATTTTTCTTATATATAGTAGTATATAGTATGGTATAATTATATGTCTTATTGTGGGGGCAGTGTTCCCGCAATTGTTTGCGTGCTTAATGAGGAACTCGCATGGAAAAGAAATTATTTAAGAAAACATTGCTTCCTGTAATCACAATCGATTTTGTGATCATGCTTTGCATGGGCGTGGTAACAGTGCTTTTCAAAAAACCATATTTATATTTTGGACTTGGTTTTCTTGGGCTTGCAATAATCTCAAGAGTTTTCCATTGGCTATTTTCAGAAAAGAATGCAAAAACCGAGTTTAAAAAACTTCAGACTAATATCGAGCAAGAAATCGACGACATGACAAAGTCATTTGAGCATGGTTCGCCACTTCTTTTGTGCCTTGTAGATATTGATGGAAAGCTGATTTGGTCTAACGATAAATTTGCGGCAGTTTTTGAAGACCAGACTGCATTTGATGAGTTGGCTGGCAGAAGCTTTGTAAATATCTTCTTCGATCAAGAGGAAAGCATTGAAGAGATTGTAGTAGAGGATAAGGTGTATTCAGTTTCTGCAAAGACGGTTCAGCGTCATGATGGTAGCATGGCAAGAATGCTCTTCTGGCAGAATGTAACCGCAAGAGAAACAATAAAGCAGCTTTACATTGATAGCCGTGCTTGTATGGCTCTTCTGGATATTGATAACTACGACGAGATTATTGAGAGCTCGCCATCTGAGGAGCAATCAACTATTGCAGCCGAAATTGATAGAGCTATAAGAGAATGGGCTCACGAGATTGATGCATCGGTTGCTAAGGTTAAGGATAGCCGTTACAGCATGACCTTTGAAAATAAATATATGAACGCTCTAAGGGAAGGTAAATTTGCCATCTTAGATAGAATGCATGAGATTCAAACAAAGGCGGATTTCCCAACAACTATTTCTCTTGGAATTGCGGTTGGCGAGTCTGAGCTTTCAAAGCTGCAGGAGTCTGCAGAAGATGCACTAGACCTTGCTCAGGCAAGGGGCGGCGATCAGGCTGTTGTAAGATTAAAAGGCGGAGCTGCTGAATACTACGGCGGAAACCTTCCAACTGTTGAAAAGCGAAATAAGGGCAAGAGCAGAGTAATTGCTCACCAGCTTACTTCCGCAATTGAAGCATCAGATAAGGTGATTGTAATGGGTCATGCAAAGCCAGACCTTGATGCATTTGGTGCAGCGATGGGAATGCTAAGTCTTTGCGAAAACATTGGTGTTGCTGCAGCTTTAGTTTTAGACGAGCCATCGGATGGAATAGCAACAGCATACGAAAGCGCTGTAGAGAGCAAAGAGTTTGTATTTATCAGTCATGAGCAAGCGCTTACAAGTGTTACAGCAAATACGCTTGTTATAGCTGTAGATCATCACATTGCAGCAATCTCTGAATGCCCAGAGCTTTTGGAAAAAGCAAGGCGCATAGTTATAATCGACCACCACAGGAAATCAGCAAATGCAATTGAGAATGCTTTGCTTACACATATGGAGGTTTATGCATCGTCAACCTCAGAGCTTGTTACAGAAATACTTCAGTACTCACGCTCAAAAGGAAAAGTATCTAAGGCGGTTGCAGAATATCTTCTTGCAGGCATTATGCTTGATACAAAGAACTTCTCTATTAACACTGGAGTTAGAACCTTTGACGCAGCTGCATTCCTTAAGGACAAGGGTGCAGAGAATAAAGTTTTAAGAAGCTACTTTAGAATGAATCTTGAGCTTTATCAAAAGAAAGCAGCAATTATTGCAAATGCAGAAATTCTTTCAAATGGCGTTGCAGTTTCATATACAAGAGATACAGACCCAAGCATGAATATAATTTGTGCCCAGGCAGCTGATGAGCTTTTGGATATGCACGGAGTTGTAGCAGCCTTTGTTGCAGGAAGAATGGAAGATTATACAGCAGTATCTGCAAGATCTTTAGGCAAGGTAAATGTTCAAACTATTATGGAACAGCTTGGAGGCGGCGGACATCAAAATGTGGCTGCTGCGCAGACCAAGGTTAGCCCAGAAGAATCAATAGCGCAGGTAGTTAGCATAATGAGATCAAATGAAATGTTATAGGAGGCATAAGATATGCAGGTTATATTACTTAAAGATGTAAAGGGCCTTGGTAAGGCTGGAGATGTTGTAAAGGCTTCTGACGGTTATGTTAGAAACATGCTTCTTCCTAAAAAGCTTTGCATGGAAGCTACAGAAGGTAACTTAAAGACACTTGAAAGAAAACGTGCAGAGATTGAAGCTCAGCGTGCAATAGATAAACAGGTTGCAGAAGATATCAAGGCAAAGGTCGAGGCTGGTCCTGCAGTAGAGATTGAATCAAAGGCAGGAGAGGGCGGAAGACTCTTTGGTGCAGTAACATCTCAAAATATTGCAGATGCCTTCCTTAAGACATATAAGATTGAACTTGATAAGAAAAAGATTGAGCTTGATGCTCCAATCAAGCAAATTGGAGATACTAAGGTTACTCTTAAGCTCTATCCAGGAGTAACGGCAGCACTTAAGGTTAGCGTAAAAGAAATAAAGTAAATTTAGACAGATAGAAAACAGGGAAACCATGGCACAGATAGAAAGAATACCGCCTCACAATGACGATGCGGAAAAAAGTGTATTAGGAGCAGCTCTTATTGATTCAGAAGCATTTATCAAAATCTCTGACATTGTAAAGGCCGACGATTTTTATTCAAATGCTCATAAAGAAATTTATGCTGCAATGATAGACCTTTATCAAAAAGGCCAGCCAATAGACCTTGTTACAGTTGTAGAACAGCTCAGAGCAAGAAAGGCATTAGAGGCTGCAGGTGGAAGAGCATATGTTGCAGAGCTTTCAGGATTTGCACCAACATCTGCAAATGCAACAAGCTATGCAAAGATAGTTGCAGACAAGGCTGTTGTTAGAAAATTAATTTCAACCTCATCAACTATCATTGAGAATTGCTTTAAAGAAAACATTGAAAGCGAAACTCTTCTTGATAATGCAGAGGCTCAGATGTACGACATTGCACAAAAGCGTCAGTCATCAGATTTTTCTAGCATACAAGATGTTCTTAAGATAAACGTTGCTAATATCCATGAAGCAGAAGCAAATGGCCATAAGCTTCCTGGACTTCCAACAGGCTATATTGATCTTGATAAGATGACAAGCGGTCTTCAGAAATCAGATCTTATTATCATTGCGGCTCGCCCATCAATGGGAAAGACAGCATTTGCCTTAAACATAGCGCAGCATGTAGCAATGAAGGAGAAAAAGCGAGTTGCAATTTTCTCTTTGGAAATGAGCAAGGAACAGCTCGGTTTAAGACTTCTTGCTATGGATGCAAGAGTAGACAGTAAAAAGCTTAGAGTTGGAGATTTAAGCGAAGATAACTGGGAGAGAGTTAACGACTCAATCAGAAACTTTGTTGATGCAGATATAGTAATTGACGATACTCCTGGTCTTGGAGTAATGGAGCTTAGAAATAAAGCAAGAAGAATGGATAAGGAAAGAAAGTTAGACCTTATCATGATAGATTACCTGCAGATGATGAGTTCCGATTCAAATGGCGAAAGCCGTCAGCAGGAAGTAACTCAAATCTCAAGATACTTAAAACAACTTGCAAGAGAGATGCAGTGCCCAGTTGTTGTTCTTTCGCAGCTGTCTCGTGCTGTTGAAGCAAGACAAGGAGACAAGAGACCAATTCTTTCAGACCTTAGAGAGTCTGGTGCAATAGAGCAAGACGCCGACGTAGTAATGTTCTTGTACAGAGAGGACTACTACAAGAGAGATCAAGAACCAACTAATATTTGTGAAGTAATTATTGCTAAGCAAAGAATGGGTGAGACAGGTATTGCAAAACTTGCATGGCTGCCAAGCTTCACTAAATTTGTTAACATTCAAAAAGGACCTGAGGCTTAATGGATTTTGAAAAGAGAAAAGTTAATAACTATTTCCTCTATGACACTGAAGTAGAAAACCTCTTTGTTGGAGAGTACATGCTAGATGCTCCAGGAGATTATGTTAAGGTATATCTTCTTGCTTTGATGTACGCAAAGATTGGAGAGCCAGTAGATAATACTGTCCTTGCAAAGCAGCTTACTCTTTCAGAAGAGTCTATTGATAAAGCGTGGGATTACTGGGAAAGCATGCATCTTGTAAAAAAGCTTGCTAAAAAAGAGGGCTCGGATGCTTACAGAATTTCCTTTGTAAATCTTAAGGAAGCTGTTTTTGGAAAATGTGCAATTGAATTTGTTGACAATGCAAAGTTTGCAAAAGCAGAGCTTGATCTTTCTGATGTAAATCTTGCTGTGCTCTACCAAGACATAGAAAAGGTAACCGGCAGATTGCTCGAAGGAAAGGAAACAGAAATAGTTGCATCTTGGATTACCGACTTTGGTATTAGACCAGAGGTAATACTTTATTGCTATAAATACAGCACCGAAAACGGAAAGAGCAAGAGGGTTAAAGACGTTGAGAAGATACGTCTCGATTGGAGAGAAAAAAATCTTGATAGCGTAGACCTTATTGAAGAATATCTGGGGGAGTCTGATAGAGCATTCAAACTCTACAAGAGAGTGTTTAAAGCTCTTGGTTTTGAGGGAAGAAATCCATCAGAGCCAGAGAAGGCTATTATGAGAAAATGGTTCTTTGAAAAGAATCTTTCTATAGATGATGTTCTTGCTGCCATCGCAAAGACAACAGGTAGCAATAATCCTAACATCAAATATGTTGATGCCATACTTTCTGATAAAGATAAGCTTGGCATAGAAAAGACTGCATCGGAGAATGCATACTCAAAGATTGCAGCGCTTTACGAAAAGCTCAGGGAAGATAATGCCAAGAAGTCTGAGGAAATTAGATTAAAGGTATACAAACAGCTTCCAAGAGTAGAAGAAATAGTTAAGCAGCAGAAGCAGCTTTCAATGCAGCTTGTTAATGCAATGCTTACTAAAAACGCCGCCCTACAAAAAGAAATAGAGACGGCTCAAACAAAACTATTAAAAGAGAAGGAACAGCTTTTAAGCGAAAACGGATTTAGCAAAAGTGCACTAGATCCTATTTATAGCTGCAACAAATGCAAGGACACAGGCTTTCTTGATGATGGAAGCACCTGCTCTTGTTATGCAGACAAGCTCGAGTTTTATTTAAATGGCAGATAATTTTACCCCTATGGCGGGTGAACAATTAAATATTGAGCAAAGCGAATTTGAAAAGAAGTTTGCGCAGCAACAGGAAGAGCTGGAAAAACAGCGCGAAGAGTATTACAAGGAAAAAGCAGAAAGACTTGGAACAACTGTTGAAGCTTTAAAGGAAAAGAGAGCCAAAGCAAAAGACTCTCATATTACAATTTACACTGCAAAAGCTGCCGCAAATAATTACAAGTCCCAAAGAGTTGTTGAAGAGAGCTTTATTCATAGAACCATACGTCTTATAAAAGGCTTTATAAACGTAAGAAAGCAAATAAAAAGCTACGATTCTCCATTAACTCATGAAAAGAAGAAGGCGCTTTACCATGATGTTTATGTGGATGCCTGGGCACCTGTTGCCGAAGTATTTGGTAGCATGGGAGATAAGCTATGGGATTTTGTAGTTAATGTTTGGGAAGATTTTGTAGACATCATTCTGTTTTTCGTTAATGTTTTCATTACCATTTCATACTACATCGGTTCACTTGGGCTTTTCCTGTGGGATGTGCTTTGGGATATTAGAATTTGGCTCGACGCAAGAAAGAGGACAGTATTCCAGTACTTTGCAGTCAGCGTTGCGCTCCTTGCTTCTGTTCTCATCTTCATATCCTCGCTTACTGCTTATGAGTATAGCTATTACGGAAGAACGCTTGGCGTTACAAGAACAAAGCAGGAAGTATATCAAACGATAGAAGCTCTTGGTGACAAGCTGTCGCAGGCGGCTGGCGCCAATGTAAGCATAGACGTTGAACGTGATATAGAATTCAAAAAAGTCTTTGGCTTTAAGCTTGGCGTTGATAGCGCAGAAGATATTCTCAATACACTAACATACATGAGGGATATTCAGGTTAGAGCCTATGCTGTCAAAATTAATGGCACGCAGACTGTAATACTTGAAAGTGAAGAAGTTGCCAATAACGTAATCCAAAGCATCAGAGATGATTTTGTCGGAGAAAAGGAAGGCGTCGAATACACACAGATTGTTTATGAGCAGAGCTTAGATATTGAAGAAGTCGGAGTGCTGCTTGGTGAAATCTGGAACCCAGAGGATGCTGTTAGATATATTGAAACGGGTTCATCACGAGAGCTCGCAGAAGGTGAAAAAGCAAATCCTCTGATCACTATCAACTCAGTAGAGCATGCAACTTACCAGCAACAGGTTAAGTACGGATCAAGGTATGTTGAAAGCTCTGAGATTTACGAAGGTGAAACAGAACTGATTTCTGCAGGTACATATGGTATCAACGAGATAGTTGCAGAGATTACAAGAGTTAACGGCGTAGAGCAAAAGAAGATTGTTAAGAGCAATACAAGAATTAAAAATCCTGTAGATGCTGTTTACTATAAAGGAACAAAACCAATTCCAGAAAAGAAGGGTACTGGCGAATTCCTGTGGCCAATTAGAAACGTAACAAAGAAGATGCTCACATCTTACTTCGGAAGTAGAAATACAGGAATTGTAGGTGCCACAACAAACCACTTAGGTCTTGATATCGGTGTTCCAACAGGAACAAAGATTTATGCCTGCGATGGCGGCAAGGTTACATTTGCTGGATGGCAATCTGGTTATGGATATGTTGTTATCATAGACCACGGTGGACTTTACGAAACAAGATATGGCCACTGCAGTAAGATTTTAGTTAAGGTTGGCGAAGATGTATATCAAGGCCAGAATATAGCGTTAGTTGGTTCTACTGGCGTTTCGTCAGGACCGCACTGCCACTTAGAGATAAGGTATAACGGTGATGCCAAGAACCCAATTAACTATCTACCTAAGTTATAAAATATATTTAAATATAGGGTCAAAAAAGGCCCAGGAGGAAAATTATCATGGAAAGATGTGTTGGTGCAGTATCAAGAGGCATCAGAGGTCCTATCATCAGAGAAGGGGATGACATCGTACAAATCGTTGTTGATAGCGTATTAAAAGCTAGCAAAGAACACGGAATCGAATTTAACGACAGAGATGTTGTTGCTGTTACAGAATCCGTTGTTGCAAGAGCTCAAGGAAATTATGCTTCAACAGAAGATATCGCAAAAGATATCAAGGCAAAAATTCCATCAGGAGAATTTGGAGTTATCTTCCCAATTCTTTCAAGAAACAGATTTGCTATCTGCTTAAGAGGTATGGCAAAGGCTGCAAAGAAAATTACAATCATGCTTTCTTATCCATCTGATGAGGTTGGAAATCACCTTATCGACATCGATAAGATGGACGAGGCAGGAGTAAATCCTTACACAGATGTTCTTTCAGAAGCAAAGTGGAGAGAACTATTTGGCTATGAAAAGCACAGATTCACAGGCGTTGATTACATTGCCTACTACAAGGGTCTTGTAGAGGAAGAAGGTGCAGAGTGCCAGGTAATCTTTGCAAACGACTGCAGAAAGATCTTAGATTACACAAAGAATGTTATTACTTGCGACATCCACACAAGAGCAAGAAGCAAGAGACTTTTGAAAGCTGCTGGTGCAGAAATTGTGCTTGGTATGGACGATATACTCACAGCATCCGTTGATGGCAGTGGATATAACGAAAAGTATGGTCTTCTTGGAACAAACAAGGCTACAGAAAATACTGTTAAGCTTTTCCCAAGAGATTGCCAGCCTGTAGTTGATGCAATCGCAGAAAAATTATTTAAAGCAACAGGAAAGCACGTAGAAGCAATGGTTTACGGTGATGGCGCATTCAAAGATCCTGTAGGAAAGATTTGGGAGCTAGCAGACCCAGTTGTATCCCCTGCATATACAAAGGGATTAAATGGACAGCCAAACGAACTCAAGCTTAAGTATCTTGCAGATAACGACTATGCAAACCTTTCTGGAGAAGAACTTAAGAAAGCAATTTCTGGAGCAATTAAAGAAAAGGATGCAAACCTTGTTGGTAATATGGCGTCAGAGGGAACCACACCAAGACAGCTTACAGATCTTCTTGGATCACTTTGTGATTTAACTTCTGGTTCTGGAGACAAGGGAACTCCAATCATTTGGATTCAGGGATATTTCGATAACTTTACAAATTAAAGCTAGAGGTAAACATGAAAAAAATATTGGTAATCGAAGACGAGGTTTCTATCTCCGATATCATAAAATTTAATCTTAAAAAAGAAGGCTACGAGGTAGACACAGCATATGACGGTGGCGCAGGGCTTGAGAAGGCCCTAGCCGGCGATGTTGATCTTATTCTTCTTGACATCATGCTTCCTGTAATGGATGGCTTTGAGGTTTGCAAGAAGGTTAGAGAAAAAAGTGCTGTGCCAATTCTGATGCTTACTGCAAAAGAAGAGGAAGTAGATAAGGTTCTGGGACTTGAGCTTGGCGCAGATGACTATATCACAAAGCCATTTGGAATGAGAGAGCTCATCGCAAGAATTAGAGCAAATATCAGAAGAACAGAGCAGATGAATCCATCTGATGATATTCCTGCTGATATTAAAACTTTTGGTTTGCTACAGATTGATATGAACAGATATGAGGTAAGCAAAGGAGAAGAATCTCTAGACCTTACTCTTAGAGAATTTGAACTTCTTAAATATCTTGCAGAAAGAGAAGGAAAGGTATTCTCTCGTGAGCAGCTTTTAGAAGAGGTTTGGGGATACGAATATTACGGTGACATTAGAACCGTAGATGTAACAGTAAGGCGTCTTAGAGAGAAGCTCGAAGATGACCCAGCAGATCCAAAGTATATTATGACCAAGCGTGGCATAGGATACTATTTTCAAAATAACTAACTAGCGTATTTAGATGAACATTAAAAGAACTGCAAAGGGTAGTGTGCGCTGGAGAATAATACTCATTTATTTCCTTTTGGTATTCATTGCAATGACTATTGTATCTGTATACCTGATGGGAAATATAGAGAAGTATCAGCTCAACTCCCTAAAACAGAATATTGCTAGCAACATCAATGAAAGTAATTTGCTTTCAACTCTTGGGCGCTACGATGATCTTCTTCTGCATAAAGAAGAGGTTTCGGATATTTTGGATGCAAGCTGGATTAGCTCTGCATCCGAAGAGGTTTCTGTTGTTGCTAAAAGCATGATAATAGTTGCATCCTCCAATGACACTTTGGTTGGGAAGAGTGCGGCAGCTGTTTTGGATGCAGATATTCTTGCAGCAGCTTTAAACGGAAAAACAGCAGAGTCGCAAACAGAGATGGACTCACTCGATGTTCTTTCCATGACCTTTCCTGTTGAGAACCAGCAAAGCGGAAGGCCTATTGCAGCTATTTACGTAAGGGCGGATCTTTCAAGCATAAATGCTTTTATTGTAAGTAGCAGAACAATATTCTTTAGGGCTATCATCATTGCTCTTCTGGTAACTATTGTTCTTGGGTTTATACTTGCAAGATCTATTACAGTTCCAATCAATGATGTAACAAATACTATTCAAAAAATGTACCAAGGAGATTTCTCTGAGGACGTTGCAGTAAAATCGGATGACGAGATAGGTCAGCTTGCGGAGATGTTTAATATTCTGCGAGCAAAGCTTGATGCAACACTTGAAGAAATATCTCAGGAGAAGAATAAGCTTGGAACCATACTAGAGTTTATGGCCGATGGTCTTGTTGCAATAGATCTTAAGGGTAAGCTTCTTCATATCAATCCGGCAGCAAGAGCCATGCTAGACATTGCAGATGATGCAAATCTTGAAAATGCAAATTATGATGATGTGATGGGAGATATGCCTGATGAATTCTCACTCTCAAGGCTTATCGGTGGTAAGAAAAAAGAAGGTGGCGAAGGCGTATTTGAAAGACAGGGAAGAATCTTTGCTTTAAGATACGATAGGTTTAAGGATGAGGATGGAGATGAGATTGGTATCATTGTAATCCTTCAAGATATTACTGAAAGACAAAAGCTTGAAGATATGCAAACAGATTTTGTCGCAAACGTATCTCACGAGCTTAAGACACCTCTTACAAATATTAAGAGCTATACAGAAACGCTTCTCGACGGAGCTTTAGAAGATACAGAGACTGCTGACCATTTCCTTCAGATTATCAATTCCGAAGCTGATAGAATGAATAGACTTGTAAAAGATCTTCTTCAGCTTTCAAGGCTTGATAACAAACAAGAGATTCTTGCTCCAAAACAAACTAGCGCTATAGTGCTTATAGATACCGCAGTCACAAAGGTAGAGCTTGTTGCAAAAGAAAAGAAACAGCAGCTCAACAGGCTATATGATAAAGAAGCAGATATTAGAATTAATGTAGATAGAGATAGATTTGAGCAGGTAATCTTAAATCTTCTCTCCAATGCTATTAAATATACTAACGAAGGCGGAAGAATAGACGTTGACGTATTTGCGCAAGATGGTCTTGCAAAGATTATTGTAGAAGATAACGGTATTGGTATGAGTGCTGAGGCTCTCCCAAGAATCTTCGAAAGATTCTATCGTGTTGATAAGGCGAGAAGCCGTGCAATGGGTGGAACAGGACTTGGTCTTGCAATCACAAAACAAATCGTTGAAGGACACGGCGGAACGATAACTGCTGAGAGCCAAGAGGGGAAGGGCACCAAGATGATTATCGAGATGCCATTGGCCAACAGACGAGGGGTTAGGAATATAGATTAATGGAAGATAAAAGGGCAAAACTTAAAGATCCGTTTCGCGAAGATCCAATTAATGACGTCATTGCGCAAAATATGAAAAAGCGTGATGAAAAGAGAGAGTCACAAAGGGAAAGAAAACGCAGACAGGAAGAGAGAAAACAGGTTGCGGCAGCCAACAGGAAGGCAAGAGGTAAAATTTACATGATTGTCATTGTAGTTGTCGTTGTGCTTGCAGCAATGTTTTCTAAGAGCCTTGTTCAAATAGTTCAGCTTAAAGCTGAAAAAGAAGAAGCAGAAATAAAACTAAAGCTTCTTGAAGAACATATTGAAAGATTAGAAGAAGAAAAAGCAAGAGTAACCTCGGATGAATATATAGAGCAGCAGGCTCGCCAGCAGCTTAGAATGATTTATCCAGGCGAGGTGCTCTATATCATGTTAGACCGATGAAAGCAAAAAAATCTCTAGGACAAAATTTCATATCGGACGAAATGCTTATTAGCCAAATTGTGGACGTAAGCGGAGTGGGAGAGGATGATTATGTTCTTGAGATTGGGCCAGGAAGAGGAGCTCTTACCTATGAGCTTTCAGAACGCGTAAAAAGGCTTACAGCAGTTGAGCTTGACGATGATTTAATAGGACCGCTCAAAGCCATTTTTGCCGCTAAGCCAAATGTTGATATAGTCCACGATGATATTTTAAAATATGAGATTCCAAATGATGTAGATATTATCATAGGAAATCTTCCATATTATATAACTACTCCAATAATACTGGGTTTGTTTGAAAAGGGAGTGTCAGCAAGGAGCATGACCTTCATGGTTCAAAAGGAGGTTGCGGAAAGAATAGTCTCAGCCCCCGGCAGCAAGGATTATGGAGTGCTTTCAATCTCAGTTCAGTATTATGCAGACGCAAGCTACGAGCTTGATGTTCCAAGAGAATATTTTAAGCCTCAGCCCAAGGTTGATTCTGCAATAGTAAACTTAAAGGTGAAAGATAAGAGGGAGCTTTCAAAAGATGAAGAAAAAGGATTCTTTACTCTTGTGAAAACAGCCTTTATCCAAAGAAGAAAAACCCTGGCCAATGCTTTGACCGGTTTATGTATAAATAATAAAACGTTTAATAAAGAAGATATTGGAAAGCTTTTAGAAAGCGCGAGCATAGATCCAATGCGCAGACCAGAAACGCTTTCCATATCAGAATTCATAGAATTATATAGAAAAGCAAAGTAGCTTTTCAAAAAGGAGACAATATGCTTGATATTAAATTTGTTCGCCAGAACCCCGAAGCCGTAAAAGAGAACATCAAGAAAAAATTCCAAGACGAGAAACTTCCTCTCGTAGATGAGGTAATTAAGCTTGATGAAGAAATGCGTAATGCAAAAACGCAAGGCGACGACCTTAGAAGTCAGAGAAACAAGATTTCAAAAGAAATTGGCGGCCTTATGAAAGAGGGCAAAAAGGAAGAAGCAGAGGAACTCAAGAAAAAAGTTTCTGCAATGGCAGACGAGCTTGAAGCTTTAGAAAAGAAAGAAGCAGAATGCCAGGAAGAACTTACAAAGCGCATGATGGTAATTCCTCAGATGATTGACCCATCAGTTCCTATTGGACCAGACGATTCTCATAACGTAGAAATTGAAAAGTTTGGTGACCCATATGTTCCCCCTTATGAAGTCCCTTATCATGTAGATATTATGGAAAGTCTCCTTGGAATTGATATTGATTCCGCAAGAGAAACATCTGGAAATGGTTTCTACTATCTCAAAGGAGATATCGCAAGACTTCATTCCAGCATACTATCTTATGCAAGAGATTTTATGATTAATAAAGGATTTGAGTATTTCATTCCACCATTTATGATCCATGGCGATGTTGTTAAAGGCGTTATGAGCTTTGCGGAAATGGAGAACATGATGTACAAGATAGAAGGAGAAGACCTCTATCTTATCGGAACATCAGAACACTCAATGGTAGGAAGATTTATTGGAAAGATTCTTGACAAGTCAGAGCTTCCACAAACACTTACATCCTATTCACCTTGCTTTAGAAAAGAAGTTGGTGCTCACGGAATAGAAGAGCGTGGTGTATATAGAATTCACCAATTTGAAAAGCAAGAGATGGTTGTAATCTGCGAGCCAGAAGAATCTCCAGAATGGTTTGTTAAGCTTTGGCAGAACACAGTAGAGTTCTTTAGAACATTAGACATTCCAGTAAGAACGCTTGAGTGCTGCTCTGGAGACCTTGCAGATCTTAAGGTTAAATCTTTAGACGTTGAAGCTTGGTCGCCAAGACAAAAGAAGTACTTTGAAGTTGGTTCCTGCTCTAACCTTGGCGATGCCCAGGCAAGAAGACTTGGAATCAGAATTAGAGATAAGGAGAACGGAAACTATTTTGCACACACACTTAATAACACAGTAGTTGCCCCTCCAAGAATGCTGATTGCATTCCTAGAAAATAATTATCAAGAAGATGGCACAGTGCTGATTCCAAAGGCTCTGCAGCCATATATGGGCGGAATTGAAAAGTTGACGCCAAAGAATAAGAAATAGTCTTAGAAAGGATACAGAAATGAAATTTAATACAGAATCAATAGTATTTATTATCTACATACTGTTCATGCTAGGGATTGGTATATACTTCTTCTTCAAAGGTAAAGAAGGCGGAGAGAAGGGCTACTTCCTTGGTGGTAGACAGATGGGCGCTTGGGTTTCTGCACTTTCAGCAGGCGCTTCTGATATGAGTGCATGGGTACTTATGGGTCTCCCAGCAAGTATTTATGCTGCAGGTATGGGTCAGGCTTGGATTGCAATTGGTCTTGCAATCGGTTATGCATTTAGCTGGATTTACGAGGCTCCAAGACTTAGAGCTTTCTCCATTGTTTGCAATGACTCAATTACAATTCCGCAATATCTTACAAACAGATTTAAATCTAAGAGCAAAGCTCTTCAGATTATCTGTGCAGTAATTTTCCTTGTTGCATATACAGTATACGCTGCAAGCTCAATTAAGGCTTGCGGAACATTATTTAATACAGTAATGGGAATTGATGCAACAGTTGCAATGTATATTGCTGCTGGAGTTATCATTGTTTATACCTTCCTCGGTGGTTTCTCAGCTGTTTGCTGGACAGATTTCTTCCAGGGACTTCTGATGCTTGCTGCACTTCTTATTGCACCAATCTTTGCAAGCTTTATGATTGATACAGTAACAATGTCAACACTGCCAGAGAATTTTATGAATCCATTCACAACATGGCAGGAAATCATCTCCGGCTTTGGATGGGGACTTGGTTACTTTGGCATGCCACACATCATTATTAGATTTATGTCTATTAAGAGTCAAAAGGAACTCAAAAAATCTGCTAAGATTGGTATTGCGTGGACAGTACTCATTGTTATCTTCTCAGTTGCAGCTGGCGCTATAGGAAGAATGTTCCTTGGCTTTGATCAGGTAATTGCAGATAACTCACTGGTATTTATCACAATGACAAGAAAGATTTTCCCAGCACTTATTTCAGGAATTCTTCTTTCTGCAGTTCTTGCTGCTGCAATGAGCACAGCAGATTCACAGCTTCTTGCCGCTGCTTCCGCATTTGCATCAGATGTATATAAGCCAATAATTAGAAAAAATAAATCAGGCGATAAGGAAATGCTTTGGGCAGGTAGAATTGTTGTACTTGCAATTTCAGTTATAGCACTTCTTATTGCATCTAATCCAAATGCTGGTTCTATTATGGATCTGGTATCTAATGCATGGGGTATTTTCGGTGCAGCATTTGGACCAGCTCTTATGCTTTCACTCTTCTGGAAGAGATTCACCTTTGAAGGTGCTGTTGCTGGTATTATTTCTGGCGCAGTAGTAGACGTTGTTTGGCTTAAGTGCTTAGCATCAACAGGCGTTTATGAAATTATCCCAGGATTTATTGTAAGCCTTATTCTTGGAATTGTAGTTTCCAAGATGAGCAAAGCACCAAGCAAGGAAGTAGAAGATCTCTTCGATGCAGGTGTTAACTTTAAAGATTAATACAAATACTAAGCCCGCCATTTAGGCGGGCACTAACCGGGTATAGCACAGTTGGTAGCGCGCTTGCTTCGGGAGCAAGAGGCCGTGAGTTCGAATCTCGCTACTCGGACCAAATTAATTTTATTATAATAGGAGGAAGCATGATTTATTCTGTTGAAGTAGAAAATATGTGCCCAGTTGCAAAGGGTGCATATCATGGACCAGCTCCAATACCTGAAGAGGGTAAGTGGGTTCAGGCAAAAGAAATTAAAGATATTTCAGGATTAACGCATGGCGTAGGATGGTGCGCTCCACAGCAGGGCGCATGTAAACTTACACTTAATGTTAAAGACGGAATAATTGAAGAAGCCTTGGTTGAAACTCTTGGTTGCTCTGGAATGACGCATTCTGCGGCAATGGCATCCGAAATTCTTCCAGGAAAAACGCTTCTTGAAGCTCTCAATACAGATCTTGTGTGCGATGCAATTAATGTTGCAATGAGAGAACTCTTCCTTCAAATTGTATATGGCAGAAGCCAGACAGCTTTTTCTGAAGGAGGTCTTCCTGTTGGTGCAAGCCTTGATGATCTTGGAAAGGGTCACAGAAGTCAGGTTGGAACCATGTTTGGAACAAAGCTAAAGGGCGCAAGATATCTTGAGCTTACAGAAGGCTATGTCAATAGAATTGCTCTTGATAAGAACAATGAAGTAATTGGATATGAATTCATTAATCTTGGAAAGATGATGGACTTTATTAAAACTGGCATGGATGCTAATGAAGCTTTAGAAAAATCAAAGGGTCACTATGGACGTTTTGATGAGGCTGAAAAGTACATCGATCCAAGAAAAGAATAGGAGGCCATAGATGATTACATTTGAAGGTTATGAAAGACGAATAGATAAAATCAATGGCGTTCTTAAAGAATATGGTATTGAGTCTATTGAAGAAGCAGAAAAGATTTGCAAAGACACGGGCGTTGCTCCTTACGATATAGTGAAAGCTGTTCAACCAATTGCATTTGAAAATGCGGCATGGGCATACACTGTTGGTGCTGCAATTGCAATTAAGAAGAATGTAAAGACAGCAGCAGAAGCTGCAGAAGCTATTGGTATTGGGCTTCAGAGTTTTTGCATTCCTGGAAGTGTTGCAGAAGATAGAAAGGTTGGTCTAGGCCATGGTAACCTTGGTGCAATGCTTTTAAGAGATGAAACAAAATGTTTTGCATTTCTTGCAGGACATGAAAGCTTTGCGGCAGCAGAAGGTGCAATAGGAATTGTAAAGAATGCAAACAAAGCAAGAAAAGAACCTTTAAGAGTAATTCTTAATGGTCTTGGAAAAGACGCCGCTCAAATTATTTCAAGAATCAACGGCTTTACTTATGTTCAAACTCAGTTTGATTATTTCACCGGTGAAGTAAAGATAGTAAAAGAAATTAAATATTCAGATGGAGAAAGATCTAATGTTAGATGCTATGGTGCAGATGATGTTAGAGAGGGCGTTGCTATAATGCATCTTGAAAAGGTTGATGTATCAATTACTGGTAACTCAACTAATCCAACGAGATTCCAGCATCCTGTTGCAGGAACATATAAAAAAGAATGTGTTGAGCAGGGAAAGAAATATTTCTCTGTTGCATCAGGTGGTGGTACAGGAAGAACACTGCATCCAGATAATATGGCTGCAGGTCCTGCATCTTATGGTATGACAGATACAATGGGAAGAATGCATTCTGATGCACAGTTTGCAGGAAGCTCTTCTGTTCCAGCTCATGTTGAGATGATGGGATTTTTAGGTATGGGTAATAACCCTATGGTAGGCGCAACAGTAGCAGTAGCGGTTGCAGTTTACGAGGCACTAAAGTAGTTACAGCTTATATTTAATCCATGAGAAAAACTTTTGATCCAATTAAATGTTTAAATATAGTGCTCGCCATTAGTCTGGCTGTATTTATCCTAACGCTTTCTATTGCAGTTCCAATCCTTGTAAGGCCATTTTACTACATGCAAATTGACCAGCTAGCTATTCCAGCTGTAAGCGGAGTATCCAAGGAAGATTGCAAGAAAGCATATGATGAGATGCTAGATTATTGCATTGGATTATCAGATAGGTTTAGCACCGGAAACCTAAAATGGTCTATGGAAGGTAAGTCTCACTTTGATGATTGCAGAGAATTATTTGCACTAGACTTTAACCTTCTTCTGTATAGTGGCACTTTCATAGTGTTAATGATAGTGTTACATATAATAGATAAGTTTAATATGGAGGCAATTGGGAAGCATCTTCCAGGCTTTTGGGCAGGAAGCATACTCCTTGGAGCCATTATAGTACTTGCATTTTTTGCAGCAAGTCATCTCGAGCTCGCGTTCACTCTTTCCCACGTTTTATTTTTTCCAGGCAAAGAAAATTGGCTTTTCGATCCGAAAACAGATGAAATCATTAACATCTTGCCAGAACAATTCTTTGCTAATTGCGGAATTCTAATCGGCGTACTAATTTTGGTATTAAGCATGGCGCTGATTGTCTTCTCGCTAAAGAAGGAGAAGGAGATATATTATGACAAATAGAGATTCGTTTAAAA
>JAKSSJ010000090.1 GCA_024403215.1 Clostridia bacterium
TTCAGCAGAGACCCTTTACCGTGTTGTTCCTTGCTCATCTTCTTCCTCCCGCTTGTAGAACCATCTCTTTCAATGACTCTGTATAAGGTTCATATGCAATTCCATTTTCAGTTATTATACCAGCAATAAGTTCATGATCAGTAACATCAAATGCAGGATTAAACACCTTGACATCTGCAGGTGCCATTCGCTCGCTGTACCACATTTCTGTGACTTCCTTTTCAGGTCTTTGTTCTATGTTAATTTCTGCACCTGTAGGTGTATCCAAATCAATGGTCGATGTAGGTGCACAAATATATACCGGGACATTGTAATATTTTGCAACTGCAGCAACTACACTTGTTCCAATCTTATTAGCTGTATCACCGTTAGCAGCAACTCTGTCACATCCCACAAAAACTGCATTAATCTTTCCCTGCTTCATTACTGTCGCAGACATATTATCACAAATAAGTGTCACGTCCACCCCAGCACTTTGAAGTTCGAATGCTGTAAGACGTGCCCCCTGGAAATATGGTCTGGTTTCACAGCAATAAAGTTTAATATCTTTATTCTGTTCCTTACAATTTTTAAGCATCATGCCAACTATGGTTTCAGCCCAGCAGTAAGTCATAATATGACCACCATTTGGGAACTTTTGTGTAAGATGCTTTGCTATATTATCGATGGCACTATAGCGCTCATCGTTAAGTTCTATTGTCTTATTTACAATTGCCTCTGAAACATTCTTACCTTCTTTTAAAGCAAGATCTGCGGTTTTAAGGCATTCATCAACAAGAAATCTCATTCTCTTTTGAGTTGTTGGACGAGCAGAAGAAATCACATCTGCTGCATCGTTTAAGATTTCTCTTTGCTTTTCTTCAGTTTCATTTTTGCACTGAAAAGCGGCTAAAGCCATACCCATTGGCGCTGCAGTAAAAGGACCTGCAGACTGAGTAACCATATCTTTAATTGCTTTAGCTACTTCATGATAATCTTCGCAATAAACGAATTCTTTCTTTGCCGGAAAAATTCTTCTATCTAAGATTCTTACTTTTCCGTTTTCAAACCATGCAATATTTTCATATTGCAGCATAGGCGCAAGGCCTGTATCTTTTCTCATATTATCCCTTTAAGAAAAATTGCCGCCGGGCAGAACCCAGCGGCAATTAAATTGATTATACCAGTTCGAGGAATACTGCTTCTGCAACGTCGCCCTTACGTGGACCGAGCTTAAGAATTCTTGTGTATCCGCCCTGTCTTTCTTCGTACTTTGGTGCGATTTCATTGAAAAGCTTTGCTACAACGTCTTCGTCCTTGATATATGCAAGTGCCTGACGCTTTGTTGCAAGTGTGTTCTTCTTTGCTAAAGTAATCATCTTCTCAGCTTCTCTTCTAGCTTCTTTAGCTCTGCAATCTGTTGTCTGAATGCGGCCGTAGCGGAAGAGATCTGTTACGAGATTTCTAAGCATGGACTGTCTGTGTGCTGACTTTACGCCAAGCTTTCTATATCCATTCATTGTTTGATCCTCCTAAAGATCTATTCATCGCTCGGCTCAAAGCCGAGACCCATATCATTAAGCTTATTCTTGACTTCGTCAAGAGACTTTCTACCAAGGTTTCTGATTCTCATCATGTCGTCTTCAGACTTCATTGTGAGTTCGTTAACCGTATTGATT
This sequence comes from Clostridia bacterium, assembly GCA_024403215.1. Lineage (GTDB taxonomy): Bacteria > Bacillota > Clostridia > Peptostreptococcales > Anaerovoracaceae > RUG13409. The sequence goes on from JAKSSJ010000090.1 coordinate 1,659, forward strand.
CCTGCTCTCTTTAAGCAGTTGAAGGAACGAACGGAAAGTTCGAGTTCTTCAATGCTCATTTCAAGAGCCTTATCCTTCTGGTCTTCTTCCTTATCAACCATAACGTCGAAGTTATCTACGTTCTGGGAGAGTCCGATGAAGAGCTTGAGGTGTTCTTCCATAATCTTTGCAGCAATGGATACACCTTCTACTGGAGAGATGCTTCCATCTGTCCAAAGTTCAAGGATAAGTCTTTCATAGTCAGTAACCTGACCAACACGAGTATTTTCAACTGTGAAGTTAACCTTTCTAACAGGTGTATAAATGCTGTCGATTGGAATAACTGCAATTGGAGTATTCTCGTCCTTGTTCTGATCTGCAGGAACATATCCTCTGCCTGTGGAAATGTTAAGTTCCATAACCAGGCTTGCGTTTTCTTCAAGTGTTGCAATGTGAAGATCTGGGTTGAAAATTTCCAGGTCTGCATCTGCGATGATATCAGCTGCAGTAACTTCCTTAGGACCTACTACATTGATAATAGCACGCTTCTTGTCATCTCCGTGAAGTGCAATGGCGAGTTTCTTAAGATTAAGAATAATCTCAGTAACATCTTCCTTTACACCAGGGATAGTAGAAAACTCGTGGAGGATTCCATCAATCTTGATGGAAGTAACAGCTGCGCCTGGAAGGCTAGAAAGCAGAATTCTGCGGAGGCTGTTACCTAAAGTATTTCCATAACCTCTTTCAAGAGGTTCTACGACAAATTTGCCGTAGCAAGGGTCGTCATCTGATACAAAGCTTTCGATGCTTGGTCTTTCAATTTCGATCACTTTTATTTCCCTCCTATAAAAAATGCAACGATTTTACTTACTACTTGGAGTAGAGTTCGACAATCAGGTGTTCTGCAACTGGAGTATCGATCTGATCTCTTGTAGGAATGGAAAGTACCTTTCCTTCGAGCTTATTAACATCCATTGTTACCCATGCTGGTGTGCTAATAGTCATTTCCTTGATTTCCTTGAACTTAGGAGAATCTGTGCTCTTAGCCTTTACAGCGATAACGTCGCCAGCCTTAACTGCGATGCTTGGAATGTCAACTTTCTTTCCGTTAACTGTGAAGTGACCGTGTGTAACAAGCTGTCTAGCTTCCTTTCTGGAAGAAGCAAATCCCATACGGAATACAACGTTGTCAAGTCTTGTTTCGAGCATGATAAGGAGGTTTTCACCTGTGATACCCTTCTTAGCAGCAGCCTTCTTGAAAAGGTTGAGGAACTG
>JAKSSJ010000091.1 GCA_024403215.1 Clostridia bacterium
CTTTATAACATCACAAAGGAACAAGTAAGAGGAATGATTCTTGATGAAGGAATCAGACCTGATAACAGAAAGCTTGATGAAATCAGACCAATTTGGTGCGAGACTGGAATTCTCCCAAGAACTCATGGTACTGGACTTTTCAAGAGAGGTCAGACTCAGGTTCTTTCTGTTGTAACACTTGGAACTCTTTCTGAAGCACAGACACTTGAAGGTCTTGATGAAGAAACAGAAAAGAGATATATGCATCAATATAACTTCCCAGGCTTTTGCACTGGAGAAGCTAAGAGCCCAAGATCGCCTGGAAGAAGAGAAATTGGACATGGCGCTTTAGCAGAAAGAGCACTGCTTCCAGTAATTCCATCTAAGGAAGAATTCCCATACGCAATCAGAGTCGTATCTGAAGTTCTTTCTTCAAATGGTTCTTCGTCTCAGGCATCTGTTTGCGGTTCTACACTTGCACTTATGGATGCAGGCGTTCCAATCAAAGCTCCAGTTGCTGGTATTGCAATGGGACTTATTGAAAGAGTAAAAGAAGACGGAACATCAGAATTTAGAATTCTTTCCGATATTCAGGGAATGGAAGACTTCCTTGGTGATATGGACTTTAAGGTTGCCGGAACAGAAGCTGGTGTTACAGCTATCCAGATGGATATTAAGGTTCATGGTCTTTCAAGAGATATTCTCTGGCAGGCACTTCAGCAAGCAAGAAAGGGCAGAATGTATATCATGAGCCAAATGCTTGAAGAAATTCCAGAGCCAAGAAAAGAAATGTCAAAGTATGCTCCAAGAATTATTTCAATGCAGGTTCCTGCTGAAAAGATTAGACTTGTCATTGGTAAGGGCGGAGAAACAATCAACGGAATCATCGCAAAGACTGGTGCTAAGGTTGACATCAATGATGAAGGTCTTGTATTTATTGCATCCCCAGATCTTGATTCTGCTGAAGCTGCAAAGAAGGAAATTGAACTTATCACTGCTGAGGTTGAAGTTGGTAAGACTTACACTGGTAAGGTTGTAAGAATGATGGACTTCGGTGCCTTTGTAGAAGTTCTTCCTGGTAAAGATGGACTCCTTCACATTTCTCAAATCTCAAAAGAGAGAGTTGAAAAGGTTACAGATGTTTTAAACATTGGTGATACAGTTACAGTTAAGTGCAAAGAGATTGATGATAAGGGTAGAGTTAACCTTACAAGAAAAGGACTTGAGGATACTCCAATCATCAAGGCTGACGAAGAATAGTTATGGAAAGAATAGCTCAATTTGACATTGTTTCGTTCAAGCAGTATGAGAAAGATTATCTTGCTTGCCTTGGTACTAAAGAAGGAGCTTATGAAGCTTATCAAAACATAGTGCTTCCAAAAAGAGCAACTGCTGGCTCGGCAGGATATGATATTCTTACTCCATTTCCATTTCATTTGAATCCTGGAATGGGAAAGAAAATTCCAACTGGTCTTAGAGTTAAGATGGAAGAAGGTTGGACACTTATGATTTTCCCAAAGTCAGGACTTGGAGTTAAGAATAGACTGCAGCTTGATAACACAGTTGGAATTATCGATGCGGACTATTACAATTCAGAAAACGAAGGCCACATCATTGTTCCAATCAGAAACAATTTTACAACTGAAGGTATGAGATCTATTGACCTCGTTACTGGCAAAGCCTTTGTTCAAGGCATCTTTGTTCCATTTGGTATCACAAATAATGATATCGCAAGTGGCGTAAGAAACGGTGGTTTTGGATCTACAGAAGTATAAGCATGAACACAAGATTAGATCTCGAAGAAAACGAGATTAAAACTTTGTCAAAATATGCTGCTAAGGCCAGCGAGTCTCTCGGAAGAGCAGAGGAAGAAGAACCAGATGAGTTCAGAACCTGCTTTCAAAGAGATAGAGATAGAATAGTACATTCTAAGGCTTTAAGAAGGCTCATGCATAAGACTCAAGTTTTTATTGCTCCAGAAGGAGATCATTTTAGAACTCGTCTTACGCATACTCTTGAGGTGTCGCAAATTGCAAGAACAATTTCTAAAGCGTTAAATCTTAATGAAGATTTAACTGAGGCTATTGCTCTTGGGCATGATCTTGGACATACTCCTTTTGGCCACATGGGAGAGTATTATCTCGACTTAAAACATCCTGGCGGATTTGAGCATAACAAGCAGAGCCTTAGAGTTGTAGATTTTCTTGAGTTAGATTATAAAGGTAAGCATCTCAATCTTACTAAGGAAGTAAGAGATGGTATCTTAAATCATTCTGGTGATTTAAAACCATTTACACTTGAAGGTCAGGTTGTAAAATTTTCAGATAGAATAGCATATATTAATCACGATATAGATGATGCTGTTAGAGCAGGCGTTATTTCCCAGGATGATATTCCAAAGGAATTTATTGAAGGCATAGGCGCAACTCACGGAGAAAGAATTGCGTACCTTGTAAAAGATATTGTCAATATGTCTGATGGCAAGGATGAAATCAAACAGTCTGATAAAGCCAAAGAGCTAATGGTTGGCCTTAGGGCTTGGATGTTTGAGAATGTCTATAAGAATCCAAAGGTAAGGGAAGAAGAGGAAGAAAAAAGGATAGAGCATATGATTAATTCCTTCTACGATTACTTCCTAGAGCATCCTGAAGAGCTTGCGGAGGAGGAAAAGCTTCTTCTTTCAAAAGATGGAATTAATGAGGTCGTAAAAGACCACATTGCCGGGATGACGGACAGATATGCTATAAAACTATATACTGAGTTATTTGTGCCACAGGGCTGGCATATTTAAAAAACCGCGCCTACCGCGCGGTTTTTTGTTGCATAAATGCGGTGATAAGGACGCAAGTAATAAATAGACTTTCTTCACTATTGGGCTGAATTGCAATCCTGGAAACGTCAG
>JAKSSJ010000092.1 GCA_024403215.1 Clostridia bacterium
GGTGTCTTCTGATTCTTCTTCTACTGTCACACCTCTTGATGAGAGAGTCTCAGCACGCTTCTCGGCAGAATCTTTAATATAATCTGCCCAGTGCTTTTCTCCGTCCTCATAATCAAAGTATGGATTCTTATAGTTTGGATTAGAGAAGAGATCTCTAATATCGTCTGGAACGGCAATCTTAAAGCTTGTTCTTGAGCTTGGGCTCATGATAGCAAAGGCCTGTCCTCTTGCACCCTGAACAATTTGTTCTTGCTCGCTCTCATTAATTCCACCAGCTTTTTCATAGAGCTTGCATAAGTCATCCATATCGTTTGGTGCAAGTGGGAAGATGAATGAGTATTGGCAAGCATTGATAATAGCTGTTGATTTTCTTGCAATTTCTTCAGAACCTACAAAGTCCTTGATGTTCTGAGTAATAACAATTTGCATACCATTATATTTTCTGATACGTTTTGCCAGCTGGAACATAAAGTCTAAGGCAACTGGGAACTTAGTATCAATAAATACATGGGCTTCATCTATTACTACAACAATCTTACGTTTAAGACCGTATTTTTCGTTGTAGTCTCTATTCTTAATAATTTCATTATCAATATATTTAAGTACCAAGAGCATCTGAGCATTTGCAACAGTACGGTTGCGGTTTGCAAGCAGGCTCTGGAAGTTAAATACTGTGAAGTTTTCTTCTGTTGTAATTGTAGATGGACCATTCCAGATGATAGCATTACGTCCGCCTTCAGAGAATTTGGAGATGTAATTCATAAGGGTTCTGAGCATTGATCTGATGTAATCAGAATCTGTGCGCTGGAATTCCTTTAAGATTTCATCATAGAGGTCATCAAATACTGGGTAATCCTCTGGCTTAAGCTTAGAAAAATCAGTAAACTGATTGATACCCTTTGTTGCATAAACTCTATCTACAAGAGCATTTAAGTACTCAAGAGAATCTCTATCGCAGTCAGGAAGAATCTGTTTAAAGAATTCTTCGAGGAACTGGAGGTGAGTTGCGTAGCTGGAGCTTTCTGTTCCTTCCTCAGCCTCATCATCGTCAAGACTTGTGATGATGTGGAAAGGATTAAGTCTTCCATACTGTGCATTTGCAACGTTTATAAACTTACCATGCAGGTTCTTCGCAAGATCCGTGTATTCATCTTCTGGGTCTAGGATGAAGATCTTTGCATCATCTGCTGCAAGGTTTGCAAGCAACGACTTTGTAGCATAAGACTTACCAGAACCAGACTTACCAACAATAACCATGTTGGAGTTTACTCGCTCTGAGTCTCTTCTAAAGAAGTCTACAAATACTGGAGCGCCTTGGCTTATACCGAGCTTAACGCCCCTCTTATCCATAATAAATGGGAATACCCATGGGAAGGATGCAGCTATTGTATTACTTGGGATTCCACGGCCATCCTTTTCAAATGGGTCATAGCCAGAAATCTGAGATCCAATATATGCAAGGGCCTGGTTGAACTCATTGTTATTAAGTCTAAAGCCAGCTTCCTGCCATGCTCTTCTGGTATTCTTTTTCATGTTTCCTACTCTTGCACGAGCGGAAGCATATTTAATATTATCAAGCTTTGGATTTTCTTCTGTGTGAACTACATCATAAGCTGAAATGTAAATATTGCAGTTCAATAGTGACTCATTCTCACCCTGCAGTGATGTAAGCAGAATCTGCAAAGTTTCAAGATGAGTCTGAGCTTCTATTGCCTGTGAATCTGTCCTAGCTTCATTAACCTTGGCTCTAAGTTCTGATAAAGACTTATCAATTGCGTTGATAGCCTTACCGCTATCCATCTTCTTCATCTTAATTACAACCTTGGTTGAAGGATAAGTAAGAAGTGATGCAAGCCAAGCATCATAAACTGAAGTTGGATATTTAATTACTCTAAAGTTATGTGTTGCAATACCATTAACGAGGGTGAGTCTTGGAGTAAATTCAACCTTCTTTGGCATTGCCCATGTTGCGTAATCTTCTGGTCTAATCTTCTTAACATCTGCTTCGTCAAAATCCAAATCATTTGAATATTTAAGGAAGAGAGCAAGCTCCTTATCATTAAGAAGATGTCCGTACATTTCGCCGCCCCTTAAAGATTCCAGTGCTGTTCTAGCAAAGGACTGGAGCTGCTTCTTATCGCTATCAAAGAGTACTAAGTAATAGTATGGAACTACAACCTTAGTATGAGTTGTAAGAGCCTGAAGATCATAAATTCTATCATAGACTATTGCTACTCTTGATTTAAGTTCTTCCTCTTTAATAAAACCTGCTTCGAATGAAGCCCTGAGTTCGTCGAGCTTTCTATATTCCAGGTTAAGATGCTCTTCGTAACCTATAGGTCTTTCAATCTTTACTATATTTGCTGAATAGTCCCCTCTCATCGCTCTAAGAATTGAGCCGAGACCATTCTCTATTGCATTATCCCTTCTGTATTCAGAGAAAAATTTAAATTCAACATTAGGGATTTCAATTGCAACACCGTAATACTTATTACCGTATTCAATAAAGCCATCCTTAATATTGGTGTATGGAGAAAGCAAAGACATATCCTGCCAAGTAGTCTTTTTCTTATTCTTTTTCTTAGCAGTATTCTGCTTTCTCTTCTTATTTTCTTCTGCTTGCTTTGCGCGTTTAAGCCAGATGGCGTCCTCTTCTTCTTTTGTGAGCTTTTTGCTCTTGAGAAGCTTTTCGTCTGCCTTATACTCTTCCTTTTCTGCCTTCTTGCGCTTTTTAATCTCGTCTTTTGTTTCAAACTCTTCAACAAGCTCATTGAATTCGTCTTCCGCATCATCTTGATTGGTTTGGAAGATTTCATCTAAAGCAAG
>JAKSSJ010000093.1 GCA_024403215.1 Clostridia bacterium
TATTTTTCGAGGCGATTCATCCCCGCCTTAGTTCAAAACATTCGTAATGAACTTGTGAAGGCGGGGTATTCTCGCATGAATTCAGATAAAAAAACCTCAGGATTTAATCCTGAGGTTTTAAAAACTACTTGCCGTTTACAGCATCCTTGAAAGCTTTGCCTGCTTTAAAAACAGGAGCCTTGCAAGCTGGAATGTCAACCATGTCCTTTGGGCTTTGTGGGTTTCTTCCCTGACGAGCCTTTCTGTTTCTAACTTCAAATGTTCCGAAACCGATAAGTTGTACTTTTCCATCTTTATTCTTGAGCTCTGCTTGTATAGATTCAATCAGAGCATTAATTGTAGCTTCAGTGTCCTTCTTTGTGATGCCTGTTCTTCCTGCAACTGCATCGATAAGTTCTGTCTTATTCATCCTATCCTCCTTACTACCCTCGCCAAGAGAGTGATAGTGCTATTATACTCAAATAGGAAGTCGTGTCAATATAAAAACCTTGAAATCTCAAAGATTTCAAGGTTTTTTCACATTTTCTTAAGACAAGTTTTTGACAAATTACCTCTATTTTACAAGTTTCATCTTAGTAAGCAGTTTTGACAGTTTTCTCAGCTTTGGAACGCTTTCCAAATCTGCTGCTGTAATGGTCTTTGTAACGAAAATCATAATCACATAAACCAGTACGCCAATTGCTATGGAAATAAGAGTTGATACTGCATTTCCAAAATGTCCTATTGCAACCTTGTATCCAAGCCATACGCATGCGCCCATTGCAAGGGAAGACACTAAAGGCTTTACGATTGTAAGTCTTACATTAATTCTTGTGCCGGTATATTTTACCAAAGCCCTATAATTTAGAGCTGCTGCTATTATATAAGCAGCTGCTGTTCCTATGGCTGCACCCTTTACATTTATAGCAGGAACTCCTGTTAAGATGTATGTAATGATTACTTTAATAACTGCGCCTATTCCAAGGTTAATTACTGGAATGTTTTGCTTTCCTATGCCTTGAAGTATTCCCGACATTGCCTGAATAGATGCAATAAAGATCATTCCTACAGCATAGATTACCAGGCAGCCTGCAGCCGCTATTGCGCTTTCGATTTGCCTTGGGTATAAAAGCTTCATTACAGGCTCGGCAAGTATGATAAGACCTGCTGCGCAAGGAAGCATTATGATAAATGCATATCTTAGCCCAAGCTCGCTATTATGCCTTATAAAGCTTGCATCGTTTTTCTTATAAGCATCAGTTATGACAGGAACTATGCTCATCGTAACAGCTTGAGTAAATACCATTGGGAAATTGATAATAGGAGCCGCCATGCCAGAAAGCTCGCCGAACATAGTTCTTGCTGTATCTGCGGCAAAGCCTATTTCAATTAATCTTCTCTTTACGATTAAAGTATCAATCCAATTTAGTATAGGAACAATTGCAGCACCAATAGTAATTGGGATTGCAATGATTAATATCTCTTTTAATATTTCTCTTTCTTTTTGAATAGGCGTTCTATCAAGACCTATTTCCTCATCAATGTTGTGCTTTTCTCTTGCATAAACAAATAGAACTGCTAGAAGACCAAATAATCCGCCAAAGGATGCGCCTGCGGATGCGCCTGCTGCTGCATGAGCCTCATCAATTTTTAGCAGAAGATATGCAAGCCCAAGGCCAAAGCCTACTCTTCCAATCTGCTCTAGAGCCTGCGAGAAAGCCGTTGGCTTCATGTTTCTTCTTCCCTGGAAGAAGCCTCTAAAGCAAGACATCACAGGGCAGAATAAAAGTGCTGGCGCTGTTGCTCTCATTGCAAATACTGCATCAGGTTCTAATTGGAAAGCGCAAATTTGTGGAGCAAAAATAAAGAGCAGAACGCTTGTTACAATTCCAATTGAAAGCATGAGCTTAAATGAAACCATAAGAGTTCTGTGAGCCTCGTAATAATGCTCCTGGGCTCTTCTTTCAGCAACCATTCTAGATATAGATGTTGGAAGACCAGAGGTTGATACCATTAAGAGCATGTTATAAACAGGATACGCTGTTTGATAGTATCCCATTCCAGATGCACCTATTATGTTTGTAAGTGGTACTCTAAATACAGCTCCTAAAAGCTTAATAAATAATCCCACTATTCCAAGCACGGCTGCGCCTGCCACAAAAGTTTTCTTCTTGTTTTGCTCTTCCACTAATATATCCTGATTTAAATTACTTTGTTTCTTTGATTTGTGCTGTCTTGTAGCATTCAAGCAGTTTTTTGAGAAGATTAATTGTAACCTGTCTTTCTCTTCCCTCATCGGTATCTTTATTTAAAATACGCTTTTTAATATTTTTCTTTGCAACTTGAGTTGCATGAATATCAAGCTCATCTCTTACTGCCTTTTCTTTTGATTCAAAAGGCTCGTGGGAAGTTAGAATAAATCCATAAGAGTTTTGAATCAGAGAATATCCAGCAATACCAGTTGTCTTTTGATAAGCCTTTGCAAAACCGCCATCAATTATAAAGGCTCTTCCTTTAGCCTTAATTGGATTGCTGCCTTTCTTTACTGGCATATGACCGTTAATTATGCAACCATTTTTAACATCTCCGCCAAATTCTTTAAGAAGCTTTTCTACTGTTCCAACATCATCCAGGAGATTGTAGTACGGATTCTTTGGCTCGACATGAGTTTCTGGATCTTCTATAAATAACCTTTCAAAGGTTGTAATTCTTTCTTTGCCAAACAGAGGACTCTTGCATCCGCACCATAGATACCAGCAAATATCTATGCCACGCTGCTTGTCTCTTCCTCCCTTTGCAAAGTAACCTGTTCTAACAAGGCGCTCTGCGTAATCAAACCATGC
>JAKSSJ010000094.1 GCA_024403215.1 Clostridia bacterium
GAGAGGATGTTCTAAAGCTTATTAGACCAATTGATGAATCAATTGATTGGATGCCAAAGATAGAAATAGACGGCAGGGCATACAAAATGTTTTCTGATGGAATGACTGTTAGAAATGCTGGTGAGCCTGATTATCCTATAGCAGTTATGCATGAGGGCTCGCTTGTCGGAATTGCCCAAAGAGAAGATGGCTATATTAAGCCAATTAAAGTATTTCACTGGGACGAATAAAATTAATATAGATGAAGATTATTAACTACCTTGATGATGCTCAAAGAATTTTGGAATCTTCAGTCGTTGCGCTGGGTAACTTTGACGGAATTCATAAGGGTCATCAGGCTTTAATTAAAGAAGCGGTAAAACTTGCGCAGGAGAAAAATTGTTCTTCTGTTGTTTTTACTTTTTCTAATCATCCTTTAAACGTATTATCTAAAAAAACGGTCGTAAAAAACATCCTAGATCTTGATGCAAAGGCTCAGATTATTGAAGATCTTGGAGTTGACTATATGGTTAACGTAGCTTTTAACGAATTTATGAGAACCTCAGAACCAGATGTCTTTGTAAAAAGGTGCCTCGTTAAATCTCTAAAGGCTAAGCATGTTGTTTGCGGTTTTAATTATAGCTTCGGATATATGGCCAAGGGAAATCCTGCTATGCTAAAGGATTTTGGCGCAGAATATGGCTTTGACGTAAGTATTATCCCAGAGGTAGATGTGCTTGGCGAGGCCGTTTCTTCAACAAGGATAAGAAAGCTCATTGGGGAAGGCAATATGAAAGATTACCTTGAATGCGTAGGGCGTAGATATAAGCTTAAAGGCAGGGTTATTGAGGGTCAAAAAGTGGGCAGAACCATTGGATTTCCAACGATTAACCTGAATCTACTCGAGGAATATGCTTTACCTCTAAACGGTGTGTACGTAACAAAAACTTATGTAAACAATACTGAATTTAAAAGCGTTACAAATGTTGGCATAAAACCAACTCTTGGAAGCTTTGCAAAGAATGCCGAGACTCATATTTTTGGATTTGAAGGCGATTTATACGGCCAAATTGTAGAAGTTGAGTTTATAGATTTATTAAGACCCGAAAGGCTCTTTAATAATATAGAAGAATTAGCAGCTCAAATTGAGCAAGATTGTCTTGACGCCAAGGCATATAAATGCTAATATATTGTGTCAATTAAATTTACCTTTTGCTTTGAGATTTGAAGCTCCATCGGTCATCACAGCTTAAGGCGTACGGAAAGAAAAGGAGAATTTTTTTATGCTTACAACAGAGAAAAAAGCAGAAATCATGAAGGAATTTGCAACATGCCCAGGAGATACTGGTTCCCCAGAAGTTCAAGTTGCTATTCTTACTTACAGAATCAATGATTTAAACGAACACTTACAAACACATGCAAAAGACAATCACTCCAGACGTGGACTTTTAAAGATGGTTGGTCACAGAAGAAATCTTCTTGCATATCTTAAGGAAAAGGATATCGAAAGATACAGAAATCTTATCGCTCGCCTTAACTTAAGAAAATAGTTTTGGTATTAAGGCGGGAATTTTCCCGCCTTATAGTTTTGTTTTGGGTTCCCGCTTGAGAATTGAGAGCAAATGGAGCTGCTCTGAATTGTCAAGCCGGACCCAGGAAAGGTTATATTATGAGATTTACAGATTACAGAACATTTAGAACTGCTATTGGCGGCAGACTGATGGAACTTGAAATCGGAAAGGTTTGCGAACAGACAAACGGACAAGTAATGGTTAAGTACGGCGACACCGTTGTTAACGTTACTGCTTGCTGTGCAAAGGAAGCAAATGAAGATGCAGACTTCTTCCCACTTTCTTGTGACTATGAGGAAAAGCAATATGCAGTTGGAAGAATTCCTGGTGGTTTTATTAAAAGAGAAGGTAGACCAACAGAAAAAGCTATCTTAAAGTGCAGACTTATGGATAGACCTCTTCGTCCACTTTTCCCAAAGGGATTCTTTAATGCAGTAGAGGTTCAGGCTGTTGTAATGAGCATTGATCTTGATTGCGCTCCAGAAATTTGTGCAATGATTGGTTCATCAGTTGCTCTTGCAATTTCCGATATTCCATGGGATGGTCCTACAGGATCAGTTCTTGTTGGAAGAGTAGACGGACAGTTTGTAATTAACCCAACACTTGAGCAGAGAGCAGTTTCTGATCTCTCCATGTATGTTGCAGGTACAGAAGAAGCTATCATGATGGTAGAAGCTGGAGCTCAGGAAATTCCTGAAGACATCATGCTCGATGCTATCATGTTTGGTCATGAAGAAATTAAAAAGATTTGCCGTTTCATCAAAGAAATTGTTGCTGAAATTGGTAAAGAAAAGATGGAAGTTAATCTTTACAAGCCATCCGAAGAAATCGATGCAGCAGTTAGAGAATATGCAGTATCTAAGATGCACGATGCTATCATGACATTCGATAAGCAAGAACGTCTTGATAATATGGATAAAGTTGAAACAATAGAAGATATGTTTCATAAACGGGAGACACTTTACGAAAAATATGCGGATATTGTAATTGATTGTAACAATACAACTATAGAAGACACAGTAGAAAAACTTTGTCTTTATTCTATATAGGAGAATCATATGGCTTGCGAATCAACAGGAAAAAATGAAAGACGGGTTAATCAGTTCAATAAAATAAAATTAGTAGATGCAATG
>JAKSSJ010000095.1 GCA_024403215.1 Clostridia bacterium
AGAAAAAGCTTGAGCTTTCTCCATAGTTTCTTGTACTTCAACTACCGGAGCTAAAACTCTAGTTTCTTCCTTCTCAAAAGTATCTTGAGCATCTTCCTGACCTTTTCCTTCTGCCTCCAAAATTATTTGGCGAACCTCGGGAATGCTAGCAATGGCTACGGACACTTCATCAAGTCCAGCCTCTACCAAACGAGGCAAAATCTTTTTGTCTGCACCCAATTGTCCGCAGATACCAACAGGAATATTGTTATTATGAGCACCTACAATGGTCATTTCAATCAAGCGCAAGATTGCTTCGTGTCTGGGCTCATAATAAGCCTCCATACCTTCTGCTTGTCTGTCCAATGCTAACGTGTATTGAGTCAAATCGTTTGTACCAATGGAAAAAAAGTCCACATGCTTGGCAAGCTCTTCACTGCAAATAGCTGCAGCAGGAGTCTCTATCATAATACCAAATTTAGGCATTCGATAAGCTATATGCTTTTCTTCTAGCTCTTGAATAGCCAAAATTACCTGTTCTTTAATGGCATCTATCTCTTTAACCGATGTGATCATCGGAAACATTACAGAAAGATTACCATAAATTGCAGCTCTCAAAAGAGCTTTTAACTGATCCTGAAATAAGGATTTAAAGGCAAGACTCACACGCACACCTCTAAGTCCCAAAGCAGGATTTGCTTCAACCGGCATGTCAAGATATGCTGCAGGCTTATCAGTTCCAATGTCGATGGTACGAATAATCACAGGCTTATTCCCAATTGCCTCTAGAACTTCCTTATATACACTATATTGTTCTTCTTCACTAGGAGCACTGTCACGGTTCATGAACAGAAATTCCGTACGGAATAGGCCTATGCCATCTGCCTTGTTTTTTAGTGCTTGTTCAACATCTTCAATACCAGAAATATTAGCATATACCTTCATCTTTGTAGCAGCTTCTTCTTGAGCCAGGATAGTATCCTTTTCGGCAAGTTTAGCCTTAGCCCATTCTAGTTTTTCTTCAGATGGATTAAGCACTAAACAGCCATTTTCTGCATCCAACACGGCATCTACTCCTGCAAATTTTTCATCAGTTTCAACCCCAAAGATATAGGGCAAGCCATAATTTCCCGCAAGAATCGCAGTATGAGAAGTAGCATTACCCTTGTGAGCAACCAAACCTTTAACATATTTTTTATCAAAAGCTGCAAGTTGAGCAGGAGTAAATTCTTCCGCCATAAGGATTACTTCTTCGTGCAAATCTAAATCATTGGTAAAGCCTGTGAGCTTATCAGCAACACGTTGGGCGATTTGCTTCATATCCTCACTACGAGCTCGCATATAGCTATCATGCATGGTTTCAAACTCTGCAGCCAAAACCTTACCTGCGGCTACTGCAGCATATTCAGCACAAGTCTGAACCTCCGTAATTTGGTCATTTACAGCATCTATAAAGCTTACATCCTCCAGCATCATCAGCTGAGCATTCAAAACATCCTTAGACTTGCTATCTGCAGTAGCGATTTCTGCTTGCATATCTGCCTTAACACTTTCCAAAGCAGCTTCGAGTGGAGCAATTTCTGCATTGATATCGCAAATTTCCTTCTTTTCAATTTTAGGATGAGCCTTGAGAACTAAAATCTTTGCCAAAGCTATGCCACCAATAACAGCATTTCCTTGCAAGATTTGCATAGTAGAAGCACTTACGGACTCTTTACTTTCAACAGAGAATACTTCTCCCATTAGACACCAAGCCTTTCTATGATAACAGCAAATTCACAGGAATAGCACCTGGAATACTTTCCAAGTGCTATAACCTTAAGCCTCTATTTCTTTTTGCAGAGTTTGAATATTTTGCTTATATTCTTCCATTTGCGCTATGGTCGCAGAGCATTGCTCTTTTTCTTGTTCTAGCTTAGCTTCGGTTGCAGCTTTGAGAGCTTTCCAATCTGCAAGAATGGCAAATTCAGCCTCAAGAGCCTTTTCCAGAGTATTAATCAAAGGCAGGAAGAATACCTCATCCATCCCTTGTTGGATAATTTTAATAATTGAGCCAACGATTCTGCGTTTTTCCCCTTCAATCTTTTCAAAGACATCGGAAGATAACATTTCTTGAATCTCTTTGGTAATCTTCTCGCCTCTTGCGTCGAATCTGTAAGAAGAATATACATAGAAAACACCATTAACAATGCCTTCCAGCATGCTTTCGACTTGCAAAGCAGCGTAAGAGAGGAATTGATCCAAATCCAAGCCTAAAGTAGACTTCAAGGTTTTGCTATGGTTATTATGTACGCTGGCAATCTTTCCCCATCTCAAAGGATGCTCAGTTGTTAAAAGTTCAGCCTCCATATTACCAGCAAAGCGTTCAACTACCTTTTCTAAAAGTTCTAAATCTTTGGCAAGCTCCTCTTGCAAATCCTCAAACAATTCATTTTGAATAAACTCTCTATAACCATTCTCATTAAGAGCCACAAAGTCTTGCGCAAGCCAACGAGCAAGCTCCATGGCATCTTGAGGTTCTGTAGTATTGGCAAGAGTTCTTTCCTCAGCTTCTCTCTCTTTGATATCCTTTTTAGCCAGGTAGTTATATTTCTTATAGTTGTCCATCAGCTCTCTTCTGGAAAGTATCTCAGTATTGAGTTTAGCACGTTTACTAATTTCCTTAGCCTCTTC
>JAKSSJ010000096.1 GCA_024403215.1 Clostridia bacterium
GAGACAATCGGTTATGTGGAAGGACTTCCCGTGGTTGTAAATCCCGGCATCATCAACCCCAAGGATTTCATAGACGATGTTGTTGAGAAGAGAATTCCCAATCCCTTCATGCCGGATGCACCTCAGCGTATTGCTACCGATACATCACAGAAGCTTCCGATTCGTTTCGGTGAGACTGTTAAGGCTTATGCAAAGAGCGATAAATTAATGGTTTCGGACCTTAAGCTTATTCCTCTTGTATATGCAGGCTGGATTCGTTACATTATGGCTGTTGACGACAACGGCAATGCATTTGAACTCAGTTCAGATCCGATGCTTGCTGATGTATGCCCTCTTGTAAAGGATATTAAGCCTGGTGACGGCAAAGAAGCTCCAGAAAAGATTGTGCCTATTCTCAAGATGAACAAAATCTGGGGCGTTGACCTTTATGAAGTCGGTCTTGCCGAGAAGGTTTCGGACTATTTCATCGAACTTATTGCAGGTAAAGGCGCTGTTGCAGCAACACTTGAAAAATACGTTAAATAAATGAATACACAAAAAAGAACGGCTGCATAAGCCGTTCTTTCAGACTGTAGACAAACCCAGCGGCTGGCGCCGCTGGGTTTGCTCGTTTTTAAAGATAAAAAAAGTGGCTTAAAGCCTTGATTTTACTGGCTTTAGGCTACTTTTTGTGATATAATTATCTTATCAAAAAACAGGTAGGATAACCTCTATGATGTCTCGTGAAGGCGATAAATTCAATAATGAACTTCAGATAGTAAATATGGATGACCTTGTTCCAAGGGATCATCTTCTTAGAATTATTGACAGAGCCATTGACTGGAACTTCATATATGACCTTGTCGAAGATAAATACTGCCTTGATAATGGTAGACCAAGTATTGATCCTGTTGTCCTTATTAAGATTGCGTTAATTCAATATCTCTATGGAATTAAAAGCATGCGTCAGACAATTAAGGACATTGAAGTAAACATTGCTTATCGCTGGTTCCTTCGTTTATCTCTGTATGACGATGTACCACATTTTTCTACCTTTGGTAAGAATTACTCAAGAAGATTTAAGGATACAGACCTGTTTCAGCAGATATTTGCTCATATCCTTGAGGAATGCTATAAATTCAAGCTTGTTGATCCTACAGAAATATTTGTCGATGCTACTCATGTAAAGGCAAGAGCGAACAATAAAAAAATGCGACAGAGAATAGCCAAAGAAGAGGCACTGTTCTACGAAGATATGCTTAGGAAAGAGGTAGATAAGGATCGTGTTGATCATGGAAAAAAGCCTCTCAAAGATAAGGATGATGACAATAAACCATCTCAGGGCGGCGGTAACTTTAGCGAGTACACAGATGACCTGCCAAAAGATGCAAAAACCATCAAAGAAAGTACCACAGACCCTGAAAGTGGTTGGTTTAGAAAAGGCGAGCACAAGAATGTCTTTGCATATGCAGTTGAGACTGCCTGTGACAAAAATGGATGGATTATTAACTACACTGTTAACCCAGGCAATCTTCATGACAGCAGAACCTTCAAGGGACTATTTGATAAGATTAAAAACATTGGTATAGAAACGCTGGTCGTCGATGCAGGATATAAGAACCCTGCTATTGCTAAGTTATGCTATGACAACAACATCCAGCCTCTCTTCCCTTACAAACGCCCTATGACAAAGGACGATTTTTTCAAAAAATCCGACTATGTTTATGATGAATACAATGATTGTTACATTTGTCCAAATGATCAGGTGCTGAACTATAGCACAACTAATCGTGAAGGTTATCGCGAATACAAGAGCTGCGGAAACACTTGTGCAAGCTGCCCTTATCTTGCTCAGTGTACAAACAGTAAGAATCACGTAAAGGTAATTACGCAGCATATTTGGGATGATTACATGGAACGTGCTGATGATTTAAGGCACACCCTTGGAATGAAAGAAGTGTATTCTCACCGTAAGGAGACAATAGAGCGAATCTTTGGAACAGCAAAAGAAAACCATGGATTCAGATATACACAGATGTATGGAAAAGCCCGTATGGAAATGAAAACCGGGCTCACGTTTGCGTGTATGAATTTAAAGAAACTCGCAATGATGCTTGAAATGAGAGGAAGAAAAGCGGTAATGGCCTAAGCCATTATTGTATTTTTCTTTTGGAATGACAGAAATCATCACTCAAAAAGACAAATCGAACATAAAAAGAGGGTGCGCGGCCGGTTAGGCCGCGTACCCTCTTTGTCGACGCTCTGTGAGACCTGAGGAAACTCAGGTCTCTCTTTCTTTACAGTACACATCCCTTTTGAAGGATGACATTCGCATACTGGCTTGTTTCGGAGGTTGCTATAACGCAGTAAGCCTTCTTTGCTTCTTCGTAAAATGCAAAGC
>JAKSSJ010000097.1 GCA_024403215.1 Clostridia bacterium
CGTCTTCTTTATGAAAACGATGTTCGTTTCATTGAACAGTTCAAGTAAGGAGGCAAGCGATGTTAGTACCAATTAGATGGATAAAAGATTATACAGATGTCAATCTTGGTGTACAAGAATTCGTAGATAAAATGGTTCTTTCCGGATCAAACCTTGAAGTCATCAATTACTATGGTGATGGAATTGAAGGTGTTGTAGTAGGAAAGATTGAGAAGATTGAAAAGCATCCTAATGCAGATAAGCTTTCTGTTTGCCAAGTAAACGTTGGAAAGAAGGAGCTCGTTCAGATTGTAACAGGTGCAAGCAATATTTTTGTTGGTGCAACAGTTCCTGTTTGCCTTGATGGCTCTCATATTCCAGGACCACTCCATGGCCAGCCAAAGACAGAAGAGGGCGTTACTATTCACAATGGTCAGCTTAGAGGAGTTGATTCCTTTGGTATGCTTTGTGCATGCACAGAGCTTGGCTTTGATGAGAAGGTTGCTCCTGTATTTTCAAAGGATGGAATTTGGATTTTAGATGATAGCTTTAAAGCTGGAGATGACTTAAAAGAAGCCTTAGGTCTTAAAGAAGCTGTTGTTGATTTTGAAATCACACCTAATAGACCTGATTGCCTTTCAATGATAGGTATGGCAAGAGAGGCTTCTGCAACATTTAAAACCGAACTTAGATATCCTGATACACAGTGCAAGAAAATTGCAAAGGAGAAGAGCGCAGATTACATCAAGGTTGATGTTAAAAAGCCAGAGCTTTGCAGAAGATATTGCTGCAGAGTAATTAAAGACATTAAGATTGAGCAGTCACCATGGTGGCTCCAAAGATGTCTTATGTTCTCCGGTATGCGTCCTATCAATAACATAGTTGATATTACAAACTTTGTAATGCTTGAATATGGTCAGCCACTTCATGCCTTTGATATTAGAACTGTTGCTGGCAGCCACATTATTGTAGATACAGCATCTGAAGGAGAAAAGTTTACAACTTTAGATGGAGTAGAAAGAACACTTACATCTTCTATGCTTACAATAAGAGATGAGAAGGGTGCGTCTGCTATTGCAGGTGTTATGGGTGGTCTTGATTCTGAAATTAAAGATGATACAAACATGGTTCTTGTTGAATCTGCAAACTTCCTTGGTGATAGTGTAAGAAAAACATCTAAGGCTTTAACCTTAAGAACAGAAGCATCGGGTAGATTTGAAAAAGGCATAGATCCAAATCTTGCAAAGGACGCTTGCGATAGATTCTGCTATCTTGTAGAGCTTCTTGGAGCAGGGACAGTATTAGATGGAGATGTAGATGTTTATCCAGAAGTTGCAAAGCCTGTAACCATTAATATCAGAGCTAGCAGAATGAATAAGCTCATGGGAGTTACTCTTACTGCAGAAGAGATGATGGATTTCTTAAAGCCACTCGAAATTGAATGCAAGTATGATGGAAAGGATATCATCACAGTTACAGCTCCAACAGTAAGACAAGATCTTGCTATTGAAGAGGACTATGTGGAAGAGATTGCAAGAATGTATGGCTACGATAAGCTTCCTATAACTATTCCAAAGAGCTCTAATGAATCAATAGAGACTAAATCTCAGGCAATAAGAAGAATTACAAAAGAAACTTTAATTGGACTTGGTATGGACGAAATTCAGACTTATTCATTTGTAAGTCCAAAGTCTGCTGATAAGATTGGTCTTGCAGAAGATTCATATAGAAGAGCTTGGGTAAAGCTTATTAACCCACTAGGAGATGAAACCTCTGTAATGAGAACAATGCTTCTTCCTAATGCATTAAATGTTGCATATACAAACTATTCAAGAAGCATCCCTTCAATTGCTATATTTGAACTTGGTAATACCTTCTATAACAACGGAAAAGGCGATGGAGTGCTCCCAGAAGAAAAAGATGCACTTTGCATGTTAGCCTTTGGCCCAGAAGAAAACTTCTTCGTAATGAAGGGAAGAATTACTGAGATGTTATACAAGCTCGGTATTAAAGAACCTGAGTTTGAAACAGAAAGCTCAAATAATATTTTCCATCCGGGAAGATGCGCAAACCTTGTAATTGATGGAGTAAAGGTTGGAACATTTGGTCAGGTTCATCCTACAGTTTGTGATAACTACGGTATTGATGCAGAAGTATATGCTGCAGAAATGGAATTTAACCTCATCTATGCTTTAGCAAAGACCGAGAAGAAATATACTCAGCTTCCAAAGTACCCAGCAATGGTTAGAGACTTTGCTATGGTAGTAAAAGAAGAGATTAAAGTAGGAGATCTTGAAAAGGAGATCAAAAGAGTTGCCGGAGATCTTCTTGAGTCAGTTAAGCTATTTGATGTATATAGAGGTGCTCAGATACTTACTGGTACAAAGTCTGTTGCCTTCTC
>JAKSSJ010000098.1 GCA_024403215.1 Clostridia bacterium
TGTAAGCTGAAACTCTTGGCTTAATAGCACCGAAGTAGTGATCTTCGAGCTCCTGTCCCTTAGGTGGCTTAGCACCAAAGAGTGTTCTACCTGTAAAAATCAAATCCTTACGCTGGTTGTAAAGCTCAACTGGAATGAGGAAGTACTCCTGCTCAGGACCTACTGTTGTTCTAACTGAAAGAGGCTCAGCTGTGTTACCGAAAAGTCTAAGGATTCTAACAGCCTGCTTGCTGATAACTTCCATTGATCTAAGAAGTGGAGTCTTCTTGTCGAGAGCCTCACCGCCGTATGAGCAGAAAGCTGTTGGGATACAAAGTGTGCCATCCTTAATGAAAGCGTAACTTGTTGGGTCCCATGCTGTATAACCTCTAGCCTCGAATGTAGCTCTAAGTCCACCTGATGGGAAAGAAGAAGCATCTGGCTCACCTCTTACGAGTTCCTTACCAGAGAACTCCATGATTACTCCGCCCTCAGCTGTTGGTGAAATGAAACTGTCGTGCTTCTCAGCTGTTACACCAGTAAGTGGCTGGAACCAGTGAGTGAAGTGTGTAGCACCCTTCTCGATAGCCCAGTCCTTCATTGCAGCAGCAACTACGTTAGCTACGTCGATATCAAGTGGAAGACCTTCTTCGATTGTCTTCTTCATAGCCTTAAAAGTCTGCTTTGGAAGTCTTGATCTCATGATCTGCTCGTTGAAGACCATTGTTCCAAAAATCTCAGGTACATTTGTCATCTTGTTTTTCCTCCTGTCTTAAACAGAAAAGGCGCCTGAATCAAGAAAATGGAGTTCATCTTCCTCATTCAAGCGCCTTTGCTTTGTTTTATGGACGTATGTTAATGCACGATTCCATCATTGTCAACAGAAAAATGAATAAACTTTTTTGATAACTTGCAGAAACGGACTGTATTAGTGCAAAAAGCAAGAAATTTTTCTTGATTTTTGCAATTCAAAGAAAAATAAATTGCAAAAAGCATGTGCTAACTGTTAAACTAGCCATAGAAAATAGAAAGGAAGGTATGCTTATGTGTTCTTCTGGTATTGATAAGATTCTTATATTATTTGATGAGACCAGCCGCAACGAAGTTCTCAAGAAGTTTGTTGTCAGCGGACTTAAGCATCCCCATAGTATTAGAGAGTGTTATATAAATAATGAGGGAATAAAACTTGCAAAAGAAGGAGACTTTGGACTTCTTATTGTTTCTTCAGATATTTCGAAGCAGCTTTCGATAGAGGCTGTAAGAATTGCTACCAAGCATCCAACGGCTACGATTATCTATATTGCTTCCGAGACGGACTTTTCGAAGGAGCAGGAAGCAAAGGACAGAGAGGAACTTTTGGAACTTGGTGCAACCTTACTTGTTAAGCCTTTGACAAAGAATGCATTTATGGTTGCTCTTAATGCTGCAGATATGGCGCACATTCGTCTTTGTACTTTAAAGCGCAAGATCGATGAGGAGAAAGTTATTACTAGAGCGAAGCTTTTACTTATGGAGGTTCTTTGCATGAGAGAAGAACAGGCTCATAAGCATATAGAGAAAGAATCCATGAATAACGGAGTGACACGTCTTGAGACTGCTTACGATGTTATAAGGACATACGATTACTGATTGGGGGCTGGTAATTTGAAGTATGAATTTGTGAAGATGCATGGATGCGGTAACGATTATGTTTATATCGACGCATTTAAGACAAAGGTAGAAAACCCAGCAGAACTTGCAATTAAGGTTTCAGACAGACATTTTGGAATTGGAAGCGATGGACTTATTCTTGTTGCTCCATCCGATGTAGCAGATGGACGCATGATTATGTTTAATCTTGACGGTTCTGAAGGAAAGATGTGTGGTAACGGCGTTCGTTGCGTAGGTAAGTTCCTACACGATGTTATTGGCGGTGAATTCAAGAAGGATGAACTCTCCGTAGAAACTTTAAGTGGTATTAAATACTTAAAGATGATTACAGATGAGAACAATGAAGCGCAGGCAGCAGTAGTAGATATGGGTAAGGCAATCCTTGAGCCTGAGCTTATTCCTGTAAATCTTAAAGGTGACAGAATCGTTGATGAGAAGATTGTTGTAAATGGTGAGACATACGCGATTACATGCGTATCAATGGGTAACCCACACTGCGTTATTTTTACAACAACTCCAGTAGAAGAGATTGATCTTGCACAGATTGGACCATATTTCGA
>JAKSSJ010000099.1 GCA_024403215.1 Clostridia bacterium
TCATAAACTCATACTTATAACACAAAGGATGTGAACCAATGCCAAAGAAAACTCCAACACCCGACTTCGGCTACACTCCGGAGCAGATAAAAGAAATGCAAGACTTTTTCAAAAGCAACGACTTTAAGAGGAGGCAGAAATGGATTTTTTAGAATTAGCAGAGAAAAGATATTCATGCAGATCATTTTTAGACAAGCTAGTGGCAAAGGAGGATTTAGAAAAAATCCTTGAGGCAGGAAGGCTCGCACCAACAGCTAGAAATAGCCAGCCTCAGAAGATTTATGTTTTAGAGGGCGAAGAGCTTTTGAAGAAGGTAGATAGCTTCACAAGGTGCAGATATAATGCTCCAGTTGTTCTTGCTATCGGCTTTGACTACGATGTGGTGTTTAACATCCCTGGTAAAGAAGATAGAAATTTTGGCGAGATTGACAATTCAATAGTCGTAACACATATGATTTTAGAGGCTGAAAACCTTGGAATTCAAAGCTGCTGGGTAGGTGCCTTTGCTCATGGCGAGGCAGAGAAAATCCTTGGTCTTCCAGAGAATATTGAGCTTACAGCTATACTTCCTATTGGCTATGCAGCAGAGGGCGGAAAGCCATCTGAAAGGCATAATGATAGAAAAGCACTTGAAGATACAGTTGTTTATCTGAAATAGCGAAATATTTATCGTAGATTGGTATTTATGCTTGAATTCTACGGAATATTTAAGGTTTTTTGCTGTTTTTGCGAAATTTCTCTTGCAAACGTAGTATGAATGTAATAAAATACCTTTATATATAAGAGCACAATCTGTTGTGCTCGTAAAAAGTAAGGAGAACAGACATGGAAAAAAAGAAGAAACTTGGTTTACCAGCACAAATTCTTATTGCTCTGGCTTTAGGTATTGTTGTAGGTCTTATTTGCTACTTTACAAATACAGCTTCCTTTACAACTAACTATCTTAAGCCTCTTGGAACAATTTTTATTAACCTTTTAAAGTTCATTGTAGTTCCTATCGTACTTCTTAGTATGGTATGCGGAATTATCTCAATGGGCGATATCAAAAAGGTTGGTTCCGCAGGATGGAAGACAGTTGTTTACTTCCTCTGCACAACAGCTATTGCTTGCGTAATCGGACTTGCTGTTGGTTCATTGTTTGATGGACTTGGCTGGTTCCCAACAATTGCCCTTCAGGAAGGCGCTGTTTGGGATAAGGCAACAAGCGCAAACTTTATGGATACTTTAGTAAACATCTTCCCAAGCAATATGTGGACTGCATTCTCTACTGCTAATATGCTTCAAGTAATTGTTATTGCACTCTTTATTGGTGCCGGCGTTCTTGCAGCAGGAGAGAAGGGAAAGAAGGCTGCAGAGCTTTTGGAATCACTCAATGAAGTATTCTCAAAGATTATGGAATTTATCATTACACTTTCTCCAATCGGAGTATTCACAATGATGGCTTGGGTTGTTGCAACTCAAGGTGCAGACGTTCTTGGACCAATTGCACTTGTAATTCTTTGTGCTTATATTGGATACATTATCCATGCTGTTTTTGTATATTCAGTTTCTGCAAAGGCATTTGCACATGTTAGCCCAAAGGATTTCTTTAAGGGCGCTAGTGCGGCAATGATCTTTGCATTCACATCAACATCTTCAGTTGCTACACTTCCAGTATCAAGAGAGTGCGCAGATAAGCTTGGCGCAAGAGAGGATCTTTCCTCCTTCATTCTTCCACTTGGTGCAACAATTAATATGGATGGTACAGCTGTTTATCAATGCGTTGCTACAGTATTCCTCGCAGCTTGCTGCGGAATGGATTTGAGCCTCGGTCAGATGGTAATAGTAGTAGTTTCTGCTACACTTGCATCCATTGGAACAGCAGGAGTTTCCGGAGCTGGTATGATTATGCTTGCAATGGTACTTGAATCCCTTGGAATCCCAGTAGAAATGATTATGATTATCTACGGTGTAGATAGACTCTTTGATATGGGTAGAACCTGCCTTAACGTAACAGGCGATATTGCTTGCTCACTCTGCGTAACAGAATGGGAAAAGAAGAAAGAAGCTGCTAAATAGCAGAAG